>NZ_JAHIDY010000001.1:0-507158 GCF_018732265.1 Pseudomonas sp. TAE6080
AATCCCCTGTGGGAGCTGTCGAGCTTTAGCGAGGCTGCGATGGCGGCGGTACAGGTACTGAAGATGTCGCCTGATCCACCGCTATCGCAGCCTCGCCGGGGCTCGAAAACTCCCACATTTCTGGATCTGCTGTGCCCTGAAGGGTTAGCGCCGGGTCAGCAGTACGCCCGATTCCATATGGTGGGTCCACGGGAACTGGTCGAACATCGCGCAGCGGGTGATGCGGTGGGTGTCGTGCAGTTGTGCAATGTTCGCCGCCAGCGTCTCCGGGTTGCAGGAGATGTACAGGATGTTCTCGAAGCGTCGGGTCAACTCGCAGGTGTCCGGGTCCATGCCGGCACGGGGCGGGTCGACGAAGACACTGCCGAATTCGTAGCTCTTGAGGTCGATACCGTGCAGGCGTCGGAACGGCCGCACTTCGTTCAGGGCTTCGGTCAGTTCTTCGGCGGACAGGCGTACCAGGGTCACGTTATCCACTGCGTTTTCATCGAGATTGCTCAAGGCAGCATTGACCGACGTCTTGCTGATCTCGGTGGCCAGCACCTTGCGCACGCGGGTCGCCAGGGGCAGGGTGAAGTTGCCGTTGCCGCAATACAACTCCAGCAGGTCATCACTGCGATCGCCCAAGGCGTCATAGGCCCAGTTGAGCATCTTCTGGTTCACCGTGCCGTTGGGCTGGGTGAAGGCGCCTTCGGGCTGGCGATAGCTGAAGGTGCGACCGCCGACAGCGAGTTTCTCGACCACGTAGTCGTGGCCGATCACATCGCGCTTGCCCTTGGAGCGGCCGATGATGCTGACGTTCAGGTCGGCCGCCAGCTGGTTGGCAGCGGTGTGCCAGTGCTCGTCCAGCGGGCGGTGATAGCACAGAGTGATCATCGCGTCACCGGCCAGGGTGGTGAGGAACTCCACCTGGAACAGCTTGTGGCTCAGGGCGGCGCTGGCTTGCCAGGCGGCCTTGAGTTGCGGCATCAACTGGTTGATACGCAAGCTGGCGATGGGGAATTCTTCGATCAGGATCGGCGTGCGCTTGTCGTCCTGGGAGAACATCGCGTAGTGGCGCTGGCCACCTTCGCGCCACAGGCGGAACTCGGCGCGCAGGCGGAAGTTCTGCAGGGGCGAATCGAAGACCTGCGGCTCGGGCGCGTCGAACGGCGCGAGCAGGTCACGCAAACGCGTGACCTTGTCTTGCAGTTGCAGGGCGTAACTTGCTGCATCAAAAGTCATGCGGGGAACCAGCCTAGCTTGATCACGAACAGGATCGACAGAATCACCAGCGCTGGGTTGAGTTCACGGTAGCGGCCTGTAAGCAGCTTGATACCGGTCCAGGCGATGAAGCCGAAGGCGATGCCGTTGGCGATGGAGTAAGTGAAGGGCATCGCCAGGGCGGTGATCACCACCGGCGCGGCAACAGTAATGTCGTCCCAGTCGATTTCCGCCAGGCCCGAGGACATCAGCACCGCGACAAACAGCAGCGCGGGAGCGGTGGCAAACGCCGGGACGCTGGCCGCCAGCGGCGAGAAGAACAGCGCCAGCAGGAACAGGATCGCCACCACGATGGCGGTCAGGCCGGTGCGGCCACCGGCACTCACGCCAGCAGCAGATTCGATGTAGCTGGTGGTGGTCGAGGTGCCCAGCAGCGAACCGGCCATGGCGGCGGTGCTGTCGGCGATCAGGGCGCGGCCCATTTTCGGCATGTGGCCGTCCTTGCCCATCAGGCCGGCGCGCTTGGCGACGCCGATCAGGGTGCCGGAGTTGTCGAACAGGTCAACGAACAGGAAGGCGAAGATCACGCTGATCAAGCCCACGTCCAGGGCGCCGGCGATGTCCAGTTGCAGGAAGGTCGGGGCCAGGGACGGTGGCATCGATACCACGCCGCCGAATGGGGTCACGCCGAGCGCGATGGCTGCGATGGTCACCGCGAGGATACCGATCAACACCGCACCGCGCACTTTCAGGGCTTCCAGGGCCACGATCAGGAAAAAGCCCAGGGTCGCCAGGATCGGTGCAGGTTTGGCCAGGTCGCCCATGCCCAGCATGGTCGCCGGGTTGCTGACCACGATCCCGGCGTTATGCAGGGCGATCAGCGCCAGGAACAGGCCGATACCGGCGGCAATCGCCGAGCGCAGGGGCAGGGGGATCGCATTGATGATCCATTCGCGGATGCGGAAGATCGACAGCAGGAAAAACAGCACGGCGGAGATAAATACCGCACCGAGCGCCACTTGCCAGGTATGGCCCAGGTGCAGGACCACGGTGTAGGTAAAGAAGGCGTTCAGGCCCATGCCCGGTGCCAGGGCGATCGGGTAGTTGGCGATCAGGCCCATGATCGTCGAACCGATGGCCGCCGCCAGGCAAGTGGCGACAAACAGCGCGCCCTTGTCCATGCCGGTCTCGCCGAGGATGCTCGGGTTGACGAACAGAATGTAGGCCATGGCCAGGAATGTCGTGATACCGGCGAGAATCTCGGTACGCACGTTGGTGTTGTGTGCCTTGAGTTGAAACAGCTTTTCCAGCATGCCTGCTCCCTGTGGCGCGCTTGGCGCCGTGATTTGTTGACCTCAAAGTCAAAGCACAAACTGCGCCAAGCGCCGCGTGTTTTCTAGAGAGGATCGGAAAAAGCGGCGCATCATACCAGCAGGTCGACGGCCTGTGGCGCCCAGCCTCGGTTTTGTTGAGTGTGGCCTTGAGGCATACTCCGTCGACGTTCAGTCCAGGGTCATCCAAAGCATGAAAAAAGCCATCGCGTGCAGTCTAGCTCCGTTCGCCTGTATCGGCCTGTGGCTGGCGGCGGCACCGGCGTGGGGCGCGCCTGCACCGGCCTTGAGCGAGGTACGGGTGTTCCAGGTGCAGTCCCAGGTGTGCAACGAGTCCATCGCCGAGGTCGCCGACAGCACCCGGCAGTGCCAGCACCGTGGGCCGACGCAGGTCTCGGTGATGGAAGTGGGCCTTGGCAATAACTCCATCGCTACCTTTGATGGGGCGCGGCTTGCGGGGCGCAGTACGGCTATCTGCCAAGTCGGCTCCAGCAGCCAGGCGTGCAATGGCGCTGGTACGTTGATGGGCTACGTCTATGTCTTTGACGTGGATATCCGCGCAGCGGGCTGGTTCGAGTACAGCAACACGTCCATCAATGTGCCGCGCAACACCCTGAAGACTCAGCTACGCATCCAGTAATGGCCCCATGTAATTACCGGGTCAGGGCGCCTCGGCCGGCGTATGCATGCGGTCCCGATTGGCCAGGGTCGGGAACAGTTTGATCCACACCCCGGTCACCACCAACGTGCCGACCCCGCCCAGTACCACGGCGGGCACCGTGCCCAACCAGTGGGCGGTAACGCCGGACTCGAACTCGCCCAACTGATTGGACGCCCCGATAAACAAGCCATTGACCGCACTGACCCGCCCGCGCATTTCATCGGGGGTTTCCAGTTGCACGAATGAGGCACGGATCACCATGCTGATCATGTCCGCCGCCCCCAGCACCACCAGCACTGCCAGGGAGAACCAGAACGAGGTGGACAGGCCGAAGGCAATGGTCGCCACGCCAAACACGCCGACGGCGGTAAACATCACACGGCCCACATGTCGGTCCACGGCAAACCGTGCCAGCCACAACGACATCAGCAGCGCGCCCACCGCCGGCGCCGAGCGCAGCAGCCCCAGGCCCCACGGGCCGGTCAACAGGATGTCCTTGGCAAACACCGGCAGCAACGCGGTGGCGCCGCCCAACAGCACGGCGAACAGGTCCAGGGAGATCGCCCCGAGGATGTCCGGCCGGCTGCGGATAAAGCGAATCCCCGCCAGCAGTGAGTCCAGGGTGGCCTTGCCTTTGTTCAGCGGGGTTTGCCGCGCTGGCAGGTTGAGGGTCAGCACACAGGCAATCAGGTACAGCAGCACCGTCGGGCCATACACCCAGGCGCTACCGAAGGCATAAAGCAAACCGCCCAGGGCCGGCGCGACGATGGTTGCCGATTGCTGGGCCGACTGCGCCGCCGCAACCGCCCGTGGGAACAGGGCACTGGGCACGATGCTCGGCAGCAGGGCCTGGGTGGTGGGCATTTCGAAGGAGCGGGCAGCGCCGAGCAGGAATGCCAGGATAAAAATCATCTCGCGGGTGACATTGCCCGTCAGGCTGCCAATCACCAGCGCCAGGGCGATCATCGCCTGCAACGTCTGGCAAATGGCGGCGACCTTGCGTCGTTCGTAGCGGTCGGCGACATGCCCGGTGTGCAGCATGAACAGCACCCGCGGTACAAACTCCACCAGGCCCACCAACCCCAGGTCCAGCACGTTGCCGGTCAGTTGGTAGAGGTTCCAGCCGATGGCCACGGTGAGCATCTGGAAGCCACTGGCGGTAAAAATCCGTGCCAGCCAGAACGCTATAAAAGGGCGGTGATGACGTAACAGCAGTGGGGTTTCACTGGGCATCGGCAGGGACTGGACTGAGCGTGGGGAAAGGCGAGATTAGCACCAACCTGTAACAAATAGTTGCTGCTTCGGAAATATCCTTAGCAAGGCATCTATTTTGCTGAGTCAACCTGTCACGCGGCAAAAGACCACACAGTCCAACCTGGAAAATGGGACTACTCTTTCATCGTTGCTTGATCCAGATCAATGCTGACTTGAGTGTTGTGCTGGCGGCCGCAAGGCCAGAATCCCTACGTGGTTGGTAAAAAAAGAACGAATTGCAATTCGCCACACTCCATATCCGTGGGGGCAGTGGGTGCAGGCCTCCCTGCTTGCAGCCGGTATTACCTGACAGAGGAAGACTTATGTTCGGTTTGGAGGCGCTAGATCTCGCCCGAATTCAATTCGCGTTCACCATCTCGTTCCATATCCTGTTCCCGGCCATCACCATTGGCCTGGCCAGTTACCTCGCGGTGCTGGAAGGCCTGTGGCTCAAGACCCACAACGATACCTACCGTGACCTCTACCACTTCTGGTCGAAGATCTTTGCCGTCAACTTCGGCATGGGCGTGGTCTCGGGCCTGGTCATGGCCTATCAGTTCGGCACCAACTGGAGCCGCTTCTCGGACTTCGCCGGTTCCGTCACGGGGCCCTTGCTGACCTATGAAGTGCTCACCGCGTTCTTCCTTGAAGCGGGCTTTCTTGGGGTGATGCTGTTTGGCTGGAACAAGGTCGGGCGCAAGCTGCACTTCTTTGCCACGGTGATGGTGGCCGTCGGTACGTTGATCTCGACGTTCTGGATCCTTGCCTCCAACAGCTGGATGCAGACCCCGCAAGGTTTTGAAATCGTCGATGGCCGGGTGATCCCAACGGATTGGCTGGCGGTGATCTTCAACCCTTCGTTCCCCTATCGCCTGGCACACATGGCCACGGCGGCGTTTGTCGCCACCGCGTTCTTCGTCGGTTCCTCGGCCGCCTGGCACTTGCTGCGGGGCAAGGACAACCCGGCGATCCGCACCATGCTGTCGATGGCAATGTGGATGGCGTTGATCGTCGCGCCGATCCAGGCGGTCATCGGTGACTTCCACGGCCTCAATACGCTGAAGCACCAACCGGCGAAAATCGCCGCCATCGAAGGCCACTGGGAAAACATCGGCAATGAGCCGACCCCGCTGATCCTGTTCGGCTGGCCGGACATGAAGGAAGAGCGGACCAAGTACAAGGTGGAAATCCCCTACCTGGGCAGCCTGATCCTTACCCACTCCCTGGACAAGCAAGTGCCGGCACTCAAGGAGTTCCCGCCCGAGGATCGCGCCAACTCGACCATCGTATTCTGGTCGTTCCGGATCATGGTCGGCCTGGGCATGTTGATGATCTTCACCGGCCTGTTCAGCCTCTGGCTGCGCAAGGGCGGCAAGCTCTACAGCAACAAACCCTTCCTGTACCTGGTGCTATGGATGGGCCCGTCGGGGTTGATTGCGATCCTGGCCGGCTGGTTCACCACCGAAATCGGGCGCCAGCCCTGGGTGGTCTACGGCTTGATGCGCACGGCGGACGCCTCCTCCAACCACAGCGTGGTGCAGATGAGCATCACCCTGGCGCTGTTTGTGGTGGTGTACTTCGCCCTGTTCGGCGCAGGCCTGGGCTACATGATGCGCCTGGTGCGCAAAGGCCCGGTGACCCACGAAAGCACCGAGCCGGCCCACGGTGGCCCCGGGCAGCAACGCACCCCGGCGCGTCCATTGTCGGCGGCCGATGACAGCGGCGACGCCGATCACGGCGACACTCTGAAAAAGGGGAATTGAGTCATGGGTATTGATCTTCCGCTGATCTGGGCCGTGATCATCATCTTCGGCATCATGATGTACGTGGTCATGGATGGTTTTGACCTGGGGATTGGCATTCTCTTTCCCTTCATCCCGGGCAAGACTGACCGCGACGTGATGATGAACACCGTCGCCCCGGTCTGGGACGGCAACGAAACCTGGCTGGTACTGGGGGGCGCGGCGTTGTTTGGCGCGTTCCCGTTGGCCTATTCGGTGGTGCTCTCGGCGCTATACCTGCCGTTGATCCTGATGCTGATCGGCCTGATCTTCCGCGGCGTGGCCTTTGAGTTCCGCTTCAAGGCCAAGGATGACAAGCGCCATCTGTGGGACAAGGCGTTTATCGGCGGCTCGCTGGCGGCCACCTTCTTCCAGGGCGTGGCGCTGGGGGCGTTCATCGAGGGCATTCCAGTGGTTGATCGCCAGTTTGCCGGTGGCTCACTGGATTGGCTCACGCCGTTTGCCCTGTTCTGCGGCGTGGCCTTGATCGTGGCCTATGCGCTGCTGGGCTGCACCTGGCTGATCATGAAGACCGAAGGCAAGTTGCAGGAGCAGATGCACAACCTGGCACGACCGCTGGCGTTCGTGGTGTTGGCGGTGATTGGCATCGTCAGTATCTGGACACCCCTGGCTCACCCGGACATCGCTTCGCGCTGGTTCACCCTGCCGAACCTGTTCTGGTTCCTGCCGGTGCCGATCCTGGTCCTGGTGACCATGTACGCACTGGTGCGTGCCGTGGCCCGCAATGCCCATTACGCGCCGTTCCTGTTGACGCTGGTGTTGATCTTCCTGGGCTACAGCGGCCTGGGCATCAGTCTGTGGCCGAACATCATCCCGCCGTCGATCTCGATCTGGGACGCTGCCGCGCCGCCGCAAAGCCAGGGCTTCATGCTGGTAGGCACGCTGTTCATCATCCCATTCATCCTGGGCTACACCTTCTGGAGCTACTACGTGTTCCGCGGCAAGGTGACCCATGAAGACGGCTATCACTAGGAGGCTCGCACCATGAGCGGTAAACCTTCACTGGACGACATCGAACAGGCCGAGAAAAAGCCGCTCTGGCAGCGCCTGGGCTGGCTGGCGATGATCTGGACCGGCAGCGTCCTGGCCTTGTTCGTGGTGGCCAGTCTGATGCGCATGTTCATGAACGCCGCTGGCTTGAGCACTCACTGACATCCCACGCTGTATTGACCCTCCTTGCGGAGGGTTTTTTTTGCGTGGCTTATTTACGGGCCTTGAGGATCACGAATTTTGGCGTCGCCGCCACCTGCTCCACCCCACGGAACAGACGCGCCAGCTTGCTGTGATAACCCAGGTGGCGGTTGCCGACGATGTACAAGGCGCCGCCGACCACCAGCGCTTCGCGGGCCTGCTGGAACATGCGCCAGGCGAGGAAATCGCCCACCACCTGCTGTTGGTGGAACGGTGGGTTGCACAACACCACGTCCAAAGATTGCGGCTCCTGGTCTGCCAGGCCGTCGCCGGGACGAATAGTCACTGGCCGCTCGCCCAGTGCCGCCTGCCAGTTTTCGGCCGCTGATTGCACGGCCATATAGGACTCGTCCACCAGGGTGTATTGCGCTTCGGGGTTTTGCAGGGCGCTGGCAATCGCCAGTACACCATTGCCGCAACCCAGGTCTGCCACGCGGGCACTGCCCAGGTTTTGCGGCAGGTGCGGGAGGAAGGCGCGGGTGCCGATGTCCAGGCCTTCGCGGCAGAACACGTTGGCGTGGTTAAGCAATTCGATGGCCGGTACGTCCAGGCAATAGCGCGTGGGGTAGGGCGACACGGCCTGCGGTCGATCAGCCTGGGTGGCGATCAGCAGCCGGGCCTTTTTTACCGCCAGCGACGCGTGCATCGGCCCGATGTAACGCTCCAGCAGTTCACCGGCGGCGCGGGGCAGGTGCTTGACCATTGCGCCCGCGATCACTTCGGCGCCGGGTGCCAATTGGCCTTGCAGACGGATCAGTTGTTCTTCCAGCAGCGCCAGGGTTTTCGGCACCCGGATCAGCACACGGTCGAATGGCCCGTGGGGGATCTGGCTGGCGGGAACCACGGTGACGGCATCGAAGGTCTTGTGATTGCGCACCAGGTTTTTTTGCAGGGCCTGGGTGCCGAGGAACGAATCGCCGCTGGTGGTGACATGCACATGCCCCTCAAGACTGGCCGCCAGTGCGCCAAAGCTGTCATTGAGCACCAGCACGCGGGTGCTGCTGGCCGGTTGCTGCTCGGCCAGGTAGGCGAGCAAATACTCGTCGGCCGCATCGAACGCTTGCAGCGGTTCATTTTGCTGCTCGGGCTGGCGGATCAGGTCGAGTTGGGCGAAGGGGCTTTCGAGCAGGGGCATGGAGGGAGGAACTCTGGATGATCGACGGGTGTTCCCGGCTGGGCGAGGAACCTCCTGAGTGGACTGCGACGCGGGTGTTGAAGGGCTGCGTCATCACTCAGAACTGGCCGTAAATGTTACGTTTTTTTCCAGAGGATTACATTCGGTGTTTTAACCCGCAGCCCTTAAAAGAGGCCATGTTTCACGGCGCTCATCACAGCGGCAATCTTATTGTTGACCCCCAGCTTTCTCATCGCGCTACTGATATGAAACCCCACGGTGCGTTCTGACAGGCACAGGATCGTGGCGATATCGGCCGCCGTCTTGCCCAGTGCCGACCATTGCAGGATCTCGGTCTCGCGACTGCTGAGTTTGCTGGGGCATTGGAAATCAGGCGCCTTGGCATATTTCTGTGCCGCTACGGTATGCAAGGCATGGCATATCCACAGGACCTGGCCGGTTTTTTCGTAGAGTTCATGGGCTTGCACCGGGCCATTGCGCCGCGCCAGGCTGATCATGCTGAAAAAACCGTGGAAGTCGTGCACCGACTGTGCCCAGCCATGACTCAGGCCGTGGGTTTGTGCATGTGCCCACATGTCAGGGACTGCGGAAAAGGTTTTTTCCTCCCAGACGATCGGTAGCACATTGTGTTTGCAGTGGCTGACCAGCGGGTCCAGCTCGAAGTAGTGTTGTGTTTTGTAGAGGGTGTTCCATTCATCCGGATAGTTGTTGAGGTTAATGTTCTGGGGCGGGCGATAGAGGGCATTGGAGCCCATGGTAAAACCGCAGTATTCGAAGCCTAGCTCATACGTGAT
This sequence comes from Pseudomonas sp. TAE6080, assembly GCF_018732265.1. Classification (NCBI taxonomy): domain Bacteria; kingdom Pseudomonadati; phylum Pseudomonadota; class Gammaproteobacteria; order Pseudomonadales; family Pseudomonadaceae; genus Pseudomonas; species Pseudomonas sp. TAE6080. Next base: position 9,372 of record NZ_JAHIDY010000001.1, read on the forward strand.
GTTCAGGGCCGCTTCGAACATTGTGGTCACTTCATCCTCACCTTCCAGTTTAGGGAGACGTGTGTTGCGCCAGTGGACCATCGGTAACTCTCCATGAGGTACATATTGGTTTGTACATGACGCACTTCCTATAGCGTCACCGGGTCGAGTGTAGGACAGCATCTAAACGCTAGGTGGGATATTTCGCACTTATCGCGGCGGTTTTTAGCAGTTTTGACAGGGGTACAGACGCTAGGACGCCTGTTTGCGGGGCTTCGCCAGATCGTTTAAATCAGAAGCCTATACGACACAACTGGTTTGTCTGGCTGGATGCCACTACAAACCGGCGGTGTTTCCGGGCGCCACTTTGGGCGACACTAGGGATTACCTGTAGACCGGAGCCCCCCATGATGGCCAGTGCTGAAAAATTCACCCGCCAGACCCTGATCGATGTGCAGTCATTGACCCCCAGCCTGTTCACCCTGCGTACCACCCGCGATCCGGGTTTTCGGTTCACCGCCGGGCAGTTTGTTCGCCTGGGCGTGACCAAGCCCGACGGGAGCCTGGTATGGCGTGCTTATTCGGTGGTGTCATCGCCCTTTGATGAGTTCCTGGAGTTTTTCTCCATTGTGGTGCCTGGCGGCGAGTTCACCAGTGAACTGAGCCGCCTGCGCGTTGGCGATGAGTTGCTGGTGGAGCGCCAGGCTACCGGCTTCTTGACCCTGAATCGCTTCGTCGATGGTCGCGACCTGTGGCTGCTGGGCACCGGCACGGGCATTGCGCCTTTTCTGTCGATCCTGCAGGACTTTGAAGTGTGGGAGAAATTCGAACGGATCATCCTGGTCTACAGCGCCAGGGAAGCCCGGGAACTGGCCTACCAGACACTGATCGCGCAATTGGGTGAGCGTGAATACCTGAGCGAATACGCCCATAAACTCACCTACCTGCCCATCGTGACGCGTGAGCAGCACCCGGGCGCATTGAATGGGCGTATTACCACCCTGATCGAAAATGGCGAACTGGAGCGGGCGGCGGGCGTGGACCTGACGCCGGAGCATTCACGGGTGATGATTTGCGGCAATCCGCAGATGATCGATGACACCCGCCAGTTGCTTAAACAACGGGATATGCAATTGAGCCTGGCCCGCAGACCGGGGCAAGTCGCCGTAGAAAACTACTGGTAGAAAAAAGGCGCCTGGTCAGAGGCGCCTTTTCATGTTGCGAGTCGCTTACAAGGGCTTGTTGTTCTGGGCCTTGAGCAGATCGCGGATCTCCCCCAGCAGTTCCTCTTCCTTGGTGGGTACCGGTGGCAGGGTTGGTGCCACGGCTTCTTCGCGCTTGAGGCGGTTGATGGCCTTGACGCCCATGAAGATCGCGAACGCAATGATCACGAAGTCGATGATGCTCTGGATGAATTTGCCGTAGGCCAGGACTACCGCAGGGATATCGCCCTGAGCAGCCTTGAGCGTTACCGCCAGGTCCCCGAAGTTCACACCGCCGATCAACACGCCGATGGGTGGCATCACTACGTCGCCCACAAAGGATGAAACAATTTTACCGAAGGCGGCGCCGATGATAATACCGACCGCCATGTCGACCACATTACCTTTGACCGCGAAGGCCTTGAACTCACTGAGCACGCCCATAGGTTATTCCTTGTTACAGTTGAGAAGGGGAGAGTGCAGTGTAAGTCAGTCTGCAGTGGCTTGCGCGACACAACTGTTAACACTGTTCGTTGTTATCGACATATTAAATCGCAAATAGTTTGCAAAGTGCCATCAGTCGCGCGCGAATTACCCGTGATTTCAGGGCTTTACCAGATTATTTTTTCAATCGGGTAGGTCAGGGTTTTCTATTTATCTTCTGGCGTTCAGGGCTCTAGCCTCTGGCAAGCACCTGTTCGAGTGCAATAAAACAACCAGAGGAACGCCTGATGAAAAACCTTATTAGTCGCAGGTCTATTGCTGCGCGAAATGTATTGATAATTGCCAGTGCCAGTCTGCTATCGGTGTCTGTACAGGCCGCTAACTTGACGCGCGATAATGGTGCGGCGGTTGGCGATAATCAGAACTCGCAAACGGCTGGCGCGACCGGCCCGGTATTACTGCAAGATGTGCAGTTGATCCAGAAATTGCAGCGCTTTGATCGTGAACGTATCCCCGAGCGTGTGGTACATGCCCGTGGTACCGGGGCTCACGGCACCTTCACGGTCACCGACAACCTCAGCGACCTGACCAAAGCCAAGGTATTTGCCGCAGGCGAGGCCACGCCGGTGTTCGTACGGTTCTCTGCCGTTGTCCATGGCAACCATTCCCCGGAAACCCTGCGCGACCCTCGCGGTTTCGCCACCAAGTTCTATACCGCCGAAGGTAACTGGGACTTGGTGGGTAATAACTTCCCGACCTTCTTTATTCGCGATGCGATCAAGTTCCCGGATATGGTGCACGCCTTCAAACCTGACCCGCGCACTAACCTGGATGACGATTCTCGCCGCTTCGACTTCTTCTCCCATGTTCCAGAAGCCACCCGCACATTGACCGAGTTGTATTCGGACTCCGGCACGCCGGCCAGTTACCGGGAAATGGACGGTAATGGTGTACATGCCTACAAATTAATCAATGCCAAGGGGCAAGTGCACTACGTCAAGTTTCACTGGAAGAGCTTGCAGGGCATCAAGAACCTGGACCCCAAACAAGTTGTCGACGTCCAGGGTCGGGATTACAGCCATATGACTAACGACTTGGTCACCCATATCAACAAGGGCGACTTCCCCAAGTGGGATTTGTATGTGCAGGTCCTCAAGCCCGAAGAACTGGCCAAGTTTGATTTCGACCCCCTGGATGCCACCAAGATCTGGCCCGATGTGCCCGAGCGCAAAGTCGGGCAAATGGTGCTGAACCGTAACCCGGCCAACGTTTTCCAGGAAACCGAGCAAGTGGCCATGGCCCCGGCGAACCTCGTCCCGGGCATCGAGCCGTCGGAAGACCGGATGTTGCAAGGTCGGGTGTTCTCCTACGCCGATACGCAAATGTATCGCCTGGGCGCCAACGCCCTGCAACTGCCGATCAACGCCCCACGGGTTACCGTCAACAACGGCAACCAGGATGGCGCCATGAACTTCGGCAAGACCACCAGTGGCGTGAACTACCAACCAAGTCGCCTGGCACCACGCGAAGAGTTGCACAGTGCGCGTTACAGCCAGATGCCCCTGGCCGGTAGCACCCAGCAGGCGAAGATCCAGCGTGAGCAGAACTTCAAGCAAGCGGGCGACTTGTACCGTTCCTACAGCAAGAAGGAACGCCAGGACTTGATCGACAACTTCGGTGGCTCCCTGGCGACTACGGATGACGAGAGCAAGCACATCATCCTGTCGTTCCTCTATAAGGCCGACCCGGAATACGGCACTGGCGTGGCCAAGGTTGCCAAGGGCGATCTGGCGCGGGTCAAGGCACTGGCTGAAAAGCTGACCGACTGATCTTAATACCCACTTCTGTAGGCGCGAGCTTGCTCGCGAAGCTCTCGAAGGCACCGCGTAGATTCAGGATTAACGCGGTGCCCTTGCGTTTTTCGCGAGCAAGCTCGCTCCTACAGGGGCCGAGGAGGAATTTGATGATGCGTAGCTTTATTGGGGCGCTTTTGGCCTGTTGGTCCTTGAGTGTGTTCGCTGACCCGCAGGCCCTCAAGGCGCAGTTGCAGGACTACTACTTCGACGCCGCGCGGCGTGGCGACGTGGAAATGCTCAAGACCTTTATCGAGGCCGGCTATTCCCTGAATACTGTTGATGACAAGGGCTACACGGCGCTGATTCTCGCCGCCTATCACGGGCAGGGGCCGGCCGTGGAGCAGTTGCTGGCAGCCGGGGCCGATGCCTGTGTCCAGGACAAGCGTGGCAATACCGCGTTGATGGGCGCTATTTTCAAGGGCGAGTTGAAAATCGCCCAACGTTTGCTGGGTGCCGACTGCAATCCCGACCAGCGTAATGGCGCCGGGCAGACGGCGGCGATGTTCGCCGGGCTGTTCCAGCGCGTCGAATTACTGGATGCACTCAAGGCCAAGGGCGCCGACCTGAACGCCGAAGACCCGGTGGGAAACAGTGCTTCACGATTGGCCAACGGGGAAATCCGGACCCCGGCGCCACGCTGAGCTATCATCGCGGTTTTTCGGTTGGAGGTTCTCAGATGGCAAAGGCCAAGCGCATGTACGGCTGCACGGAGTGCGGCGCGACCTTTCCCAAATGGGCGGGCCAGTGTGGCGAGTGCGGTGCGTGGAACACCCTCACGGAAACCATGATTGAAAGCGGCGGTGCGGCGGCGCCCAGTGGTCGCGCAGGCTGGACCGGGCAACAAGCCCAGATCAAGACCCTGGCCGAGGTCAGCGTCGAAGAGATACCGCGTTTCTCCACGGCGTCCGGCGAACTTGACCGGGTGCTCGGTGGCGGCCTGGTGGACGGTTCGGTGGTGCTGATTGGCGGTGACCCGGGCATCGGTAAGTCGACCATCCTCCTGCAGACCCTGTGCAGTATCGCCAGCCGCATGCCGGCCCTGTACGTCACCGGCGAAGAATCCCAGCAACAGGTGGCCATGCGCGCCCGGCGCCTGGGCCTGCCCCAGGACCAACTGCGGGTCATGACCGAAACCTGTATCGAAAGCATCATCGCCACTGCCCGTGTGGAAAAACCCAAAGTGATGGTGATCGACTCGATCCAGACGATCTTCACCGAGCAACTGCAATCGGCGCCCGGGGGCGTGTCCCAGGTGCGGGAAAGTGCGGCGTTGCTGGTGCGCTACGCCAAGCAGAGCGGCACGGCGATTTTCCTGGTGGGCCATGTGACAAAAGAAGGCGCGTTGGCCGGTCCTCGGGTGCTGGAGCATATGGTCGATACGGTGCTGTATTTCGAGGGCGAGTCCGATGGGCGTCTGCGCCTGTTGCGCGCGGTGAAAAACCGTTTTGGTGCGGTCAACGAGCTGGGGGTGTTCGCCATGACGGACCGGGGGCTCAAAGAAGTCTCCAACCCCTCGGCGATCTTTCTGACCCGCGCCCAGGAAGAAGTACCGGGCAGCGTGGTAATGGCAACGTGGGAGGGCACCCGGCCGATGCTGGTGGAAGTCCAGGCCCTGGTGGACGACAGCCACTTGGCCAACCCGCGCCGCGTGACCCTGGGCCTGGATCAGAACCGCCTGGCGATGCTGCTGGCGGTGCTGCATCGCCACGGAGGGATCCCGACCCATGACCAGGACGTGTTCCTCAACGTGGTGGGCGGGGTCAAGGTGCTGGAAACCGCGTCGGACCTGGCATTGATGGCGGCGGTGATGTCCAGCCTGCGTAACCGGCCGCTGCCCCATGACCTGTTGGTGTTTGGTGAGGTCGGCCTGTCGGGCGAGGTGCGCCCGGTGCCCAGCGGCCAGGAGCGCCTCAAGGAAGCGGCCAAGCATGGCTTCAAGCGCGCCATCGTGCCCAAGGGCAATGCGCCGAAGGAGTCGCCGCCGGGGTTGCAGATTATTGCGGTCACGCGCCTGGAACAGGCACTGGATGCCTTGTTCGAATAACCAGCAACACCACAAAACCCTATAGGAGCTGGCAAGCCGGTTCCTACAGGAGACGGTCAGATGTTGAGCAGTTCGCCCAGCTCCCGATGCAACTCCTCCTCATCCCCCAGGTTGAGCTCGATCAGCCTGCGCAAATGGGTGATCGAATCCAGGTCGATATGCTCGCAGACAAACCCCAACTGACCCTTGTCGTCATGGGTTAACCGCACTTGCATCTGCACATCGGTCTCGGCGTCCAGATGGATGTCCACATCAAACGGCTCGTCACCCTTGCCCAACCACGGCGCGGGCTTTTGTACCAACAACCCCTTGAGCGATAAATCCACCAGTTGCACTGGCCATTGCTGGCCGTTCTGCTTGAGTTCAGTCCTGGCATCGAAGGCAATCCGCCGAAAACGGCGGCGATCTGACGGCTGGTCGCTCATGGTGAAACCCTCTGTAGATACAGGGATTGTAGCCTTGCGCCATTATCGGGCGTTTATTTCGCTTTTTTTTCACCCCGGCAAGGCTCTAGACCAACGTAGGGGGCTGGTCTTTAGAGCACAGCGCGCTAAACTCCGGATGGCTGTCTTTCTGTCCAACCTGGCTGGAATATAAAAATGAAAAATAATAATAGCCTGCTACGCCACTTACCCTGGCTGTTGCTGGCAATCGTAGGAGCGTGCGCCCTGGGCGTAGTGGCCTTGCGTCGCGGCGAGGCGATCAACGCCTTGTGGATTGTAGTCGCGGCAGTCGCCATTTATCTGGTGGCTTATCGTTACTACAGCCTGTTCATCGCAAATAATGTGATGCAACTCGATCCACGGCGGGCCACCCCCGCAGTGCTCAACAACGACGGTCTGGACTATGTGCCGACCAACAAACATATTCTTTTCGGTCACCACTTCGCGGCCATCGCTGGCGCGGGGCCGTTGGTCGGCCCGGTATTGGCGGCGCAGATGGGCTACCTGCCAGGTACCCTGTGGCTGATTGCTGGCGTGGTGCTGGCGGGTGCGGTGCAAGACTTCATGGTCCTGTTCCTGTCCACCCGTCGCAACGGCCGCTCCCTGGGGGACATGGTCCGCGAAGAAATGGGCCGCATTCCTGGGACCATCGCGCTGTTTGGCTGCTTCCTGATCATGATCATCATCCTTGCGGTGCTGTCGCTGATCGTGGTCAAGGCCCTGGCCGAAAGCCCGTGGGGCATCTTCACGGTGATGGCGACCATCCCGATCGCGATGTTCATGGGCGTGTACATGCGCTACATCCGCCCGGGCCGCATCGGCGAAATCTCGATCATCGGCGTGTTGCTGCTGCTGGGTTCGATCTGGCTGGGCGGGCAGATTGCTGCTGATCCGGTCTGGGCCAAGGCCTTCACCTTCACCGGGATCCAGATCACCTGGATGCTGGTCGGCTACGGGTTCGTGGCCGCGGTATTGCCGGTGTGGCTGATCCTGGCTCCCCGTGACTACCTGTCTACCTTCCTGAAAATCGGCACCATCATCGCCCTGGCGATTGGCATCCTGGTCACCATGCCTGACCTGAAAATGCCAGCGCTGACCCAGTTTATCGATGGCACTGGCCCGGTGTGGAAGGGCGGCCTGTTCCCGTTCCTGTTCATCACCATCGCCTGTGGCGCGGTGTCCGGCTTCCATGCGCTGATCTCCTCGGGCACCACGCCCAAGCTGCTGGATAACGAAACCAACGCCCGTTACATCGGCTACGGCGGCATGTTGATGGAGTCCTTCGTGGCCATCATGGCCATGGTTGCCGCCTCGGTGATCGAGCCGGGTGTGTACTTCGCCATGAACAGCCCGGCTGCCGTGGTTGGCAGTGACGTGGTGACCGTGGCGCAGACCGTCAGCAGTTGGGGCTTTGCGATTACTCCGGAAGCGCTGCAGGCGGTGGCCAACGATATCGGTGAAACCACCATCCTGGCCCGTGCCGGCGGTGCGCCGACCCTGGCGGTCGGTATCGCGCAGATCCTGCACAGTGTGCTGCCGGGTGAAAACACCATGGCATTCTGGTACCACTTTGCGATCCTGTTCGAAGCGCTGTTCATCCTGACTGCAGTTGACGCCGGTACCCGTGCCGGTCGCTTCATGCTCCAGGACTTGCTCGGTTCCTTCGTCCCGGCGCTCAAGCGTACCGAGTCCTGGACCGCCAACCTGATCGCGACCGCAGGCTGTGTGGCGATGTGGGGTTACTTGCTGTACCAAGGCGTGATCGATCCGCTGGGTGGCATCAACACCTTGTGGCCGCTGTTCGGCATCTCCAACCAGATGCTGGCCGGTATCGCGCTGATGCTCGCCACCGTTGTGCTGATCAAAATGAAGCGCCAGCGCTACATCTGGGTCACGCTACTGCCGGCTGTCTGGCTGCTGATCTGCACCACCACCGCAGGCTTCATCAAGCTGTTCGACGCTAACCCGGCAATCGGCTTCCTGTCGCTGGCCAAGAAGTACAGCGATGCCTTGGCCAACGGCCAGATCCTTGCCCCGGCGAAGAACATCGACCAGATGCAGCACGTGATCTGGAACGCCTACACCAACGCGACGCTGACGGTATTGTTCCTGTTCGTGGTCTTCAGCATCCTGTTCTATGCGATCAAAGTCGGCGTAGCCGCCTGGGGCAGCAAGGAACGCACGGATAAAGAAGCACCATTCCAAGCCATGCCGGACGCGTGATAGAGGGTTGCAAACATGTTCAATGACATTGGTCGCCTCGGTAAATACCTCGGTCAGGCCGCGCGCCTGATGGTCGGCATGCCCGACTACGACACCTACGTCGAGCATATGCAAACCAAGCACCCGGACAAGCCGATGATGGACTACAAGGCGTTCTTCCGGGAGCGCCAGGAAGCCCGTTACGGCGGCAAGGGCGGGCCCAAGTGCTGTTAAGTTGGTAAAACCGCTTTACCTGTAGGAGCGAGCTTGCTCGCGAAAAACCCAAGGACACCACGTGCATCCAGATAGCACGCGTTATCGTTGACGTTCTTCGCGAGCAAGCTCGCTCCTACAGTTGTTTTTGCGCTCCCATTTTTCAGGAGAATATTTTTGATCTCTCCCATCCCCGTCACCGTCCTCAGCGGCTTCCTCGGCGCTGGCAAGACCACCTTGTTGCGCCACCTGCTCAAGGCCGAACACGGCTTGAAAATCGCCGTGATCGAAAACGAATTCAGCGACGCCGGCATCGACACCCAGCTGTTGGGCGATGAGCCGGTGCAAGTCATGACCCTGTCCAACGGCTGCGTGTGCTGCACCATCCACACCGACCTGACCAAAGCCCTGTACCTGCTGCTCGAACGCCTGGACAGCGGCGAGATCGCCTTCGACCGCCTGGTGATCGAATGCACCGGCCTGGCCGACCCGGCGCCAGTGGCCCAGACCTTTTTCATCGATGAAGAACTGCGCGAGCGCTACATCCTCGACGGCATCATCACCCTGGTGGACGCGGCCCACGCCGAACACCACCTGACGCAGACCATCGCCCAGGCGCAGATCGGCTTTGCCGATCGTCTGCTGGTGAGCAAGCGCGACCTGGTTGACGACGCCAGCTTCGATGCCCTCAGCCAGCGCCTGACCCGCATCAACCGCCGTGCGCCGATCCGGGTGGTGGAGCACGGCAAGATCGATCTCGCCGAGTTGCTGGACGTGCGCGGCTTCAACCTCAACGCCGGCATGACCCTGCGCCCGGTCAGCCAGGCGCCGTCCATCGACCGTATCTCCAGCCTGGTGTTACGTACCGACCAGCCGCTGGATATCGACCGTCTCAGCGAGTTCATGAACGAGCTGCTGGAAGAGCACGGCAAGCAACTGCTGCGCTACAAGGGCGTGCTGAACATCGCCGGAGAAGACCGGCGCATGGTGTTCCAGGGCGTGCTCAAGCTCTACGGTTTCGATTGGGATACCGAATGGGCCGAGGGCGAGGCGCGGGAGAGTGTGATTGTGTTTATTGCCGACGAATTGCCCGAAGACAAGATTCGTGCAGGTTTTGCGCAGGTTTACCAATCCTGACCTGAAATGCAGTCAAAAATGTGGGAGCGGGCTTGCTCGCGAATGCGGTGTATCAGTCGGCACATGCATCAACTGACAGGTCGCTTTCGCGAGCAAGCCCGCTCCCACATTTTGATCTGCATTCCAGGTTCAAATCGGCATAAAAAAGCCCAGCTCAAGAGCCGGGCTTCTTATTCAAGCAACTGCAATCAAGCGCCGTATACCGGCAGCTTCTTGCAGATGGCCTTGACCTTCTCACGTACCGCGTCGATCACGGCTTCGTTGGACAGGTCTGCCAGGATGTCGCAGATCCAGCCAGCCAGTTCCTTGCACTCTGCTTCCTTGAAGCCACGAGTGGTCACGGCCGGGGTGCCGAAACGCAGGCCCGAGGTGACGAACGGCGAACGTGGGTCGTTCGGTACCGAGTTCTTGTTCACAGTGATGAAGGCTTTGCCCAGGGCAGCGTCAGCATCTTTACCGGAGATGTCCTGCTTGATCAGCGACAGCAGGAACAGGTGGTTTTCAGTACCGCCGGAAACCACGTCAAAACCGCGCTCGATGAACACAGTGGCCATGGCCTGGGCGTTTTTCACCACTTGTTGCTGGTAAGTCTTGAACTCAGGCTGCAACGCTTCCTTGAAGCAGATCGCTTTGGCGGCGATCACGTGCTCCAGCGGGCCACCCTGGGCGCCCGGGAATACCGCGGAGTTCAGCTTCTTCTCGATCTCGGCGTTGGCGCGCGCCAGGATCAGGCCGCCACGTGGACCGCGCAGGGTCTTGTGGGTCGTGGTGGTCACGACGTCAGCGTAAGGCACCGGGTTCGGGTAGACGCCAGCGGCGACCAGACCGGCCACGTGGGCCATGTCGACGAACAGGTAGGCGCCAACCTTGTCGGCGATTTCACGGAAACGTGGGAAGTCGAGGATCTGCGAGTAGGCAGAGAAACCGGCCACGATCATTTTTGGCTTGTGCTCGACCGCCAGGCGCTCGACTTCGTCGTAGTCGATCAGGCCATTGCCGTCGATGCCGTACTGCACAGCGTTGTACAGCTTGCCGGAGGACGAAACGCTGGCGCCGTGGGTCAGGTGACCGCCGTGGGCCAGGCTCATGCCCAGGATGGTGTCGCCGCCTTGCAGCAGGGCCAGGTAAACGGCCGCGTTGGCTTGGGAGCCGGCGTGAGGCTGGACGTTGGCGTAATCGGCGCCGAACAGTTCCTTGGCACGGTCGATGGCCAGTTGCTCAACCACGTCGACGAACTCGCAACCGCCGTAGTAGCGCTTGCCTGGGTAACCTTCGGCGTACTTGTTGGTCAGAACCGAACCTTGAGCCTCCATCACCGCAGGGCTGGTGTAGTTTTCCGAAGCGATCAGCTCAATGTGCTCTTCCTGGCGCACGGCTTCTTGCTCCATGGCGGCAAAGAGATCGGCGTCGTACTTGGCAATAGTCAAATCACGGCTGAACATGGCGGTCCTCAAGGATCGGGGGCAGAAAAGAGGGGCATTCTAACCCAATGGGTTTTAGATGGCATATGAAAGGACATCATGTCGCGGACAAGTGGCGTTCATCCAGAGATGGATGGCGTATTTGAGGGCCCCTTCGCGAGCAAGCCCGCTCCCACATTTTGATTTGCGAACACATTCAAATGTGTGCGGGCTTGCTCGCGAAGAGGCCATCAGCCTCACCGCAAAACTTCAGTCAAACATGAACAGTGCATCATTGCAGAACTGCGCCTCAAACCGATTGGCCGGCATCGGCCGCCCAAACAGATAGCCCTGCACCTCGTCACAGCCATGCTCGCGCAGGAAGTCCAGTTGCTCATGGGTTTCCACGCCTTCGGCGATCACCGCCAGGTTCAGGCTGTGGGCCATGGCGATGATTGCGCGGGCGATCTGTGCGTCCTGCTCGCCGGATGGCAAGCCATCCACGAAGGTGCGGTCGATCTTCAGCACGTCGATGGGGAATTGCTTGAGGTAGTTGAGCGATGAGTAACCGGTGCCGAAGTCGTCCACCGCGATGCTCAGGCCGAGGTTTTTCAGGCTGGCGAGGATCTGCAGGGCTTCGTTGACTTCGCGCATCAGGATACTTTCGGTCAGCTCCAGCTCCAGGCACGCCGGCGGCAGGCCGGTTTCCTTGAGGATGGTGGCGATCCGCGTACCCAACTGCCCGTCGGAGAACTGCCGCGCTGAAATGTTTACCGAGACCTTGGGCACCCGCACCTTGTTCTGGTGCCAGGTCTTGAGTTGGCGGCAGGCCTCGTCGATCACCCAGTCGCCCACATCCACCACCAGGCCCAATTCTTCCAGCACCGGGATGAAGTCCCCTGGCGGCACCAGGCCGCGACGCGGGTGGCGCCAGCGCAGCAGGGCTTCGGCGCCGGTCAAACGTTTGCCATCGCCGCTGAACTGCGGCTGGTAATACAGTACGAATTCGTTCTGCTCCAGGGCGTGGCGCAGGTCGCTTTCCAGCTCCAGGCGTTCCAGGGCGCTGGCGTTCATGTCGGCCTGGTAGAACTGGAAGTTGTTCTTGCCGCGTTCCTTGGCGTGGTACATCGCGGTGTCGGCGTTTTTCATCAGTTGGCTCAGTTCGTTGCCGTCCTGCGGGCTCAGGGCGATGCCGATACTGGCGGTGACAAAAAACTCGCGACCTTCAAGCACGAACGGCCTCACCAGGCTGGCCAGGATCTGCTCGGCCACATGAATGGCCCGGTTCAGCGCCATTTCGCGGCTGACCCGCGGTTGCAGGAGCAAGGTGAACTCGTCCCCGCCCATGCGCGCCACGGTGTCGTCTTCGGCCACGCAACCGAGCAGGCGGGTGGCCATTTCCTTGAGCATACGATCGCCGGCGGCGTGGCCCAGGGAGTCGTTGATCGGTTTGAAACGGTCGAGGTCGAGGAACATCAGCACCACCCACGACTTCTGCCGTTCGGCCGACTGCAAGGCGGTGTGCAGGCGGTCCTGGAACAAGGTGCGGTTGGGCAGGTGGGTCAGGGCATCGTAGTAGGCCAGGCGGTGGATGCGTTGCTCGCTGGCCTTGCGCTCGCTGATGTCGCTGAAGAAGCACACGTAGCTGGCCAGGTCGCCTTCATCATCGAGCACGGCGGTAATGCCGACCCAGGCCGGGTAATGCTCGCCGCTGCGGCGCTTGAGCCACACTTCGCCTTCCCAGGTGCTGTGCTGGTGCAGTTGCTTGAGCACGTAGCGCAGGTGCGCTTCCTGCTGTTCGTCGACGGTCAGCATGTTCGGCAACTGGTCGAGGACGTCGGCCACCGCATAACCGCTGACCCGGCTGAAGGCTTCGTTGGCCTGCACGATATAGCCGGCAGGGTCAGTGATCAGGATCGCCGAGGTGGAGTGTTCGAATACCGTGGCCGCCATGCGCAAGTCTTTCTCGGCGCGGCGTTGCTGGCTGATATCGCGACCTACGCCAAGGATGCCTTCGAACGCGCCGTGCTCGTCCCACACCAGCACCAGGCGCAGTTCGATCGGTACTTTGCGCCCGTCGGCCCGCAGGCAATCGAACAGAAACAACTGGGTCTGCACGTCATCGCGCAGCAGGGCCAGGGCTTCGGGCTGGTCGAGGGAGCGGCTGACCCGCTCAACCAGGGTGTAGATGCCGGTCAGTTGCTGGGGGTTGGCGATCGTCGATTGCCAGCCGTTCTTGAAGATCCAGTCGACGTCATAGCCCAATACCGCATGCACCGACGGGCTGACGTAGTTGAGGGCCAATTTGCTGTCGGTGGAGAAAATCACGTCACTGATGCTTTCGGCCAGCATGCGGTAGCGCTGTTCGCTGTCGCGCAGGGATTCACTGGCTTCGATCTGGTCGGTAATGTCCTTGGCCACGCCGATGATCCGCGTGACCTGATCGGACTTGTCCCGGGCCAGGGCCTGTTCACGGATCTCGAAGCGCCGCCACTGGTTGTTGCGGTGTCGAAAGCGCAATTGGCACTGCAACTGCGTCAGGTAACCGGCTTCGCGCTGTTGCTGGCGCAGTTCGTGATAGTACTCGGCGTCTTCGGGGTGCAGCAGGATTTCCCAGAAGTACTCGCCCATTTGCTGCAGTTCGTGCTTGTTGTAGCCCAGGGTGTGGCCCAGGTGGTGGTTGCTGAAAATCATCCGCTGGCTGATCACATCCTGCACATACAGATGATCAGGCACGGTGCGCACCACGTCCGACCAGAAACTTTCGCGCTCCACCAGGGACAGTTCGATCAGCTTGCGGCTGGTGATATCACTGATGCTGAGGATCACTGCTTTATAGTCGTGCTGTTCTTCCGGCAGGCGCATCACCAGCCACAGGTACTGGTCGTTGCCTTCGATGTCGCTGAGTTGAATCTCCAGCTCCAACTGTTTTTGCTGGGTCAGCACCGCTTCAAGTACTTGATAGCCAATGGCGCTGGTGTTCAGCGCACAACCGTCGATCAAGCGCTCCCACGCCTGTTCGCAGGACGCCACATTCAACAGGCGCACCGCCACCTGATTGACCTCGGTGATGCGCAATTCCTTGAGCAGTTGCTGACGTTGCTCGGGGCTGTTGTGCAGCCAGTCCTGCAATTGTTCGCGACTGTGCAATTGGGCCTTGTCGAAGAAGCTTCGCAGGCCCGACAGGTCGAGCACACACAAGGCCACGCCGGTGCCGTCGAAAATATCCTGGTAGCGGCGCCGGCCTTCGTTGACCTGGCGCTGGCGGCGGCGCATGTTCAGCAGGACCAGCACCGGGATCAGTGAAAAGGCCAGGCCCAGCAGACACTTGCCGATAAACGCCGGCAGCAGTTGTTCCAGCACGGCGGCGCGATCAAACAGACCGCGCAGTTGCCAGTCGCTTTTGCTCAAGGGCGTGACCAGTACGGTTTTATTCAACTCTTCCGGAGTCAGCCCGGTCGACCACTGGCTGGGCATGCCGTTGTCGCGACTGACGACCCGGTGGTTCAACTGGTTTTCAATGGCCCACATTGGGCGTGCTCCCTGACCGTCCTGGCGGGTCAGGTTGGCCAGGTAATTGGGTGCCAGGCGCAATGCCCAATACATCTTGGCGCCGCCGCTGGGCTGGTGCAGCAGCAGGTAGATGATGGAACCGTCGCTGCTATTGCTCAGGTAATAGGACTGGGCATGGCTGCGCTTGACCAGTTCTTCGAGCCACGCACTGTCCTGGCTGTTGTCGGCCGTGTCACTGATCACTGCGCCGCTGGGGGCGAGCAGGGCAACACTGCGCAGTTCCGGCAACGAGCGTTGCAAGGAGCGCATCAGGGCTTGGTGCTGTTCATCGTTGCGCGGCGGTTCGACGATGGGTAGCAGGTTGAGGGCGATTTGCGCGCTCAGCGCCATGTTCAGGCTGATCTGTTCGGCCAGGTCCGCGCTGTAGTCAATGGTGTATTGCTGCTGGTTCTTCTGGTTTTGCTGCAATTGGTCCAGCAGTTGCCAGAACAATAATGCAAGCAGCAGCAGGACCAGCGTCGCCAATGCGCCCTTGAGGGTTCCGTGCAGGGGGGCGCCTGGCGCAATATGAGCTGCGCGCAAGGGGCTTGGCTTTGTTACGTTGGACAAGCTGTGATCCTGCGGTTTGGCTGGACTGGCGCGCGACGTGCACTATAAGCCTGACGCCCGGAGGGCGGCTAGCATGCCTTGAGTTGTGGCAAAGTGCCAGCCCCGCTTGGCGGGACTAAAGCCCTACCCCTGTATTGATCAGCGAGTCTGCCAGGCGCGAGAAGATTACCACTGCGAAACAGCAAATAACCACAGATGCTGTGCGGTTTATGGTGTGCGGGGTCAACCACACATAACCGTTGCGTTTGATACGGGCGCCGAACAACACCCATGCACAGCCTACGGGAATGACCACTAAGGTGAACTGCACGACAAACTGCAGGTACAAAGCCGGGTCGGTGAAGGTCTGCATCGGCACGATAAACGAGACAACCAGCAAGCCTTTGGGGTTGATCAGGGTCAGCACAAAGAAATGCAGCCCGGACACCCGGGCCTCCGGTGCAGGGTTCAGTGAATTATCGGGCCTGCGCCAGAGCAGGTAAGACGTCTTGATCAAATAGCAGACCGATGCGAACTGCACCAGCCGCAGGCACCAGGGCGCGCTGTCTCCCATATGACTGAGCAGGTAGCCCCAGAAAGAAATCTGCAACAGGTACGCCAGGCACTCCAGCAGGCTCAGGGGCCAGGCACGCCTGAAGCCGGCGAGCACACCTGAACGCAGTAACAGCGTATTGGTTGGTCCCGGCATCAACAGCAGCAAGCCAAGCGCAGACATGACGGAAAGCATGGAGGCTGTCTCCTGGAAAAGGTGAGGGATACTACTGGCTGTCAGCCTTCAATCGAGCAGATATATTTCGACACGCTCCTTGTGCGCCCCGATGTTGTTGCGCTTGAGGCGGATGCGCCCCACTTCGCGGGTGCTGCGCAGGTGCGTACCGCCACAGGGCACCTGTGAAAACCCTTCTATACGCCAGCAGCGACGCAGTTTTTCGGTGTCGGTAAAGCGACTTTCAATCGGTAGGTCGGCCGCCACCAGTTGTTCAACCTGAAGCAGGATGTCGGGGAAGTGCTGGCTGACATTGCCGGCCAGGGCAAAGTCGATCCGCGCTTTACCCTGGCCGATGTGGGCACCGATCTTCTCCAGTTCCGGAAATTTCTTGTAGAACAGTTCCAGTACGATTTCCGCGGCGAAGTGCAATCGCATCAGTGCATAGCGCCGGGGCCAGTCGATCTGCACATTGACCAGGTCGCCGACGGTAAAGTCCGGGTCTGCCGCCAGGCGGTAGACGATCTGATCGCCTTCAACCGTGGCCTGGCTGACTTCGATCCGGTTGATGGTGCCCTGGTCCGACTCCTGGCCGCCGGATTCGGCGAAGAAAATTGTCGGACTGATCATGATGTCGCGGCCCTCGATGCTCAGCACACGTGCGTCCAGCGTAGTGAGGTAAGGGGTGTTCCAGAATGCACGTTCCATACGGCTTAGCTGCCTTGTTCACTGAAGAGGGTTAAAAGAATCGAATAGAAGCGCGGAAAGTCGCGCTTGAAGAAAAAGTGCCCCCCGGTATGCACTGGCTCTGGAAGCTGACGCTGGTGTAGGCGTGCCACTCGTTGAGACGGAACGTATCGATCAACGGGTCATCGAGGCCGTTGAGGGTCAAGAGGGGCACGGGCAAGGGGCGGATAAAGCGATAGGTGAGTTGTTCATTGAGTGCCAGGTCAGCCTTGAGCTTGTCCACGGTCGTGCGAGCGAAACTGCATGTGGTATCTGTCGGCAAGGGCAGTGGGCTTTGCGAGCAGACGTGTTGCCATAACTGTTCGTCGTTCATTGCTCCCAGCAAAGGTGAGTATAGGTGTCTGCGTCTGGTACTCGGGCCGCGAGCCCGAGTTTGCAGAGGGCGGCCAGATAAGACTCGACGAAATGTTGACTGGCACCGCTGACGCGCACCACCCGCTGTGCGTCGAACGGCTCATCCTGCATCAGCAGGTCGATGACCCCCAGGCGCGCGCCCATCTCCAGGAAAATCGATTTGCCTGCCAGGTTTTGCGCAGAGTCGATTGCCGATGCTGACATGACCTCAGCCATGGTCCACCTCCTTGTAGGATGAGCGTGTGCTCAGGTTTTACGGTCGAAAAAGTTTTCCAGTGCAATGGCTGCCTTTAGCAAATGGTTGCGCACCAGTGTTTCGGCGCGGTCCAGGTCCTGGTGGGTTGCAGCCTCAACCATGGCCAGGTGTTCATCTTGTGACATGTGTTCACGCCCCATGGCTGACAGGTGAAAGCGCAGGTAGCGGTCCTCAACGGACAGCTGCTTTTCCACCAGTTGCAGCAACTTGGCGTGGGGCGTTTTCCCGTACAGGCACATGTGAAAACGCTTGTTCAACTCGCCCAACTGATCCATTTCCGTTTCGTCATTCATTTGCTGGATCAAATCTCTGGCCTGTTGCAGATCGTCACTCGTCAAATAGGGAATCGAGTACCGAATGGCGGCCGGCTCCAGTGCCAGGCGGATGGCGTAGTTGTCGAGGCCATCTGCCTTTGAAATCTGCGTCACGATCGCTCCCTTGTAGGGAACGAAGTCCACCAGCGCCTGCGCTTCCAGCTTTTTCAGTGCCTCGCGAACCGGCATTCGGCTGACGTTGAAGGTTTTTGCCAGCTCCTCCTGGCGCAAGACCTCTCCGGGGGGCAGGTGTCCCTCCAGAATCGCCTGCTTTAACACCTGTTCAATCTGCTCGCTTGCAGTCTTGTGTTGAATCTCGCCGAGGTCACTTAGCCGTTTGCTTTTCAAATTTACTTCTCATTACTATCGGACAACATATCCAATATCCAATGGATATTGGTTGTAGCATTGGTTTTTTGATCGTGCAAGGAAGCTTGATTTTTTTCGTCGAAAATCCGGCGAGCGGGGTAGCTGCATGGAAGGCATGAGCAAGACAAAAGTGCTGGGCGGTCGCTGGCCCACGCAGTGGTGGAGCCTCATCAGCACAGGGGCCAGCGCGGCGCTGATTGGGTTTATCAGCACGTTCTTTATCGTGTTGCAGGGTTTTTACACGGTGGGCGCTTCTGCCAGCCAAGCGGTGAGTGCCCTGGCGATGTTGTGCCTGTTCCAGGGGCTCATGGGCATCGGTTTCTCCCTGGCGACCCGAAAACCCTACGCCTTTGCCTGGTCGACCCCGGGTTCGGCGATTCTGCTCAGCTATAACCAGCCGTTGAGTGGGTTTGCCGAAGCGGTCGGCGCCTTTTGTATGTCGGGTGGGCTGATGCTGGGGGTGGCAATGCTGCCCAACATTTCCCGATACCTTGAGAAAATACCCGCCAGCCTGTCGTCGGCGATGCTGGCGGGGGTCTTGTTATCCCTGGCCAAGTCTTTTGTACCGGCCTTTGAGCAGTACCCGCTGATCGTTGGCATCGTCGCATTTGTCTGGCTGCTGCTCTTTATCTTTAAACCCCTGTTTGCCGCGGGCCTGGTGAGTTTGCTGTCAGTGATCCCCTCGCCAGTCATCCTGGCATTGGCTGCGCTAGCGCTGTTCGGCACGCTGGCGGATGCGCTGAGAGATGCACTCAGGGATGAGCTTCATTACCCGGCGATAGCTACCGTGATCATCACCGTGTATTTCCCAAACTTTTTCCACGTATCGTCATCCTTGTGGGGATTGTTGCTGGGAACCTTGTTTTATTGGGTCCTGAGCAAGAAAAAGCTGGGCTGAAAGGGCTTGTCAACCTGCCCGCCGTCGCTCACTTAGGTTAACCTTGATCATTCGATGTGCTACGTACAGCGCCATGACGCTACGCAGGCCCTGTTCTCATCTTTTTACGAGGTCCACATTTTGGCTCAATACGTTTTTACCATGCATCGGTTGGGCAAAGTTGTTCCACCGAAGCGGGAAATCCTCAAGAATATTTCGCTGTCCTTCTTCCCTGGCGCCAAGATCGGCGTACTCGGTCTCAACGGTTCGGGTAAGTCCACGCTGCTGAAAATCATGGCCGGCGTCGACACCGAATTCGAAGGCGAAGCCCGCCCGATGCCCGAGCTGAACATCGGCTACCTGCCGCAAGAGCCGATCCTGGACCCGTCCAAGACCGTGCGTGAAGTGGTCGAGGAAGCCGTCAGCGTGATCAAGAACGCCCAGGCCCGCCTGGACGAGGTCTACGCCGCCTACGCCGATGAAGATGCCGACTTCGACAAGCTCGCCGCTGAACAGGCCAAGCTCGAAGCCATCCTGCAGGCCAGCGACGGCCACAACCTGGAGCGCCAGCTGGAAGTCGCCGCCGACGCGCTGCGCCTGCCGGCCTGGGACGCCAAGGTCGAACACCTGTCCGGTGGTGAGAAGCGCCGTGTGGCCTTGTGCCGCCTGCTGCTGTCGGCCCCCGACATGCTGCTGCTCGACGAACCGACCAACCACTTGGACGCCGACTCCGTGGCCTGGCTGGAACACTTCCTCCATGACTTCCCGGGCACCGTGGTTGCGATCACGCACGACCGGTACTTCCTGGACAACGTCGCCGGCTGGATCCTGGAACTCGACCGCGGTGCGGGTATCCCTTACGAGGGCAACTACTCCGGTTGGCTGGAAGCCAAGTCTGACCGTCTGGCGGCGGAATCCAAGCAGCAGTCGGCCCATGAAAAGGCCATGAAAGACGAGCTGGAATGGGTACGAAAAGGCGCCAAGGCCCGTCAGTCGAAATCCAAGGCCCGCCTGCAACGCTTCGAGGAAATGCAGTCCCAGGAATTCCAGAAGCGCAGCGAGACCAACGAAATCTACATCCCGGCCGGTCCACGCCTGGGTGACAAGGTCATCGAGTTCAAGAACGTCTGCAAGGGTTATGGCGATCGCGTGCTGATCGACAACCTGTCGTTCTCCATGCCTAAAGGCGCCATCGTCGGCGTGATCGGCGGCAACGGCGCGGGTAAATCCACCCTGTTCCGCATGCTGATGGGCAAGGAACAACCGGACTCGGGCACCATCGAAGTCGGCGAAACCGTGCAACTGGCCTGTGTCGACCAGAGCCGCGAAGACCTCGATGGCAGCAAGACCGTGTTCCAGCAGATTTCCGACGGTTCCGACCAGATCCGTATCGGCAACTATGAAATCCCGTCGCGCACCTACGTCGGTCGCTTCAACTTCAAGGGCGGCGACCAGCAGAAGTTCGTCAAGGACCTGTCCGGTGGTGAGCGTGGTCGCTTGCACCTGGCCTTGACCCTGAAAGAGGGCGGCAACGTCCTGCTGCTCGACGAACCGTCCAACGACCTCGACGTTGAAACCCTGCGCTCCCTGGAAGAAGCCCTGCTGGACTTCCCGGGCGCAGCGATTGTGATCTCTCACGATCGGTGGTTCCTTGACCGTGTGGCGACACACATCCTGGCTTACGAAGACGACTCCCAGGCGGTGTTCTTCGAAGGCAACTACACCGAGTACGAAGCGGATCGCAAGAAACGTCTGGGCGAAGCGGCTGCCCAGCCGCATCGTGTGCGGCACAAGAAACTGGCCTGAATCGGGTCGGTGGTTTGAAAAGCGGAGCCTTCGGGCTCCGTTTTTTTGGGGCGCATTTCAGGTGCACCGAGGTGACTTCATCGCAGGCAAGCCAGCTCCCACATTAGATCGAGTACCTGCGCTACAACACGATCAAATGTGGGAGCTGGCTTGCCTGCGATAGCGGTTTAACTATTGGTGCATATCCCGAGTTGAAATCCCTGTTAGGGGGCAGAAAATCAGGGTTATTTATATCCAGCGCACCATTTAAATTCACAAAAGCGACATTTTGCCCTGTCACGGTGCGACATGAATTGATAAAGTCCTGGGCAAATTGCCATTAACGACAATAAATCTGCCGAGACTTTTCATGATCGAATCCGTCGAATCCTTCCTTGCCCGCCTGAAAAAACGCGACCCGGACCAGCCGGAATTCCACCAGGCCGTAGAAGAAGTCCTACGCAGCCTGTGGCCGTTTCTAGAAGCCAATCCCCACTACCTGACCTCGGGCATCCTGGAGCGCATTTGCGAGCCGGAACGCGCCATTACCTTCCGAGTGTCGTGGGTAGATGACCAGGGCAAGGTCCAGGTCAATCGCGGTTTCCGTATCCAGATGAACAGCGCCATTGGTCCCTATAAAGGCGGCCTGCGCTTCCATCCATCGGTCAACCTGGGGGTGCTGAAATTCCTCGCCTTCGAGCAGACCTTCAAGAACTCCCTGACCTCGCTGCCCATGGGCGGCGGCAAGGGCGGCTCGGACTTTGATCCCAAGGGCAAGAGCGACGCTGAAGTGATGCGTTTCTGCCAGTCGTTCATGAGCGAGTTGTACCGCCATATTGGCGCGGACGTAGACGTTCCGGCCGGCGACATTGGTGTTGGGGCCCGGGAAATCGGTTTCCTGTTCGGCCAGTACAAGCGCCTGAGCAACCAATTCACCTCGGTGTTTACCGGCAAGGGCATGAGCTACGGCGGCAGCCTGATCCGCCCTGAAGCCACCGGTTTTGGCTGTGTGTACTTCGCTGAAGAAATGCTCAAGCGTCAGGGCCAGCGCGTCGAAGGCAAGCGCGTGGCGGTTTCCGGCTCTGGCAACGTTGCGCAATACGCGGCACGCAAGGTCATGGACCTGGGCGGCAAGGTGATCTCCCTGTCCGACTCCGAAGGCACCCTGTATTGCGAAAGCGGTTTGACCGAGGAGCAATGGTCGGCGTTGCTGGAGCTGAAAAACGTGCAGCGCGGGCGTATCGGCGAATTGGCCGCGCGTTTCGGCCTGGAGTTCCGCGCCGGCAAAACCCCTTGGGAACTGGCCTGCGATATCGCCCTGCCATGTGCGACCCAGAACGAACTGGACGCTCAAGCCGCACGTACGTTGCTGCGCAACGGCTGCATCTGCGTGGCCGAAGGCGCCAACATGCCGACCACTCTTGAGGCTGTGGATATCTTTATCGACGCCGGCATCCTGTTCGCCCCGGGCAAGGCATCCAATGCGGGTGGCGTGGCGGTAAGTGGCCTGGAAATGTCCCAAAACGCCATGCGCCTGTTGTGGACCGCCGGTGAAGTGGACAGCAAGCTGCACAACATCATGCAGTCGATCCACCATGCTTGCGTGCACTACGGCGAGGAAAATGGCCGGGTCAACTACGTGAAAGGCGCGAACATCGCGGGCTTCGTGAAAGTGGCTGATGCGATGCTGGCGCAGGGCATCGTCTAAGCCATAACGCGGATCAACTCTAGGAGCCGGCTTGCCGGCGATGATGGCAGACGCTGCTGCGTTGATCTGGCCGCCATCGCTGGCAAGTCAGCTCCTACAGGGGCGGTGTTGTTTTATTGGCTGCGGTAAGCCCGCGCTGCATCACGATCCTTCTCTTGCTGCCAGGCGCGCTCGCGCTCGTCCCAATGGCGGTCCCTGTAGTCATTACGGTCCTCGCTCTCGCGCATGGCCTTGCACTGGCGAAAACCGTCCTCCCAGCCTTCGGCGTACGCGTGATCTTTTAAATAGCGTGGGACGTCCTTGCGAAACTCTCCGGTGATCACCCCGGCTGCCTGGCGCCCGCTGTTGCAGCCATCGTCAAAACCGTCGGCGAAGGGCGGTGGATAACCCTTGGCCAGCAATTGATCGTGGGTTGATTGGCACCCTGACAGCACCATCACCACGCCCAGCATTACCGCGAACCGCCACATTTCATACTCCAACGCCGTTGAACGGCTGATAGGGCAAGTCTAGGAGGCGATTCGTTGAGGAGATGTGAAAGGGGGGTGAGAAATCTGTTGGGAGGCTATGTCACAGGGTTGGCTGCCAGGGCAACATGCTCATGGATAAACGCAAACCCGCTCCCACATTTAGATCTGTATTGGGCTTTGGAGGCGGGTCAGTAGTGATACCACTTCACTTCCAGCATCACTTCGTTCACCGGCGTCGCCAAGTGGCTGAACTCGCGCTGTGCGCTCAGGCGTACGCCGAGGTTGCGCGATACTTCCCACTGTTGATTGAGGCTGATACTGCGCCGTACTTCGCCATTGGTGAAGAAATCGCCCTTGGCTTCCAGGCTCAGGTTACCCAGTGGGTTTCTCCACAGCAGGCCGGTGTTGAAACCGGCCGCGGGGGAGATGAACTCACTGAAGTCGTTGTTATGTTCCACACGCACAGTGCCGAGGGCGAAGCCGAGCATGTCGTCGTGCAGTTGCCAGGTGCCGCCGGCGCCGCCGTTGACGTGGCTGACCAGGGTTTCGTCGTTGTGTTTGCCCGGTACTCGTTCCAGGCCGCCGGTGACTTGCCAGGACAACGGTTGCAGCAAGTCATTGCGTGGTGTCAGTGAGCGGATGGTCGCCAGGTCCAGTTGCTGCAGCTGCCAGTTATTGCCCTCGTACTGGCGCAATTTCATTTGCAGGATTTCGATCTGTGCCCCCAGGGGGAAACCTTCGGCGTTGTCGTTGAGGTCGTGGTAAGCCATGCGCAGGCCGTATTCGCCGAAGGCCTTGTCGCCCCGGGTGCCGATGCCGGCCTGCCAGGTGCGTGATTCGTGGCCGTTCTCGGGCAGGCCTGGGCGTTCGATCTGTAGGTCGGGCGCGGGGTTCTGGTTGATTGCCCGCAGCAATTCGAAACTGCGCTGGGAGCGTTCGGCGTCGCGCTCCAGGCCATTGGCGCGGTAGCGGCCAAGGCGGTAGGCCGCGTCGATGATCAGGGCCTGGCGATCTTTGCCGATGGCTTTGAACGCTGGGTCTTGCAGTTGTTTCTGGTCATCGCTGATCTTCAATACCCATTGCTGCTCGTCGCTGTCCAGCGGCTTGGCGCGCTCCAGCAACTCACGTTCGCGGGACGGGCGATAATCGATTTTCTCCACCAGGCCTGCGTCCTTCACCGCTTTTACGGTGTCGGTGGGAATGGCGGTGAGCGGGAACTGTTCGGTCAGGCGTAGGCCCGGGCGGGCCACTTGCAGCAGTTCCAGCAGGCGATATGAGCAGTTTTCATCGAAGAAGAAATAGTCGAACTGGATCTGCTTGAGCTCCCACACGTGTTCGACCATGCGTTCGGTCTCGACCTGGGTCAGGTTCAGGCGGTATTCCCACAGGTCGCGGTTTTCCAGGCTACGGTATTCGGAGAGTTTTTCCTGGTAGGGCACCAGGGCGAACAGGCCAGGATAACCGCCCATCAGGCCTTTCCAGGCGTAGAGGAGGCTGTTGTCCGAGCCTTCGATATAGGCGCCGAAGTTGATCGCGTAGCTGAGCAGCGCGGTCTTGTTGCTCTGTACGTCAGCCTGGTCGATACGCAGCAAGGTGTGGCCGAACATCGAGGACGGGCTGTTGAGGTAGGCCGCCGGGAAGATCATCACCGCACTGTGGGGCGCGACGTCCTTGAACCATTGCTTGAACTCGACACAGTCCACGGCCGGCAGGTCAGTCAGTTGCAACTGGTCCTTGAGCCAGCGGGTACGGGCCGGGTACACGCATTGGGTGTGTTTTTCGCCGAGGCTGGCCGGGGCGTACAGCGCCTCTACGGTGGCCTTGAGTTCGGCGTCCGGATGGTGCGCGCCGTCTTTGGCGAGAAAGAATTTCTGGTCGCTGACATAGCTGCGCCAGCCGCTGATCTTGCCGGCTTCGTAGTGCCCCAGCGAGAGCCAGAACGGATCATTGGCCAGTTGCTGCAAACGTTGATCATCAAGGTGCGGCGCCGCAGATAGCGGGCGCAGGCGAAGAGTGCCAGGTAGGCAAGGCGTTTGAGCATAGGGGCAACTTAAGTCGGAATAAATAAAGACCCAAAGCGGGCAGGTCCAAAAAATAAAACCCGCGCCGGGTAGGGCGCGGGCAGGTCGAGCTTAAGCCTGGGTGGCGTATTTCGCCAGGCGGGCATCGCCCTTGAGGATGGCGAGGGTGTTGGTGTGCACGTCTTCGGCGGTCACGTCAGCCTTGCTGAAGATCTGCTGGAAGTGTTCGTGAGTCACAGCCGCGAAGTGATCACGATCTTCTGGCGCAACGCCCAGGACCACGGCATAGGTGGTCAGTGCTTCACCATTGCCTTTGGCCATGTCTTCGGACAGCTCGTTCATCATGCCATTCATGGCAATCCACGATTTACCGCCGTAAGTCAGCGCGCTGTTGGTGCTGCAACCGTTGGTGCCCGAGGTCATGCCGAAGGTGGCGTTACCGGAGGTGCCGTTGGTGGTGGAAGCCAGGAAGTGAGCGGGAGTACCGCGCTGGCCTTCGAACAACATGTTGCCCCAACCGCAGTTCGGGCCACCTGGCGCTTCAGCCATTGCATTGAGGGAGACGACGGTGAAGAGAGTACCGAGAAGGATCCGTTTCATAGCTTTGTTCTCTTAGTGTGCAAACCAATGGACAAGGGTTCAGGCGCCTCATGGCGCCCTAGGGGCCAGTTATTAGTCCAACCCGCGCAGTTTGGAGTTTAGGCATGTTCCAAGGGTTCCGTGGGTTTTTGTAAAACAATCAATGCAGACTGGTTTTTTTACGGGCGGCATCCCGTGTCTATGCTTTACCTCAGTCGTGCCTTGCCAGCCGGCTACGCACGGCGCCAGAATGCCGCCATTGCCCCGCCTGATGTAAGGAAGCCCGATGCCTGATCCTGTTGCTGCCAGCTTGCGTCTAGCGCCCGAAGCGCTGACTCGTCCTTTCTCCGCTGAACAGTTCAGCTTCTCGACCACCAATGATCTGGAGCCCTTTCGCGGTGTGCTTGGCCAGGAACGCGCGGTTGAAGCATTGCAGTTCGG
This sequence comes from Pseudomonas sp. TAE6080, assembly GCF_018732265.1. Taxonomy (NCBI): domain Bacteria; kingdom Pseudomonadati; phylum Pseudomonadota; class Gammaproteobacteria; order Pseudomonadales; family Pseudomonadaceae; genus Pseudomonas; species Pseudomonas sp. TAE6080. The sequence goes on from NZ_JAHIDY010000001.1 coordinate 35,041, forward strand.
TGTGGCGATGCCACGCCCCGGTTACAACGTGTTTGTCATGGGCGAGCCCGGTACCGGTCGCTTTTCGTTCGTCAAACGCTATCTCAAGGCTGAAGGCAAGCGCCTGCAGACCCCGGCAGACTGGGTTTACGTCAATAATTTCGACGAACCCCGCGAGCCCCGCGCCCTGGAATTGCCTGCGGGCGGTGCGGCCCCGTTCATCGCCGATATCAGTGGTTTGGTCGACAATTTGGTCGCCACGTTCCCGGCGGTATTCGAGCACCCGACGTATCAACAGCGCAAAAGTGCCATCGACCGTGCCTTCAACCAGCGCTACGACCGTGCCCTGGACGTGATCGAGCGCCTGGCCCTGGAAAAGGACGTGGCGCTGTACCGCGATAGCAGCAACATCGCCTTTACCCCGATGCTCGATGGCAAGGCTCTGGATGAGGCCGAGTTTTCGCAGCTGCCGGAAGTCGATCGCGAGCGTTTCCACACCGATATTTCCGAGCTCGAAGAGCGCCTCAACGAAGAACTCGCCAGCTTGCCGCAGTGGAAGCGCGAGTCCAACAACCAGATGCGCCAGTTCAACGAAGAGACCATCACCCTGGCCTTGCAGCCGTTGCTGGCACCGTTGTCCGAGAAGTACGCCGAGAACGCCGGCGTTTGCGGCTACCTGCAAGCCATGCAGGTCTATCTGCTCAAGACCGTGGTCGAGTTGCTGGTGGACGACGCGAAAACCGACGCCCAGGCGCGCAAGCTGCTCGAAGAGCAGTACTGCCCGAGCCTGGTGGTGGGCCATCCGCTCAATGGTGGCGCGCCGGTGGTGTTCGAACCGCACCCGACTTACGACAACCTGTTCGGCCGGATCGAATACAGCACCGACCAGGGCGCGCTCTACACCACCTATCGGCAACTGCGCCCCGGTGCGTTGCATCGCGCCAACGGCGGTTTCCTGATCCTGGAAGCCGAGAAAATGCTCAGCGAGCCGTTTGTCTGGGACGCCCTCAAGCGGGCCCTGCAATCGCGCAAGCTGAAGATGGAATCGCCACTGGGCGAGCTGGGTCGCCTGGCCACCGTGACCCTCAACCCGCAAGTGATTCCGTTGCAGGTCAAGGTCATCATCATCGGCGCCCGTTCGTTGTACTACACCCTGCAAGACCTGGATCCGGACTTCCAGGAGATGTTCCGGGTGCTGGTGGATTTCGATGAAGACATCCCGATGGTCGATGAAAGCCTGGAGCAGTTCGCCCAGTTGCTGAAAACCCGGACCTCGGAAGAAGGCATGGCGCCGCTGACATCGGATGCGGTGGCGCGGCTGGCAACCTACAGCGCACGGCTGGCGGAGCATCAGGGGCGTTTGTCGGCGCGTATCGGGGATCTGTTCCAGCTGGTCAGCGAGGCGGACTTCATTCGTCACCTGGCGGGCGACGAGCGCACCGACGCCGGGCATATCGAGCGTGCGTTGAAGGCCAAGGCCACGCGTACCGGGCGGGTATCGGCGCGGATTCTTGACGATATGCTCGCCGGGGTCATCCTGATCGACACCGCCGGCGCAGCCGTGGGCAAGTGCAACGGGCTGACGGTGCTGGAGGTCGGTGATTCGGCGTTTGGCGTGCCGGCGCGGATTTCCGCCACGGTGTACCCGGGCGGCAGCGGCATTGTCGATATCGAGCGTGAGGTCAACCTCGGCCAGCCGATCCACTCCAAGGGCGTGATGATCCTCACCGGTTACCTGGGCAGCCGTTATGCCCAGGAATTCCCCCTGGCGATCTCCGCGAGCATCGCCCTGGAGCAGTCCTACGGTTATGTCGACGGCGACAGCGCCTCGTTGGGCGAGGCTTGCACGTTGATTTCGGCGCTGTCGAAGACGCCGCTCAAACAGTGCTTTGCCATCACCGGTTCGATCAACCAGTTTGGCGAAGTGCAGGCAGTGGGCGGGGTCAACGAGAAGATCGAAGGCTTCTTCCGTCTGTGCGAGGCCCGTGGCTTGACCGGCGAGCAAGGCGCGATCATTCCCCAGGCCAACGTCGCGACGTTGATGCTTGATGAGAAGGTCTTGCAGGCGGTGCGGGCAGGGCAGTTCCATGTGTATGCCGTGCGCCAGGCCGACGAGGCGCTGAGCCTGCTGGTGGGCGAGCCGGCCGGTGAGCCGGATGCCGAAGGGCAATTCCCCGAGGGCAGCGTCAACGCCCGTGTGGTTGAGCGTCTGCGAGCCATTGCCGAGATGATCAGCGAAGAAGACCTCAAGGAAGCGGAGAAGGAACTGGCGCAGCAGGCGTTGGCTGAGGCCAAGCCCACCTGATGCGCTCACTCATATAGGCGCGAGCTTGCCTGCGAAGATCGACAACGATAACGCGTGTCTTCTGGATTAACGCGTTGTGCTTGAGACCTTCGCGAGCAAGCTCGCTCCTACAGAAAGCGTGTCATGATTTTGACTGGGTTTTTCGGGTCCAACCGCCGTTGGTCCCTACAACCTTGGTTTGTACCGGTTTTCTTCTATTCTCAGCTCAAGGGACATCTACAGGAGTCATGGGATAGAGACAGCCTTGCATCTGGAGGCTGAACACCGGATCTACCGAGGGTCGCCGCCATGCCGCGCAGCCTTTGCCTCACCCGCCAGTGCCTGGGCCTGGTCACCCGAATTGAATGTTCCATTCGCCCTCTAGCGGGGGATACCGGGATGTGGACGTTGTTGTTTGCCGCTGGAATGACGGGCGAACAGCCCTCGACCATCAAGTCCCAAGGGCCCTTCCATGGGCCGTTCGTCGCGGAAAATATTCTTGAATCCATCGTGCAAAGCCTGACCCTGCACGGCTACGAGCTGGCCGATGACCCGCAGATATGGTGCATTCACCTGCAAGCCCATCTGCGTCAGCTTAATGGCGGGCGGCCCCAGGCCCAGCACCTGTAGACCTGGCGGGCTATTTGGTCTCGGGCTTGTCCAGCTTGACTTCAAAGCCGTACTGCACCGTGTTCAACGCCGTGCGCTGGTAGGTTTCAAACTCGGTCGGCTGGCCATAAAAGTAATGCACATCAAACAGTGCAGTGCCGTATTCCTGGGCGCGATGGCTGACGCCGAGGATTTCCTTCAAGTAGTTGCCACTGGCGTCCTTGGCAAAGAACCGCCAGCTATCGGATGGGAAAAGCGCCTGGTCGACAACCAGCGCGTTGTCCTGGACCGATAGCCCCTTGGGCAGTTGTGCAGTGCTGACTGTGCTTTTTTCGATGCTGGCCAGGAACAGCGGGATCGATCCCACGGCAAACCCTGGGTTTTCCGGGAATAAATTCAGGTCGTAGGTGATCGTGCCGCGCCATGGGTCGACCTCGAAGGCCTCGGTAGGCAACTCGATGGGCTCGCCGCGCTTGCCTTCATCGTTTGCCGTAAAGAACGTCAGTGGTGCATCGCTGCTGGTGCGGGTCGAGCCGATCAGGTCGTCATTGAACGTGAAAGGATGGTCAAAGGCGATGTGGGCGGCGCTGGCGTCCTCCACTGACTGGCTGATGCTGATGCTGCTTTTCAACTGGTCTTCGGAGAGGCTGGCGCTTTGGAGCCAGTCTGCGGCCTGGTCGTCATACACCGTGACCGGCATGGGCAGGGCCTGCACGGTTTTTTCCAGGCTGTTTTTGTCGAAGCGCCGTATCGGCAGCTCAAGGTCCTTGCGGGTGACGGTCGCTTCGGAAAAGTCCAGCACGTTGACCTGCAGGTTATCGATCTGCCCATTGAAGTAGACCTTGGCGTAGTGGCTGGCCTGCTTTTGTTCAAAGGCTTTCTGCTCGTCTCCCAACTGCTTCTCAAAGGCGTCGGACCAGGTTTTCTGCTTGCGCATCTGCGAAAGTTGCTGTTCGTAGAACGCCACTTGGGCGGCGCTTTCGTTGATTGAGCCTGCGCGGGAAAGAAACTGCCCCGTAGTGTCCCTGGCCTGGACCAGCAGTGGGTTGGGCGATTCATCCGCCACTTGCGGCGCCAGGGGGGCGGTGTTGGTCAGTTCGATCTCGGCGTAGTTGTTTTCCAGGGCCAGCAGGGTCAGGGTGATGTTTTCCTCGCTGCGTTTCTGGCCCACGTCTTTGCGAGTCAGCTCGAGGGTCAGGACTTTACGCGGTGCGATGACCTCGACCTGGCCCTTGAGCGTGACGGGTTGGGGTTGGCTCTTGTTGTCCGTCTCGATGCCTTCGATGAACGGATAGGTAACGGTCAGGTCGTCCGGGTTGGTCAGGTTGGAACTGCTGGGACTCAACTGGATACCGGGGTCGCTTTCCGACCATTCCGGCTGGAACGGGATGATCTTGTTGTTGCTCAAGGTCACCGATTGCCATTCCAGGCCATGGGGAAAGGGGAATTGGTCCGGCATATTGAAGCTGAACGGGAACACCGGTTGCAGATCGGTCAGGTAGTCCGAGTGCGAGTTCTTGCGCAGGACGAATAGCCCGTTGATGTAGGTATCCACCAGTGCTTGTGGCGTCGGGTAGTGCGCAAGCGCGGCCAGGGTGTTTTCCCCGTACTCGGTCTCGACGGGTTTGGTGTCGAGCTTGATGCGCGCACGCTCCAGCAGCAGCAGCGAGCCGCCCAGTTCGGCTACGGCCTCCTTGAGGCGTGGGTCCTGGATGGCGTCCAGGGATTGCTCGAACTGGGCGGTTTTTTCTTCGAGACTGGCTTGCTTGTGCTCGTCGCTGGGGGAGCAGCCGCCGGCCGCCAGCAACGCCACACACAGGCCAAGACTGGCCAAGGGAGATCGCACATCCATTATTTGAGATTCCTGTCCGGCAGCATCGAGCCACGTTGATGAGGCCGACACTAGCAGAAAAATGGTGTCGCAGAAGCGCTACAGGTCAGTTTTCCGGGTGGTTATGGCGCAATGTGCGCGGCTGATATACTCGCCGCCATTTCTAGCCAAGCTGTGTGAGATTCCATGGAACGCTTTATCGAAAATGCAATGTACGCCTCCCGCTGGCTGCTGGCGCCGATCTATTTCGGCTTGTCTCTCGGGCTGCTGGCGTTGGCGCTGAAATTCTTCCAGGAAGTGATCCACCTGCTGCCCAACGTCTTTGCGATGGCCGAGTCGGAGCTGATCCTGGTGCTGCTGTCGTTGATCGACATGGCCCTGGTGGGGGGGCTGCTGGTGATGGTGATGATTTCCGGCTACGAGAACTTCGTCTCGCAACTGGATATTGATGACAACAAGGAAAAGCTCAACTGGCTGGGCACCATGGATTCTTCGTCGCTGAAGATGAAAGTGGCGGCGTCCATCGTGGCGATTTCCTCGATCCACCTGCTACGCATCTTCATGGATGCCAAGAACGTCGATCCACAGCACCTGATGTGGTACGTGATCATTCACATGACCTTCGTGATCTCGGCGTTTGCCATGGGTTACCTGGATAAAGTCACCAAGCATTGATCCGTGCCTGGTGCCTTCGGGCCTGGGATTTTGGGCTCATCAAGCGTAGGGCGAGTGTGCTAGTCTGCTCGCCCTTTTAGTTTGGATGACACGCAGAAACTGCGCTTTTGCAGGCCTTTGCGGTTGTCCTACAGCGGAGCCTTTCCATGTCCGAAGTCAATCTGTCCACCGACGAAACCCGTGTCAGCTACGGCATTGGCCGCCAGCTGGGCGACCAACTGCGCGACAACCCGCCACCGGGCGTGAACCTGGACGCGATCCTGGCCGGCCTGACCGACGCGTTCGGCGGCAAGCCAAGCCGTGTTGACCAGGAGCAAATGGCTGCCAGCTTCAAAGTGATCCGCGACATCATGCAAGCCGAAGCAGCAGCCAAGGCTGAAGCAGCTGCTGGCGCTGGCCTGGCGTTCCTGGCTGAAAACGCCAAGCGCGATGGCATCACCACCCTGGCTTCCGGCCTGCAATTCGAAGTGCTGACTGCCGGTGACGGCGCCAAGCCGACCCGTGAAGACCAGGTGCGTACCCACTACCATGGCACCCTGATCGACGGCACTGTGTTCGACAGCTCCTACGAGCGTGGCCAGCCGGCAGAATTCCCGGTCGGCGGCGTGATCGCTGGCTGGACCGAAGCCCTGCAACTGATGAATGCCGGCAGCAAATGGCGCCTGTACGTGCCGAGCGAACTGGCCTACGGCGCACAAGGCGTTGGCAGCATCCCGCCGCACAGCGTTCTGGTATTTGACGTCGAGCTGCTCGACGTTCTGTAAGGCCTTCTGCTGAATTACCTGTAGGAGCGAGCTTGCTCGCGAAGGGCGTCAACGATAACGCGTAGTTCCTGGATTAACGCGGTGCCTTTGATACCTTCGCGAGCAAGCTCGCTCCTACAGTGCTTTACGTCGTTGCTCATGGGTGAAACTTGCCATGCAGCTCCGTCACCGGGCGCAATGCTCGGGCATAGCAGAACAGAAACAGATTCCTCACTACCTCCTTCAGCACCCCAGGTTCACTGGAGCTCAGGCCGTTGACGTCCAGGTCGCCCTGGTCCTGTAGTTCGCTCAGCGCTTCTTCTTCCAGCACGGCACACACTTCCCCGGTTTCCCGATGAAGGATCCGCAGGTAAGGGTGCGGACGGTCCAGCCAGGCATCAATCAAATAAGTCATGGGTCGCATCTCCTTGAAAGGTTTCAATGAGAATAATTCTTATTCAAAGAATAGCAAGTCCCTATTGGTAATTTCCTGGTTTTTCTGTGTGGGCATTGTGCAGGGTCAAAAGGGCTGGCCTTTTGCTATTTGGGAGGGCGATGCGCGGAGGGTGAGGCGCCATCCCGCGCGGGGCACGGGATGGAGGCAGGCAGGTCAGACCTTGCGGACGAACTCGGACTTGAGTTTCATCGGGCCGATACCGTCGATCTTGCAGTCGATATCGTGGTCGCCATCGCACAGGCGGATGTTCTTGACCTTGGTGCCGACCTTGACCACCAGCGAGGTGCCCTTGACCTTGAGGTCCTTGATCACGGTGATGGTGTCGCCGTCTTGCAGGACGTTACCGACGGAATCTTTCTTCACGGTTTCATCGCTGGCTGCTTCGGCTTCACCACCGACGGACCACTCATGGGCGCATTCCGGGCAGATCAGCTGGGCGCCGTCTTCGTAGGTGTATTCGGAATTGCATTTTGGGCAGGGTGGCAACGTGCTCACTAAGGCTCCTTGAAAGTCAGGATGGCTAAAAGTCGCACATTATATAGGGTTTTGCTGGGGCGGGGGGCGATGTGGTCTCAATGTGGGAGCTGGCTTGCCTGCGATGCAAACACCTCGGTCTATCAGTTGTACCGAGGTGATGCTATCGCAGGCAAGCCAGCTCCCACAGTGGGTTAGTGAGTACGGGCTACCGCAAACTCACTCAGCTCCACCAGGGCATCCCGATATTCGCTGGCTGGAAGGGCTTCCAGGCATTTGATGGCGCGGGCTACGTAGTCGCGGGCCAGTTGTGCGGTGTAGTCGAGCGAGCCCGAGGCTTCCACGGCTGCGCGGATACTTTCCAGGTCCTCGATGCCGCCTTTCTGGATCGCCTTGCGCACCAGTGCCGCCTGTTCCGGCGTGCCTTCGCGCATGGTGTAGATCAGCGGCAGGGTCGGCTTGCCTTCGGCCAGGTCGTCACCGACGTTCTTGCCCAGGGTTTCGGCGTCGCCGCGATAGTCGAGCAGGTCGTCCACCAGTTGGAAGGCCACGCCCAGGTGATCGCCAAAGGTGCGCAAGGCTTCGGCCTGCTCGGCGGTCGCCTCGCACAGAGCGGCTGCGCTGTGGGTCGAGGCTTCGAAGAGCATAGCGGTCTTGCCGCGAATCACTTCCATGTAGGTTTCTTCGGTGGTGCTCGCGTCCCGCACCTTGGACAGCTGCAGCACTTCGCCTTCAGCGATGATGCGCGTGGCCTGGGACAGGATCTTCATCACGGGCATCGAGCCCAGCTCGACCATCATTTCGAACGAGCGGGAATACAGGAAGTCGCCCACCAGCACGCTGGGTGCGTTGCCCCACATGGCGTTGGCGGTCTCGCGACCACGGCGCATGCCGGACATGTCGACCACGTCGTCGTGCAGCAGAGTGGCGGTGTGCAGGAACTCGATAGTGGCGGCCAGCAGGCGCAGGTCATCGCCTTCACGCCCCAGGGCCTTGCCACACAGCAACACTAATAAAGGACGCAGGCGTTTGCCGCCGGCCGAAGTAATATAGTCGCCAATTTTGGAGACCAGCGGCACTTTAGAAGTCAGCTGCTTCTTGATGATGCCGTCGACGGCGCTAAAATCGTCCGCCACCGCGCGGTAGAAAGCTTGGGGTTGCATCAGCGACAGTCGCTCCAGAAGGGTTGCGCGGCATGCTAGGACCCGCGCCTCTGGGTGTCAAGGCGCGATGGACGGCTACTTGCAAGCCTTCCACAGCTTGCGTACAATCGCGCACCCTGAACTTCCTGGGCAGCACCTGCCTTACGCAATTGCATTCGGGACGTCCATCCCATGCAGCCATGCCAGCCAATACCTCTTCTTATAAAGCGCTGGGTGAGCAGGATTATCGGAGAAATACCATGTCGTACGCAGTAATTGTTACTGGTGGCAAGCAATACAAGGTCGCCCCAGGTGAATACCTGAAGATCGAAAAACTGGAAATCGCTACCGGCGAATCCGTTACTTTTGATCGCGTTCTGTTGGTCGCCAATGGCGATGACGTGAACATCGGCGCTCCAGTTGTTGCTGGCGCTACCGTTGTGGCTGAAGTGATCTCCCAAGGTCGTCACGATAAAGTCCGCATCATCAAGTTCCGTCGTCGTAAGCACCACATGAAGCGTATGGGCCACCGCCAGTGGTACACCGAGATCAAAATCACCGGTATTCAGGCTTAATTTCAGCCTAATTCCTCACTAGGAGAATTGACTCATGGCACACAAAAAAGCTGGTGGTAGTACCCGTAACGGTCGCGACTCAGAAGCCAAACGCCTTGGCGTTAAGATGTATGGCGGCCAGAAAATCATTCCGGGCAACATCATCGTGCGTCAGCGCGGCACCCAATTCCACGCCGGTTACGGTGTAGGCATGGGTAAAGATCACACCCTCTTCGCGAAAATCGAAGGCGTGATCAAGTTTGAAGTAAAAGGCGCGTTCAACCGCCGTTACGTGAGCGTTGTCTCGGCTTAATTGCGAGCTCGCTGGAAAAGCCCTGTCTTGCGACGGGGCTTTTTCGTTTGTGGGGTGAGTCTCTTGCAAAGCTGTTTGTGATGGGCTCAAGCGCTGGATTTGCGGTCGTTGATTGAGGTCGCTGCGCTCATTTTTGCAAGAGTCTTATGTCTTGGTTTCTTAAGCTCGTCCGTGCGGCGAGAGGCGTTTTGTTATGAAGTTCGTTGATGAAGTTTCCATCCGAGTAAAAGCAGGCGACGGCGGTAACGGTTGCATGAGTTTCCGCCGCGAAAAGTTCATCGAGAACGGTGGTCCGAACGGTGGTGATGGTGGTGATGGCGGTTCCATCTACATGATGGCCGACGAAAACCTCAATACCCTGGTGGACTACCGTTACACCCGGCACTTCGATGCCGAGCGTGGCTCCAACGGCGGCAGCACCGACTGCACCGGTAAAAAAGGTGAGGACATGGTGCTGCGCGTACCGGTCGGCACCACGATCATCGACTCCGCGACCCAGGAAGTGATTGGCGACCTGACCAAGGCCGGCCAGAAGCTGATGGTTGTGCAGGGTGGCTGGCACGGTCTGGGTAACACCCGATTCAAGTCCAGTACCAACCGTGCGCCGCGCCAGACTACGCCGGGCAAGCCGGGCGAGCAGCGTGACCTGAAGCTGGAAATGAAAGTATTGGCGGACGTTGGCCTGCTGGGCCTGCCAAACGCCGGCAAAAGTACCTTCATTCGCTCGGTGTCTGCGGCTAAACCAAAAGTGGCTGATTATCCGTTCACCACCCTGGTGCCGAACCTGGGTGTGGTCAGTGTCGACCGCTGGAAGAGCTTCGTGGTCGCGGATATCCCGGGCTTGATCGAAGGTGCTTCCGATGGCGCGGGCCTGGGGATTCGCTTCCTCAAGCACTTGTCCCGTACCCGTCTGTTGCTGCACCTCGTCGATATGGCGCCGCTGGATGAAACCAGTGCCCCGGACGCTGCCGAAGTGATCGTCAACGAGCTGGCCAAGTTCAGCCCGTCCCTGGCTGAGCGTGACCGTTGGCTGGTGCTGAACAAGTGCGACCAGATCCTCGAAGAAGAGCATGAAGAGCGGGTCAAGGAAATCGTTGATCGCCTGCAGTGGGAGGGTCCGGTCTATGTGATCTCCGCCATTGCCAAAGAAGGCACCGAGCGTCTGACCCGTGACATCATGCGCTACCTGGAAGATCGTGCTGATCGCCTGGCTGCCGACCCGGTCTACAAGGCCGAGCTGGCGGATCTTGACCAGCGCATCGAAGACGAGGCGCGCGCGCAATTGCAGGCGCTGGATGACCAGCGTGCCCTGCGTCGCAGTGGCGTCAAGTCGGTCCATGACATCGGTGACGATGATTGGGATGAGGAAGACGTGGATGATGAAGATGGTCCGGAAATCATTTACGTGCGTGACTGATCCGTTGCGATAAACTTAAGCGCCGCTCAATCGAGCGGCGTTTTAGTATCTGGAAATCGGTAGTCACGAATAACGTTATGGGCAGCGCTGGGTCGCGCGGCCCTCAATCTAAGGTTGAAGATGATGCGGAGCAAAGTGACGGGTGCGCAACGCTGGGTCGTGAAGATCGGTAGTGCGTTGCTGACGGCGGATGGCAAGGGGCTGGATCGTGCAGCCATGAGCGTCTGGGTTGAGCAGATGGTGGCCTTGCATGAGGCAGGTGTCGAGTTGGTGCTGGTGTCGTCCGGGGCGGTTGCCGCCGGGATGAGCCGCCTCGGCTGGACCGCGCGACCCAGCGCGATGCATGAATTGCAGGCGGCTGCGGCGATTGGCCAGATGGGGTTGGTGCAGGCTTGGGAATCCAGCTTCGCCGAGCATGGTCGCCATACTGCGCAGATTCTGCTGACCCATGATGACCTGTCTGACCGCAAGCGCTACCTCAACGCCCGCAGCACCTTGCGTGCCCTGGTCGAGCTCAAGGTGATCCCGGTGATCAATGAGAACGACACGGTGGTGACCGACGAAATCCGTTTTGGCGACAACGACACCCTGGCCGCGCTGGTGGCCAACCTGGTGGAAGCAGACCTGCTGGTGATCCTCACGGATCGCGATGGCATGTTCGATGCCGATCCGCGCAACAACCCGGATGCCCAGCTGATTTACGAGGCGCGGGCCGATGATCCGGCGCTCGATGCGGTGGCGGGCAGTGTTGGTGGCGCGCTGGGGCGTGGTGGCATGCAGACCAAGCTGCGCGCGGCGCGCCTGGCGGCGCGTTCCGGTGCGCATACGATCATCGTCGGTGGGCGCATTGAGCGCGTGCTGGATCGCCTCAAGGCGGGCGAGCGCATCGGTACGCTGCTGTCGCCTGAGCGCGGCATGCTGGCGGCACGCAAGCAGTGGCTGGCTGGCCATTTGCAGACGCGCGGCACCTTGGTGTTGGATGCGGGGGCTGTTTCGGCGTTGTCCCAAGGCAACAAGAGCTTGCTGCCGGTGGGGGTCAAGCTGGTCCAGGGCAGTTTCCGTCGGGGTGAAATGGTGGTGTGCGTGGCGCCGGATGGTCGTGAGATCGCCCGTGGCCTGGCCAACTACAGCGCCCTGGAGGCGCAGAAAATCATTGGGCAGTCGTCTGAGTCGATTGTCGGTCTGTTGGGATACATGGCTGAGCCAGAACTGGTTCACCGCGATAACCTGATTCTGGTCTAAGGGGGGGGGCATATCGATGCGTGTAATGAAGGGGTTGCTCGGCCTGTTGGTGGCGGTGCCGTTGCTGGCCTCCGCTGAAGAGATTGGCCAGGTGTCGACCGTGTTCAAGTTTGTCGGCCCGAACGATCGGATCGTCGTCGAAGCCTTTGATGATCCCAAGGTGGATGGCGTGACCTGCTACCTGTCCCGTGCCAAGACGGGTGGGGTGAAAGGTGGTCTGGGGCTGGCTGAGGATCGGGCCGAGGCATCGATTGCTTGTCGCCAAGTGGGGCCAATTCACTTCAAGGGTGAGCTCAAGGATGGCGATGAGGTGTTCAAGGAGCGCACATCGCTGGTGTTCAAGACCATGCAAGTAGTGCGTTTCCTCGACAAGAAGCGCAATACCCTGGTGTACCTGGTCTACAGCGACCGCCTGATCGAAGGCAGTCCGCAGAATGCGGTGACAGCAATTCCGATCCTGCCGTGGCCTGGCGCGCAGTAAACGCGCTGACTCTGCCTTGCTTTATGTGGGGGCTGGCTTGCCTGCGATAGCGGTTTAACAGTCGACATCAATGTTGAATGTTATGTACCCATCGCAGGCAAGCCAGCTCCCACATTTGTTTTGGGGTGTGGCATAAATCGCAGGCAATAAAAAACCGACCCTGGGGTCGGTTTTTTAACAAGCTTATCGCTTAGGCTGCAACAGCAAGGTTCAGAGCCTTGATGTGGCCATTCAGACGACCTTTATGGCGAGCAGCTTTGTTCTTGTGGATGATGCCTTTATCGGCCATACGGTCGATAACTGGCACGGCCAGAACGTAAGCAGCTTGAGCTTTTTCAGCGTCTTTTGCGTCAATGGCCTTAACTACATTCTTGATGTAGGTACGAACCATGGAACGCAGGCTGGCGTTGTGGCTGCGACGCTTCTCAGCCTGTTTTGCACGTTTTTTGGCGGAAGGTGTGTTGGCCACCGTCGAGCTCCTCGAAAGACTTTTTAGGAAATAGCAAACAAAATAGGCCGCGAATCATGCCGATGAGTTGAAGTCTTGTCAAGGGCGGCTGATGCGAACTGCTGAGTGGTCGATCTGAAGAGGCGGGTTATTTATTTCCGGCGCTTGACCTGTAAACTCGCGAGCTTTGGCTCTGTGCTGTTGCAGGCGCGTAGTATCGCATAAGTGGGCGCTTTGTTCGCCTGCTCTTTATCTATAGGCAAAAACTCTTTCAATGAATCTGCTCAAGTCGTTGGCCGCCGTCAGCTCTATCACGATGATTTCCAGGGTTCTGGGGTTTGTACGTGACACTCTCATTGCACGTATTTTTGGCGCGAGCATGGCCACGGATGCCTTCTTTATCGCCTTCAAGCTGCCCAACCTGCTGCGGCGGATCTTCGCCGAGGGTGCGTTTTCCCAGGCATTTGTGCCGATTCTGGCGGAATACAAAACCCAGCAAGGCGAGGAGGCCACCCGCACCTTCATCGCCTACGTCTCGGGCCTGTTGACCCTGGTGCTGATGCTGGTGACCATCGCCGGGATGCTCGCCGCACCCTGGATTATCTGGGCCACGGCGCCCGGTTTTGCCAACACCCCGGAAAAGTTCGCCCTGACCAGTGATCTGCTGCGGGTGACCTTTCCTTATATATTGCTGATTTCCCTGTCGTCCCTGGCGGGCGCGATCCTCAATACCTGGAATCGTTTCTCGGTGCCGGCGTTTGTGCCGACCCTGCTTAACGTCAGCATGATCATCTTTGCCCTGTTCCTCACACCGTATTTCGATCCGCCGGTCATGGCGCTCGGCTGGGCAGTGCTGGCCGGTGGCCTGGCGCAACTGTTGTACCAACTGCCGCACCTGAAAAAGATCGGCATGCTCGTGTTGCCGCGCCTCAATCTCAAGGATACCGGCGTGTGGCGCGTGATGAAAAACATGCTGCCGGCGATTCTCGGGGTGTCGGTCAGCCAGATCTCCCTGATCATCAACACCGCGTTTGCTTCGCTGCTGGTTTCTGGCTCCGTGTCGTGGATGTATTACGCCGACCGCCTGATGGAATTGCCCTCCGGCGTGCTGGGCGTGGCGTTGGGCACCATTTTGCTGCCGACCCTGGCGCGTACCTATGCCAGCAAGGACCGCCATGAATACTCGCGCATTCTCGACTGGGGCCTGCGCCTGTGCTTTGTGTTGGTGCTGCCATGCGCCCTGGCCCTGGGGATCCTGGCGGAGCCGCTGACGGTTTCGCTGTTCCAGTATGGCCAATTCAGTGCCTTTGATGCCTTGATGACCCAGCGCGCGCTGATCGCTTATTCGGTGGGGTTGCTGGGGATTATCGTGATCAAGGTCTTGGCGCCGGGCTTTTATGCCCAGCAAAACATTCGGACCCCAGTGAAAATCGCGATTTTCACCCTGGTGATCACCCAACTGTTCAACCTGATATTCATCGGGCCGCTGGCTCACGCGGGCCTGGCCTTGGCGATCAGCGCCGGCGCCTGCATCAACGCCGGCCTGCTGTTTTATCAACTGCGCAAACAAAAAATGTACCAGCCGCAGCCGGGCTGGGGCGTGTTTGCCCTCAAGTTGCTGTTGGCCGTGGCCGTGATGTCGGCGGTATTGCTGGGGTTGATGCACTGGATGCCAGCCTGGGACGAAGGGCAGATGCTGGAGCGCTTCCTGCGCCTGGGCCTGCTGGTCGTGGCCGGGGTGATCGCCTACTTTGGCATGTTATTGCTGCTGGGCTTCCGTCTGCGGGATTTCAATCGCAAGGCGCTGAATTGATCGCAATCAACAATAAGCTGGCTGTTTTTTCGATTCGAATCACTTGGCCTGTGCTGTTGCCTGTCGTCCGGGGCCGGGTGTGGTTATAATCGACCACTTTATGAGCAAGAAGCGCGTTATGCAGCTGGTTCGAGGTCTCCACAACCTGCGCCCCGAGCATCGGGGCTGCGTCGCCACTATTGGCAACTTTGACGGTGTTCACCGTGGCCACCAGGCTATCCTGGCGCGGCTGCGCGAGCGTGCAGTCGAGTTGGGCGTGCCCAGCTGCGTGGTGATTTTCGAGCCGCAGCCCCGTGAGTTCTTCACTCCCGAGACGGCCCCGGCCCGTTTGGCCCGCCTGCGGGACAAGCTGCAACTGCTGGCCGAAGAGGGGGTGGATCGGGTCCTGTGCCTGGCGTTCAACCAGCGTTTGCGCAGTCTCAGCGCCACCGAGTTCGTCGACCGTATCCTTGTCGATGGCTTGGGTGTGCAGCATTTGGAGGTCGGTGACGACTTCCGCTTCGGTTGCGACCGGGTAGGGGATTTCGATTTCCTGCAACAGGCCGGCGTGACCCAGGGTTTTACCGTCGAAGCCGCGCAAACCGTTGAACTGGACGGTCTGCGCGTGAGCAGCACCCAGGTGCGAAATGCCCTGGCTGCTGCCGACTTCGCCTTGGCCGAGCGTTTGCTCGGTCGCCCGTTCCGGATTGCCGGGCGGGTCCTGCACGGCCAGAAGCTGGCGCGCCAACTGGGCACGCCAACCGCCAACGTGCAACTCAAGCGCCGTCGCGTGCCACTGACCGGGGTCTACCTGGTGAGTGTCGAGATCGACGGCCAGCCGTGGCCCGGAGTCGCCAATATAGGCGTCAGGCCTACGGTTGCAGGTGATGGCAAGGCCCACCTGGAAGTTCACCTTTTGGATTTTGCCGGGGATTTGTATGACCGGCGTTTGACGGTGGTTTTCCACCAAAAGCTGCGTGAAGAGCAGCGATTCGCCTCCCTTGAGGCGTTGAAAACGGCGATCAATGCGGATGTCGCCGCCGCCCGTGCACTAGCCGCACCTAGCGCCCATCGCTAATGAAGAGCCTTAAATGACCGACTATAAAGCCACGCTAAACCTTCCGGACACCGCCTTCCCAATGAAGGCCGGCCTGCCACAGCGCGAACCGCAGATCCTGCAGCGCTGGGACAGTATTGGCCTGTACGGAAAGTTGCGCGAGATTGGCAAGGATCGTCCGAAATTCGTCCTGCACGACGGCCCTCCTTATGCCAACGGCACGATTCACATCGGTCATGCTTTGAACAAGATTCTCAAGGACATGATCATCCGCTCGAAAACCCTTTCGGGCTTCGACGCGCCTTATGTCCCGGGTTGGGACTGCCACGGCCTGCCGATCGAACACAAGGTCGAAGTGACCCACGGCAAGAACCTGGGTGCCGACAAGACCCGCGAGCTGTGCCGTGCCTACGCCACCGAGCAGATCGAAGGGCAGAAGTCCGAATTCATCCGCCTGGGTGTGTTGGGCGACTGGGACAACCCGTACAAGACCATGAATTTCAAGAACGAGGCCGGTGAAATCCGTGCCTTGGCCGAAATCGTCAAGGGCGGCTTCGTGTTCAAGGGTCTCAAGCCCGTGAACTGGTGCTTTGACTGCGGTTCGGCCCTGGCCGAAGCGGAAGTCGAGTACGAAGACAAGAAGTCCTCGACCATCGACGTCGCGTTCCCGATTGCCGACGACGTCAAGCTGGCCGGGGCCTTTGGCCTGGCGAGCCTGGCCAAGCCAGCCGCCATCGTGATCTGGACCACCACCCCGTGGACCATCCCGGCCAACCAGGCACTGAACGTGCACCCGGAATTCACCTACGCCCTGGTGGACGTTGGTGATCGCCTGCTGGTGCTGGCCGAGGAAATGGTCGAGGCCTGCCTGGCCCGTTACGAACTGCAAGGTTCGGTGATCGCCACCGCCACCGGCTCCGCGCTGGAACT
The DNA here is from genome assembly GCF_018732265.1 of Pseudomonas sp. TAE6080. Taxonomy (NCBI): domain Bacteria; kingdom Pseudomonadati; phylum Pseudomonadota; class Gammaproteobacteria; order Pseudomonadales; family Pseudomonadaceae; genus Pseudomonas; species Pseudomonas sp. TAE6080. The sequence goes on from NZ_JAHIDY010000001.1 coordinate 51,469, forward strand.
GATCAACTTCCGTCACCCGTTCTATGACCGCCTGTCGCCGGTGTACCTGGCTGACTACGTCGAGCTGGGTTCGGGTACCGGTGTGGTTCACTCCGCGCCGGCCTACGGCGTGGACGACTTCGTGACCTGCAAAGCCTATGGCATGGTCAACGATGACATCCTCAACCCGGTGCAGAGCAATGGCGTGTACGCGCCTTCGCTGGAGTTCTTCGGCGGCCAGTTCATCTTCAAGGCCAACCAGCCGATCATCGACAAATTGACGGAAGTCGGTGCGCTGCTGCACACCGAAACCATCAAGCACAGCTACATGCACTGCTGGCGCCACAAGACCCCGCTGATCTACCGCGCCACCGCGCAGTGGTTCATCGGCATGGACAAAGAGCCTGTTGCCGGCGAAACCCTGCGCAAGCGTGCGATCAAGGCCATCGAAGACACCCAGTTCGTCCCGGCCTGGGGTCAGGCGCGCCTGCACTCGATGATCGCCAACCGTCCGGACTGGTGCATCTCTCGCCAGCGTAACTGGGGCGTGCCGATCCCGTTCTTCCTGAACAAGGAGAGCGGCGAACTGCACCCACGTACCGTCGAGTTGATGGAAGTCGTGGCCCAGCGTGTTGAACAGGAAGGCATCGAAGCCTGGTTCAAGCTGGATGCCGCCGAGCTGCTGGGCGACGAAGCGCCGCTGTACGACAAGATCAGCGACACCCTCGACGTGTGGTTCGACTCCGGTACCACCCACTGGCACGTACTGCGCGGTTCGCACCCGATGGGTCACGAGACCGGTCCGCGTGCCGACCTGTACCTGGAAGGTTCGGACCAGCACCGGGGCTGGTTCCACTCGTCCCTGCTGACCGGCTGCGCCATCGACGATCACGCCCCGTACCGCGAACTGCTGACCCACGGCTTCACCGTCGACGAGAACGGTCGCAAGATGTCCAAGTCCCTGGGCAACGTGATCGCGCCGCAGAAGGTCAACGACACCCTGGGCGCCGATATCATGCGCCTGTGGGTGGCTTCGACCGACTACTCGGGCGAGATGGCCGTTTCGGAGCAAATCCTGCAGCGCAGCGCCGATGCCTACCGCCGTATCCGCAATACCGCGCGCTTCATGCTGTCGAACCTGACCGGCTTCAACCCGGCCACCGACATCCTGCCGGCCGAGGAAATGCTTGCCCTGGACCGTTGGGCCGTGGACCGTACCCTGTTGCTGCAGCGTGAGTTGCAGGAACACTACGGCGAATACCGGTTCTGGAACGTCTACTCGAAGATCCACAACTTCTGCGTGCAGGAGTTGGGTGGCTTCTACCTCGACATCATCAAGGATCGCCAGTACACCACCGGCGCCGACAGCAAGGCACGCCGTTCGGCGCAAACTGCGCTGTACCACATCACCGAAGCGCTGGTGCGTTGGATCGCCCCGATCCTGGCCTTCACCGCCGACGAACTGTGGGAATACCTGCCGGGCGAGCGGAACGAGTCCGTGATGCTCAACACCTGGTACGAAGGCCTGACCGAACTGCCGGCCGACTTCGAACTGGGCCGCGAGTACTGGGAAGGCGTGATGGCCGTCAAGGTCGCGGTGAACAAGGAGCTGGAAGTCCAGCGTGCGGCCAAGGCCGTCGGTGGCAACCTGCAAGCCGAAGTCACCCTGTTTGCCGAGGAAGGCCTGACCGCCGACCTGGGCAAGTTGAGCAACGAGCTGCGCTTCGTGCTGATTACCTCGACAGCCAGCCTGGCGCCATTCGCCCAGGCCCCGGCTGATGCGGTCGCTACCGAAGTGCCGGGCCTCAAGCTCAAGGTGGTCAAGTCGGCCTTCGCCAAGTGCGCCCGTTGCTGGCACTGCCGTGAAGACGTCGGCGTGAACCCTGAGCATCCGGAAATCTGCGGTCGTTGCGTCGACAACATCTCGGGCGCTGGTGAGGTTCGTCACTATGCCTAACGCCAGCCGTTTCGGACGTCTGGGCTGGCTCGTCCTGAGCTTGCTGGTCCTGGTCATCGACCAGGTCAGCAAGGCTCACTTCGAGGGCACCCTGGAAATGTTCCAGCAGATCGTGGTGATTCCTGACTACTTCAGCTGGACCCTGGCCTACAACACCGGCGCCGCATTCAGCTTCCTGGCTGACAGCGGCGGTTGGCAGCGTTGGCTATTCGCCCTGATCGCGGTGGTGGTCAGCGCGGTGCTGGTGGTCTGGCTCAAGCGCCTGGGCCGCAATGACACCTGGCTGGCTATCGCCCTGGCGTTGGTGCTGGGCGGTGCCTTGGGCAACTTGTACGACCGCATCGCCCTGGGCCATGTGATCGACTTCATTCTGGTGCATTGGCAGAACCGCTATTATTTCCCGGCGTTCAACTTTGCCGACAGCGCCATCTGTGTTGGCGCTGTCATGCTGGCGTTGGATATGTTCAAAGGCAACAAACCCGGAGAGACCGTAAATGACTGAACAAGTATTGGCCGAACAACGCATTGGCCAGAACACGGAAGTCACCTTGCATTTTGCATTGCGCCTGGAGAACGGCGACACGGTCGACAGCACGTTCGACAAGACCCCGGCGACCTTCAAGGTCGGCGACGGTAACCTGTTGCCGGGCTTCGAGGCTGCGTTGTTCGGTTTCAAGGCCGGCGACAAGCGCACCCTGCAGATCCTCCCGGAAAACGCCTTTGGCCAGCCCAACCCGCAAAACGTACAGATCATCCCGCGTTCGCAGTTCCAGGATATGGAGCTGTCGGAAGGCTTGCTGGTGATCTTCAATGATGCGGCGAATACCGAGCTGCCCGGCGTGGTAAAAAGCTTCGATGAGACTCAAGTGACCATCGATTTCAACCACCCGCTGGCCGGCAAGACCTTGACCTTTGATGTTGAAATCTTCGACGTTAAAGCGCTCTAACTGACGATTCCGGCCTACTGTAGGAGCGAGCTTGCTCGCGAAGGTCTTCACCGATAATGCTGACATCCTGAATGATCGCGGTGTCTGTGAAATTTTCGCGAGCAAGCTCGCTCCTACATGGCAAGACACGAGGCACAGCATGCAAATCAAACTCGCCAACCCCCGTGGCTTCTGCGCTGGTGTGGACCGGGCGATCGAAATCGTCAATCGCGCCCTGGAAGTCTTCGGGCCGCCGATCTATGTGCGTCATGAAGTGGTCCACAACAAGTTCGTGGTCGAAGACCTGCGGGCCCGCGGCGCGATTTTTGTCGAAGAGCTGGATCAGGTGCCAGATGACGTTATCGTCATTTTCAGCGCCCATGGTGTTTCCCAGGCTGTACGCACAGAAGCAGCAGGCCGGGGCCTGAAAGTGTTCGACGCGACTTGCCCGCTGGTGACCAAGGTGCATATCGAGGTGGCGCGCTACAGCCGCGACGGCCGTGAGTGCATCCTGATCGGCCACGCCGGCCACCCGGAAGTCGAAGGCACCATGGGCCAGTACGACGCCAGCAATGGCGGCGCGATCTACTTGGTGGAAGACGAAAAAGACGTCGCCGAGTTGCAAGTGCATAACCCTGAAAAGTTGGCATTCGTGACCCAGACCACCTTGTCTATGGATGATACCAGCCGTGTCATTGACGCCCTGCGCACCCGTTTCCCCTCCATCGGTGGGCCGCGCAAGGACGACATCTGCTACGCCACGCAAAACCGCCAGGATGCCGTCAAGCAACTGGCCGACGAGTGTGACGTGGTGCTGGTTGTGGGGAGCCCCAACAGCTCCAACTCCAATCGCCTGCGTGAACTGGCTGAGCGCATGGCTACTCCGGCATACCTGATCGATGGCGCCGAAGACTTGCAGCGCAGTTGGTTCGACGGTGTCGAGCGTATCGGTATCACGGCAGGCGCCTCGGCGCCGGAAGTCTTGGTGCGTGGCGTCATCCAGCAGTTGCAGGCGTGGGGCGCGACAGGCGCCGATGAGCTGGCAGGGCGTGAAGAAAACATCACTTTTTCCATGCCCAAGGAGCTGCGGGTTCGTTCGCTGCTCTGAGCCCCAGTTCATCGTACCCCCGGCACAAGGCCTGCTCGGTCTTGTCGCTGCGCAGGCTGATACGGCCGGTGGGCGCCAGCACCACCTGATGCAGGCTCAACGGCTGGTCCGTTGAGCACACATGTACAGTGCCGGCGCGAAACCCTCCCGCAGCCAGCAGGGGTTCGCCCAACCCGCTGAAGCGAATCTGCGTGCGCACCGGGGTATTGCCGATGATGGGGATCCGTCCATTGTCCTGGCGCTCCAGCAATACCGGGTTGTCGTCATCCAGATGACCGCGCCCATTCATGTCCACCACCACCCTCCAGCCTCGGCTCCAGTCATCATCCCGTGCATGGATGATCACCGTTCGATTGCGTGCAATGGCCTGGGTGCGGGCGTAGCGCAGGCCGGACGCCAGGGTCTGCGCCGCGCTCAGTCGTGTTTGTGAGTCCAGCAGGCTCTTGAAACTGGGTACTGCAAGTTGTGCCAGGATGCCGCTGACGATCAATCCGAACAGCAACTCGATCAATGTGAAACCGCGTTGTTTCATACCTCGTCCCTCCATGGACAGTTCATTGGGCTGTGGCTGTACTAGTTATAGCGGCGGTCTACGCTCGTGCAGTGATGGCCTTCCTGCCCAAAGTATTTCCCTTTGTTCCTAGGGGCGGCGCGGCTGCGAGTGTGGCGCTAGTCTTGGGCAACACACGGCTATTTCGGCCGTTTCGATGACCCTCGACAAGGATGACGATGGCTATGCGCGCTTGCCCGGCAACGTCTTGTGCCCCCTCTGGTACCACCCGGCAGGTCGGCATGAGCTTGATCGAAGTACTGGTCTCGCTGCTGATTCTCGGCGTTGGCCTGCTAGGAGCCGGGCTGATCCAGTTGAATGTGCTCAAGTACACCGACAGCTCCAGGATGATCAGCCAGGCGAGTTTCATTGCCTATGACATGCTCGACCGGATCCGCGCCAATGTCGGTGCCAATTACGCCTGGGAGAGCGGCGATGTTGCGCTCAGCACCACCGTGGCCGCGAGTGTCCGGGATCTGGACTTGCACGACTTCGAGGCCAATATCAGCCACTTTGCCGGCGAGACCGCCAAAGGATCGATTGCGATCAATCAGCGTGAAGTCACCATCAGTATCAGTTGGGATGATTCGCGCGCAGCCAATGCTGGCAATACCCGTGAAACATTCACCCTGACCAGTCGCGTCGCGGTTGACCCGAGGCCTGCACGATGAGGCGCTCCAGTACGGGGTTTGGGCTGGTCGAAGTATTGCTGGCGGCGAGCTTGGGGTTGCTCGTGGTCCTGGCGGCTGTCCAGGTAACATTGGCGGCGCAAAGCACCGCTGCCAGCCAGCACGCGTCGGCGTTATTGCAGGATGAGGGTCGATTTGTCCTGGGCAAGATGATCCAGGAGATTCGTCTGGCGGGGATGTTCGGTTGCCTGTCCCTGCCTTTGATTACTCAGGCGCCTGCTGACTTTTCCAGGCCGATCAGCGTGGTGGTCAATGGTGCCTCAACCAGCCTGACACTGGTTACCAGCGATGTCGGTAGCCAGGGCAGTCGGCCAGACTGGACGGTGCTCAGCAATTGTGTCGACAACGCCCAGGCCTATTCGGGGCTGCCACCCAAGCCAGGGTCCGGGCAGATCGCTTTTCCCGTACGCAAACTGACCTACAGCTTTGAGTCGGGGCAACTGAAACTAAGCACTCCGGCATCCCCCGCCAAGGCAGTGTTGGTGGATAACGTTGGGGCGTTCGAGTTGAGCTTCGGGGTGGCTAGCCAGCCTGGCTCCAGTGTCGTGGCTCGGTATGACAGCGATCCCGATGATGACTCGCTGATCCGCAGTGTGCGTGTGGTGTTGACGCTCCGCGATCCGGCAGGCCGCGTGCGGGACCAGGTCTACAGCGCCGTTGCTGCCGTGCGTAATCGTCTTGAATAGCGGGCTCCGGATATCGCCCCCCAGACAGCGTGGCATGGTGCTGTTGATCAGCCTGGTGTTGCTGCTGTTGTTGATGGTTCTCGGGCTGTCATCGATGCAGGGTGCAACGTCGCAGGAGCAGCTCGCTGGCAGCCTCCGGCATCGCAACCAATCGTTTCAGGCTGCCGAAAGCGGACTCAGGCGCGGTGAGTCGGCTGTGCAGGCGCAAGGATTCGGTTTACCGCCCTGTCAGTCACTTGTCACCTGCGCACCGCCGAAAGAGGCGTATGTCATCGGCCGGCCGGGTGTCGATCCGGTCTCGGCCGTTACCTGGGTCGGCATGAAGGCGGGTATTTATGGCACTCAAAACTTGGGCGTCGGTCTCGGATCGGCGCATTTGCCGCCCGACACCCCGGCGACTTTGTATCGGGTCACGGCAGTGGGAATCAGCGGCCAGTCGCGCACCGTTCTGGAGAGCGTCTATGCACGGGTAGCCCCGGTTGATGACGCCGGTGAGCGATTTCGACGAATTCTATGGCGACAACTTCAGTAGGTGAACATCGCGATGAGCGGCAACTGCAAAGGATTCACCTTGATCGAATTACTGATCGCGCTGGCGGTTATTGCCACATTGGCCGCGGTGATTTATCCGGGGTACACCGCCCATGTGAAAAAAGCCTATCGCACGGAAATTGTCGGGCTGCTCACGGAGCAAGCCCAGCATCTGGAGCGCTATTACGTGAGAAATGGCACTTTTATTGATGCAAGCGGCGTCAGCTCCGGCAATGATCGCTATAGAATCACGGTAGTTCTGAATCCCCAGGATTTCACGCTAACCGCGACGCCCTTTGCCGATGCGATGCTGGGTGATCCTTGTGGTGAGTTCAGTTTGACCAGCACTGGCGCACGGGCTAATCCCGGTGCTGCGCCCGGCACGACGCGTCAGGAATGCTGGGGGCGCTGAGGCTGGTGGGCACTCCTTTCTTTTTATGGGCTGAATGGAACAATGACCAAGCAACAGCAAGTCGTGGTTGTGGGTGGTGGTGTTATCGGGCTGTTGACGGCGTTCAACCTGGCAACCCAAGGGCGGGCAGTGGTTGTTCTGGACCGTTCGTCGGTTGGGCAGGAGTCTTCCTGGGCCGGTGGCGGGATTGTTTCTCCGTTATACCCGTGGCGCTACAGCCCGGCAGTCACGGCGCTGGCGCATTGGTCCCAGGATTTTTATCCACAGTTGGCCCAGCGTCTGTTTGCGGCCACGGGTGTGGACCCTGAGGTTCATACCACGGGCCTGTATTGGCTGGATCTGGACGACGAAGCCGATGCCCTGGCCTGGGCCGTTCGGGAAGGCCGGCCATTGAGCAAGGTGGATGTGTCGGCCGCCCGTGACGCAGTGCCGGTGCTGGGGGCGGGGTTTGCACAGGCTATCTATATGGCGGACGTGGCCAACGTGCGCAATCCGCGCCTGGTCAAATCCCTCAAGGCTGCGTTGTTGGCGTTGCCCGGCGTAACCCTGCATGAGCATTGCGCGGTACAGGGCTTTATCCAGGAGGGCGGCAGCATCGTCGGGGTCAATACGGCGCAGGGTGAGGTGCGGGGCGACGAGGTCGTTCTCGCGGCCGGTGCCTGGAGTGGCGAGTTGCTTGGCAGCCTGGGCCTGACGTTGCCGGTGGAGCCGGTCAAGGGTCAGATGATTTTGTACAAGTGTGCTGCGGACTTTCTGTCCTGCATGGTTCTGGCGAAGGGGCGCTATGCGATCCCGCGTCGGGATGGGCATATCCTGATTGGCAGTACGCTGGAGCATGAGGGTTTCGACAAGACGCCGACCGAGCCGGCCCTGGAAAGCCTCAAGGCCTCGGCGGTGGAATTGATTCCAGCGCTGGCGGATGCCGAAGTGGTGGGGCATTGGGCCGGTTTACGGCCCGGGTCGCCAGAGGGCATCCCGTACATTGGCAAGGTGCCAGGGTTTGAAGGTCTGTGGCTCAACTGTGGGCACTACCGCAACGGGCTGGTATTGGCGCCTGCGTCTTGTCAGTTGTTTGCTGACTTGCTGTTGGGGCACGAGCCGGTGATTGACCCCGCCCCCTATGCACCCGCTGGTCGGATATAAGCTTGGGTGCCTGCAGGAGTCAGCTCCTACAGGTCCAGGGTTTTCAGCGTTCGATAGATTTCGGCCCCTGCTCCAGATGCGCCTGGGTGCAGTACCACTCCTGCTGCTGGCTCAATGCCCGGTCCTGAGGCAGATGTACGCCACAGTGGGCACAGCGAACCATGGGCGCGGCGCCTTGTTCGCGGGGCTGTTGCTGCGTTGAAGCAGAGCGCTTTAACTTGCGCCAGAACCATACCGCAGCAGCAATCAGGGCAATCCAGAACAGTAAACGAACCATGGCAGGCAGCTTCTCGGCGGGGAATCCGGCAGTTTAGCCAAGGATGTTAACGGCGCACAGGGTAATAAAGTCGCGCCACACAAGAAGGAGCCCCGAGGGACTCCTTCTTGTGTGGCCAGACTGGTGTCAGTCAAAGACACCGAACGTCATGTAGCTGAACCACGAGCGGTCCTGGTTGTTGCCCAGGGCTTCGGGAGCTTCTTCCTCGATCACGTCGCCGTTCTCGTCATGTGGCTTGAGGTCCGACGGAATGGCATCCTTGGCGTCCTGGTACTGCTTGAGAATGTCCTGGTTGGCGCGGGTTTCGCCCGGCGGCAACGGTGGACGGGACTCGATCAGGCCCAGGGTGTACTTGCTCAACCACGAGCGGTTGTCCGCTTCGGCAACCTGCGGCACAAACTGGCCGTCTTTCAGGCTTGGGTGGTCTGGGTAGTTGAGTTTCAAGGTCTGCAGGCTGGTGTCCGCCAGGGTATCCAGATGCAGGCGCATGTAGGCTTCGGTCATTACTGCCAGGCCATCACCCACCGAAGGGGTTTCCTGGAAGTTTTCCACTACATAGCGACCACGGTTGGCGGCAGCGACATAAGCCTGGCGCGTCAGGTAGTAGTGGGCTACGTGGATCTCGTAGGAAGCCAGCAGGTTGCGCAGGTAGATCATGCGCTGCTTGGCGTCCGGCGCGTAGCGGCTGTTGGGGAAGCGGCTGGTCAGTTGGGCGAACTCGTTATACGAGTCGCGCGCAGCACCTGGGTCACGCTTGGTCATGTCCAGCGGCAGGAAGCGCGCCAGCAGGCCGACATCCTGGTCAAACGAGGTCAGGCCCTTGAGGTAGTAGGCGTAGTCCACGTTCGGGTGCTGCGGGTGCAGGCGGATAAAACGCTCGGCGGCGGACTTGGCAGCTTCCGGCTCGGCGTTCTTGTAGTTCGCATAGATCAGTTCGAGCTGGGCCTGGTCGGCATAGCGGCCAAACGGATAACGCGACTCCAGGGCCTTGAGCTTGGCCGTGGCGCTTGTGTAGCTATTATTGTCCAGGTCGGCCTGAGCCTGCTGGTACAGCTCGACTTCACTGAGGTTTTCGTCGACGACGTCCTTTGTTGACGAGCAAGCAGCAGTCATGGCGAGGATGGCGATCAGCAGCAGGTGTTTCACTTGCATGGCGGCTTGCGTCCCTATGACGGCCGCTGTCTTGGGCGGGGCCGTCCTGTTATGATGAGCGCCCCGATGAAAGCCTCGGGGCAAAAGACGCCGTATTTAACCACAAGCGCGCAGCCGAAACCAAAGGCTGTGCCACGCCTAGTCTGAGCATGTCCGATAAAATTGAACTTCGCGCAGAGGTGCCGTCCGAATTGGGCGGCCAACGCCTCGATCAAGTCGCCGCACAACTATTCGCTGAGCACTCGCGCTCGCGCCTTTCCGCCTGGATCAAAGACGGCCGCCTGACTGTGGATGGAGCGGTTATCCGCCCGCGAGACATAGTCCATGGCGGTTCGGTTCTGGAGCTGACTGCCGAGCAGGAAGCCCAGGGAGAATGGATCGCCCAGGACATCGAGCTGGATATCGTCTATGAAGACGACGACATCCTGGTGATCAACAAACCCGCAGGCCTGGTGGTTCACCCGGCAGCCGGGCACGCTGATGGCACCTTGCTCAATGCCTTGTTGCACCATGTGCCGGACATCATCAATGTTCCGCGCTGCGGCATTGTCCACCGCCTGGACAAGGACACCACCGGTCTGATGGTGGTGGCCAAGACCATCCAGGCACAGACGCAGTTGGTCACACAATTGCAGAGCCGCAGCGTCAGCCGCATCTATGAGTGCATCGTGATTGGTGTGGTCGTGGCGGGTGGCAAGATCAATGCGCCTATTGGTCGCCATGGCCAGCAGCGCCAGCGCATGGCGGTGATGGAGGGTGGCAAGCAGGCCGTCAGCCACTACCGCGTGCTGGAGCGTTTCCGCTCTCATACCCATGTGCGGGTCAAGCTGGAAACCGGCCGTACCCATCAGATCCGGGTGCATATGGCGCATATCAACTTCCCGTTGGTCGGCGATCCGGCCTACGGTGGTCGCTTCCGTATTCCGCCGGCGGCCAGTGTGACCATGGTCGAATCGTTGAAGTCGTTCCCGCGCCAGGCGCTGCATGCGCGCTTCCTGGAACTGGACCATCCGACGAGCGGTGAGCGGATGAGCTGGGAATCGCCACTGCCTGACGATTTTGTCTGGTTGTTGTCGCTGCTCAAGCAAGACCGCGAGGCCTTTGTCGGATGAGTGACTGGCTGATTCCTGACTGGCCTGCGCCGGCCGGGGTGAAAGCCTGCGTCACTACCCGCGCGGGCGGCGTCAGTCTGGCGCCGTTCGACGGCCTGAATCTTGGCGATCATGTCGAGGACAGCCCTGGGGCTGTGCTTGAGAATCGCCGTCGTCTCACTGCCGCGTTCGATATCCAGCCGGCTTGGCTGCGCCAGGTCCATGGCGTCGTCGTGGTCGAGGCCGATCCTGGGCAGATTGCCGAGGCAGACGGCAGTTGGACCGATACGCCCGGCATCGCCTGCACGGCGATGACCGCCGATTGCCTGCCGGCCTTGTTTTGCAACAAGGCCGGGACCCGGGTCGCCGCGGCCCATGCCGGTTGGCGTGGACTGGCCGCGGGTGTGCTGGAAGCTGCTGCGCAAAGCCTGGAAACTGCACCTGCCGAGGTAATGGTCTGGTTAGGTCCGGCGATTGGCCCAAAGGCCTTTGAAGTCGGCCCTGAGGTACGTGAAGCCTTCATGCAGCAACTAGCGCAAACGGCCGAAGCCTTTGTGCCGAGCCACAACCCTGGCAAGTTCCTGGCCGACATCTACCAGTTGGCGCGCCTGCGCCTGGCCGCATGCGGTATCACGGCAGTCTACGGCGGCGGCTTGTGCACGGTGACCGACCCACGCTTCTTTTCTTACCGGCGCAACCCGCGCACCGGTCGATTCGCCTCCCTTATCTGGCTCGAACGCTAGACTCCCCTGACCCATATCAAGTATCGCCGGCTTGAATCTTCCAGAATCCACCCCATCTATAAGGGTATCTGGCAGGTTTCTTCATTCAGGATGCGTTAATCGCGAGCAAGCTCGCTCGCACATAGCTCCGGCCTGCTCAAAAGGAAGGTGACTAATGCGTATTGACCGTTTAACCAGCAAATTACAATTGGCGTTATCGGATTCTCAATCCCTGGCGGTTGGCCTCGACCATCCGGCCATCGAGCCTGCGCACTTGATGCAGGCGCTCCTTGAGCAGCAGGGTGGTTCGATCAAGCCCCTGCTGATGCAGGTGGGCTTTGACGTCAACAGCCTGCGCAAGGAATTGAGCAAAGAGCTCGATCAACTGCCAAAAATCCAGAACCCTACTGGCGACGTGAATATGTCCCAGGATTTGGCGCGCCTGCTCAATCAGGCCGACCGCCTGGCCCAGCAGAAGGGCGACCAGTTCATCTCCAGCGAGCTGGTGCTACTCGCCGCCATGGACGACAACAGCAAGCTCGGCAAGTTGTTGCTGGGCCAGGGCGTGAGCAAAAAGGCCCTGGAAAATGCCATCAACAACCTGCGCGGCGGCGAGGCGGTGAATGACCCCAATCACGAGGAGTCGCGCCAGGCCCTGGACAAATACACCGTCGACCTGACAAAGCGCGCCGAAGACGGCAAGCTGGACCCGGTGATCGGGCGTGACGATGAAATTCGTCGCACCATCCAGGTCCTGCAGCGTCGCACCAAGAACAACCCGGTGCTGATCGGCGAGCCTGGCGTGGGTAAAACCGCCATTGCCGAAGGCCTGGCCCAGCGCATCATTAATGGTGAAGTGCCGGATGGCCTCAAGGGCAAGCGCTTGCTGTCCCTGGACATGGGCGCGTTGATCGCCGGTGCCAAGTTCCGTGGGGAGTTCGAAGAGCGCCTCAAATCCCTGCTTAATGAACTGTCGAAGCAGGAAGGGCAGATCATTCTGTTTATCGACGAACTGCACACCATGGTCGGCGCCGGTAAAGGCGAAGGTTCGATGGACGCAGGCAACATGCTCAAGCCAGCACTGGCTCGGGGTGAGTTGCATTGTGTCGGTGCGACCACGCTCAACGAATACCGCCAGTACATTGAAAAGGACGCGGCCCTTGAGCGTCGTTTCCAGAAAGTACTGGTGGAAGAGCCGAGCGAGGAAGACACCATCGCGATCCTGCGTGGCCTGAAAGAGCGTTATGAGGTCCACCACCGGGTAGCCATCACTGACGGCGCGATCATTGCGGCGGCCAAGTTGAGCCATCGCTACATCACTGACCGTCAGTTGCCGGACAAGGCTATCGACCTGATCGACGAAGCGGCTAGCCGTATTCGCATGGAAATCGACTCCAAGCCTGAAGTGCTTGATCGTTTGGAGCGGCGCCTGATTCAACTGAAAGTCGAATCCCAGGCGCTGAAGAAAGAAGACGATGACGCGGCGAAGAAACGCCTGGAAAAACTTCAGGAAGAAATCGTCCGTCTGGAGCGTGAGTATTCGGACCTGGAAGAAATCTGGACCTCGGAAAAAGCCGAAGTACAGGGTTCTGCGCAGATCCAGCAAAAGATCGAGCAATCGCGCCAGGAGCTGGAAGCTGCACGCCGTAAAGGCGACCTGAACCGCATGGCTGAGTTGCAGTACGGGGTGATCCCGGATCTGGAACGCAGCCTGCAAATGGTCGACCAGCATGGCCACAGTGAAAACCAGCTGCTGCGCAGCAAGGTGACCGAGGAAGAAATTGCCGAGGTGGTCTCCAAGTGGACTGGCATTCCGGTGTCGAAGATGCTGGAAGGCGAGCGTGACAAGCTGTTGCGCATGGAAAGCCTGTTGCACCAGCGCGTCATCGGCCAGGAAGAGGCGGTGGTGGCAGTGTCCAACGCGGTACGGCGTTCGCGCGCCGGGTTGTCCGACCCGAACCGCCCGAGTGGCTCGTTCATGTTCCTCGGCCCGACCGGTGTAGGTAAGACCGAGCTGTGCAAGGCCCTGGCCGAGTTCCTCTTTGATACCGAAGAGGCGATGGTGCGTATCGACATGTCCGAGTTCATGGAGAAACATTCCGTGGCGCGCTTGATCGGGGCACCACCAGGCTATGTGGGTTACGAGGAAGGTGGCTACCTGACCGAAGCGGTACGGCGTAAGCCTTACTCGGTGATCCTCCTGGATGAGGTCGAGAAGGCTCACCCGGATGTGTTCAACGTATTGCTGCAAGTGCTGGAAGATGGCCGTCTGACGGACAGTCACGGGCGTACCGTGGATTTCCGTAATACGGTGATCGTGATGACCTCCAACCTGGGCTCGGTACAGATCCAGGAAATGGTCGGGGATCGAGAAGGCCAGCGTGCTGCGGTAATGGACGCGTTGACCAGCCACTTCCGGCCGGAATTTATCAACCGGGTCGATGAAGTGGTGATCTTCGAGCCTCTGGCGCGGGATCAGATCGCGGGCATTACCGAGATCCAGTTGGGCCGCCTGCGCAGCCGTCTGGCAGAGCGCGAGTTGATGCTGGAGCTGAGCAGCGAGGCGTTGGACAAGTTGATCGCCGTGGGTTACGACCCGGTGTATGGCGCACGCCCACTAAAACGTGCGATCCAGCGCTGGATCGAGAACCCGCTGGCCCAGTTGATCCTGTCGGGCAGCTTTGTGCCGGGGACCAGCGTCAAGGCCACCGTGGAAAACGACGAAATCGTCTTCCACTAAGCGCCGATTGGGTGGTTATAAGCAAAGGCCCCGCATTGCGGGGCCTTTTTTTTCGATAGGGCGTTGAACTGTAAGGCAAAGGCTTGTAAAGTGCGCCCCGCAGCAACGTCAGCCCACGGGTTTCTTCTCCCCAAGAAGAAATCAGAAAGAAGCGCAAATCATTGTCTTAAAAGCAATTTAAAGGGTTGACAGGGGTTTTTAAGATTGTAGAATAGCGCGCCTCAGACACGCTAACGTAGCGATACAGACAGCGTCGAAGAGAAGGTTACACCGCAGTAAAAGTTGTACTTTGAAATATGTAGTTCCGTGATAGCTCAGTCGGTAGAGCAAATGACTGTTAATCATTGGGTCCCAGGTTCGAGTCCTGGTCACGGAGCCAATTTCAAGCCGGGGTATAGCGCAGTCCGGTAGCGCGCCTGCTTTGGGAGCAGGATGTCAGGAGTTCGAATCCCCTTACCCCGACCATTTTTGGGTCGTTAGCTCAGTTGGTAGAGCAGTTGGCTTTTAACCAATTGGTCGTAGGTTCGAATCCCACACGACCCACCATTTTTGAGACCAGTTAACACTGGAATCGAATCTTAAGATCAGAGGCCAAAAGCCCTGATCGAAGAAGGCGACTTGAAAAGGTCGCCTTTTTTTTACCGGGGTATAGCGCAGTCCGGTAGCGCGCCTGCTTTGGGAGCAGGATGTCAGGAGTTCGAATCCCCTTACCCCGACCATATTAAAAATCCTCGTATCGAAAGATACGGGGATTTTTTTTGCCTGTGAAAAACCTGAAAGTACCGCCGATCCAATGTGGGAGGGGGCTTGCTCCCGATGACGGTGTGTCTGAACCACCGCTATCGGGAGCAAGCCCCCCGCATTGACCTGGTCGTGCTGTTAGTGAAGCTTGAGACGCGGTTCGGTACCCCGGCCGATCTTGCTGCCCAGCATCAACATCATCGTGCGGAAGAACCCGTAAAGCGCCATTTGGTGCATGCGGTACAGCGACACATAGAACATCCGCGCCAGCCAGCCTTCGAGCATCACGCTGCCGGTCAGGTTGCCCATCAAGTTACCCACCGCCGAAAAACGCGAGAGCGAGATCAGTGAGCCGTAGTCGGTGTACTTGTAGCTGGGCAGTGTCTTGCCTTCGATGCGCAATTTCAGCGATTTGGCCAGCAGCGACGCCTGCTGATGCGCTGCTTGTGCCCGTGGTGGAACGTTGCGATCCGTGCCCGGCTGCGGGCAGGCTGCGCAGTCGCCAAAGGCGAAGATGTTCTCGTCACGCGTGGTCTGCAGCGTTGGCAGGACCTGCAATTGGTTGATGCGGTTGGTCTCCAGGCCATCGATGTCCTTGAGGAAGCCTGGCGCACGAATCCCGGCGGCCCACACCTTGAGGCTGGCGGGAATCACCTGGCCACTGCTGGTAATCAAGCTGTCGGCGGTGACTTCGCTCACAGCGGAGTTGGTCATGACCGTCACCCCGAGCTTTTCCAGGGTTTTATGCACAGGCCCGCTGATCCTCTCTGGCAGGGCCGGCAATACCCGTGGCCCGGCTTCGATCAGGGTGATGTGCATGTTTTCCGGCTTGATCCGGTCCAGGCCGTAGGCCGCCAGTTCATGGGCGGCGTTGTGCAGCTCGGCCGCCAGTTCGACGCCGGTAGCGCCAGCACCAACGATCGCCACGCTGATTTGCTCGACCACATCGGTTTGCCCGGCATGGGCGCGCAGATAGTGATTGAGCAGTTGCTGGTGGAAACGTTCGGCCTGCTTGCGGGTATCAAGGAACAGGCAGTGCTGTGCCGCGCCTTCGGTGCCGAAGTCATTGGTGGTACTGCCAACGGCGATGACCAGGGTGTCATAGCTCAATACGCGCGCGGGCACCAGTTCCCGGCCTTCTTCATCAAGGGTCGCGGCCAGCTGGATTTTCTTCTGATCCCGATCAAGCCCGCTCATGCGCCCCAGCTGGAACTCGAAGTGGTTCCATTTTGCCTGGGCAACATAATTGAGTTCGTCTTCAGAGGAGTTCAGCGAGCCGGCGGCAACCTCGTGCAGCAGGGGTTTCCAGATATGGGTGAGGTTGGTGTCCACCAGCGTGATGCTGGCGGTACCGCGCTTGCCCAGAGTCTTACCCAGGCGGGTAGCCAACTCCAGGCCGCCGGCGCCGCCGCCGACGATAATAATACGATGGGTCATGGGGATATCTCGCAAGGCTAAAAGAAATCGGTGCGGTTACCCGAGCGAGCGCCAGGCAGCTCATAGCGTCAGGTAACTCAAAAGGCGGCTCAGCAGGCCCAGGCCAATCACCACAATCAGTACCACCCCAAGGAGCAGCCACGGCCGGAAAGGCTTGCGCTCAACCTGGTGCTGGGACAGTTGCAGGTACTCTTCGACATGTTGTTGGTCGTCAGGGTTCAGGCGGCTGGTCATAAAGGCCTCGTCAGGTAGACGTTGCTAAAGGGCACCACGCTACAGGCTGATACCCACATCGAACACTATGCTGCGCCCCAGGTTGTTGCGCAAGAAATCCGGTGCGTCCGGGTGGGCGAACAACACGCGCGCAAAGGTCGGGCCGACCAATGACAGCGAGCGCCAGCCCTGGCGCAGGTATTCGGTAGGCGGCGGGAAATGGCTGTTGAGGTCCAGCACTTCGCGCTTGAGGCTGGCGAAGGCGATGATATCCAGCTCGCCCAGGTCCATGCCGCGTTCTTTGTAGTTATGGGCTTTCTTGCGCAGGGTCGGCGCCAGGCGCAGCAGGAATTCATGGGCGGGAATACGCCTGGGCTTGGCTTCACGCCGCACCAACTGGCTCAGGGAAAAGGCGCTGCGCCGACGCAGCAATTCGTCGCGCCATTCGTCATTCAGTCGCCGGCCTTCGTCGAGGACAAAAAACACTTCGAAACTGGCGTCGCGAAACAGCACGTCCGGCGGTTCTTGACCGGCAGCATGAAACTCTTCGGCGCGGTAGGGCACATTCAGGCCTTGCAGCAGGCGCTGGCAGACCCAACGCTCACGCTCCCATTTGCGGGCATTGGACAGGAACGCGTTGGCTTGTTCGGCCGCTATGGTGAGCAGGCGCAAATAATCTGAGTCATCCATGGTTGCAGCTTAGCGTTCAAATGATGACCGCAGGAAGTCCCGTGTGAAAAGGCTCGGTGTAGACTGGCTGCTCGGTTGACGGTTTTCTACAAGGAGTTCGCTGTGAAGTTTCTGGTTGCGGTGTTGCTGAGTCTTTTGCCTCTGTGGGCCCAGGCGGTTGAGCTCGGGGAGCAGTTGCAGCCGTGATCAGCGCCGCTGTGCTGGCGCCACTCACCCTGTGGCTGGGCTGGCTGTTGTATGCGCCCGTGATTCTATGGGCGATCCTGCGTTCGCCCTGGGTCGAGCTGTTTGCCGACCGGCGGCGCCAGCATCTGTTGTTTGGCACCGTGTTCGCGCTGTTCATGCTGTGGCTGGTGCGTCGGGATTTCGATACCGGCGTGTCCTACCACTTTATCGGCATGACCGCTGTGACCTTGCTGCTCGACTGGCCGCTGGCAATTGTCGGCGGGCTGGCGGCGCAACTGGGCCTGGTGCTGCTCGGGCGCCAGGACTTGGCGGCGCTCGGGGTCAACGGCGCGCTGCTGGTCCTCTTGCCAGTATTAGTGACCGAGACATGCGCGTTGCTGGTGGAGCGGGCGCAGCCGCGCAATCCCTTCGTCTATATCTTCTGTTCGGGTTTTTTTGCCGCCGCATTGTCGGCGTTGCTGTGCCTGTTGGCGGGCCTGGGCCTGCTGTGGCTGGATGGTCGCTTCGCCATGCCCGAGTGGATAGAGGACTTTATCGGTTACCTGTGGCTGATCATCTTTCCCGAAGCATTTATCAACGGCGTAGTGATCAGTGCTCTGGTGGTGTTTTGCCCGGAATGGCTTGAGACATTCAACCGTACGCGCTACCTCTCGGCGCCCTGGAAGGACGACAATTCGCAGCCTTGATCCAAATCAAAGGCGCGACGCGCAAGTGGTCGCATGCTCTGCGAAACTTCCAGGAGCACGATCATGAGTGTGTACGAGTGGGCGCGACAAGAGGTACGCAGGAGTCAGGAAGCGGCACTGGAAATTGGCTTTGACCCTGGTTTGAGCCTGCGTGCCCTGCTGAGTGCCGTGGTGCAGCAGAGCAAGGGCGTGCGCAGTTTTGAAGACCTGGCCGACGAGCTGCAATACCTTGCAGAAAACCTCGACGACCAGCAGGAGTACGCTTTTATGCGGCCTTAGTGGGCGCGCGGTGGCAGATCTTCCGAGAACAGTTCGTCTTCGGCATCCGGGCTGACTGGAATTTTGTGTTCTTCTGCGGCCCAGGCGCCCAGGTCGATCAGTTTGCAGCGATCCGAGCAGAATGGCCGGTTGAGGTTGGTCGCTTTCCATTCCACGGGGGCGCCGCAGGTTGGGCATTCGACGGTCAAGGGTTGGCTCATGTTCGGCCTCCACGCAAAGTAAGGTAAAAGTGGTGCAGTCGCTCGACCTCGGCCTGCAGCCAGGCCAGGTCTTGGTCATTGACCAGTACATCGTCGGCATGGCGCAGGCGATCTTCCCGTGAGGCCTGGGCCTTGAGAATTGCCTGCACCTGTTCTTCGCTGATGCCATCGCGCAGCAGGGTACGCTGAATCTGCGTTGATTGCGGCACATCGATCACCAGGATGCGCTGGGTCATGGTGTATTGGCCCGACTCGATCAACAACGGCGATACCAAGATCGCATAGGGCGAGCGGGCGCGGGCCAGATGGCTGCGGATCTCGTCGGCAATCAACGGGTGCAGCAGGGCCTCCAGCCACAGGCGTTCTTGCGGCGCCTCGAAAATGCGCTTGCGCAAGGCGGCGCGATCCAACTGGCCATCAGGCAGCAGGATCGTGTCGCCGAAGTGCTCGGCAATCTTGGTCAGTGCCGGCCGGCCGGGCTCCACCACCCAGCGCGAGGCGTGGTCGGCGTCGATAAGGTCTACGCCAAGGTCGATAAAGTGCTGGGCCGCAGCGCTTTTGCCGCTGCCGATGCCGCCCGTCAGGCCAAGAATCCAGGGTGTTGCGACAGAAGTGGTCATCTGAAACCGACAGACTGCAAATAGAAGTCGGTTATTTGACCACCCCAGAGCAATGCAATCCAGCCGGCAATCGCCAGATAGGGACCAAAAGGCAGGGGCACCGATGTCTGCGCGTTACGCATGCGTAACAGAATCACCCCCGATATCGCGCCCACCAGTGATGCCAGCAGCAGCGTTAGCGGCAGGATCTGCCAGCCGCCCCAGGCGCCGAGCATGGCCAGCAGTTTGAAATCGCCATAGCCCATGCCGTCCTTGCCGGTACACAGCTTGAACAGCCAGAACACTGCCCACAGGCTCAGATAGCCAGCGACCGCGCCCAACAATGCATCGGGCAAGGTGACGTACAGCTCGAAGTAATTGAGGATCAGCCCGAGCCACAGCAGCGGTAACACCAGTACATCCGGCAATAGCTGGTGGTCGGCATCGATCAGGCTCATGGCCAGCAAGCCCCAGCTCAAAAACAGGACTCCTGCGGCCGGCCAGCCGAAGCCGTAGTGCCAGGCAATAAATGCCGAGAGCAGCCCGCAGGCCAGTTCGGTCAGCGGGTAGCGCGGGCTGATAGAGCCGTGGCACCGTGCACAACGTCCCCTGAGGAACAAGTAACTAAGGAACGGGATATTTTCCCACGGACGAATCGGCGCCGAGCAATGCGGGCAGCAGGAGTTGGGGTGCAACAGGTTGTAGGTCGGGCCGTCGGGCTCCGGGGGCAGGCCAAGTATTTCATGGGCCTGGGCGCGCCAGTCCCGTTCGAGCATTTTTGGCAGGCGCCAGACCAGCACGTTGAGGAAGCTGCCGACGATCAGCCCCAGCACCAGTGAACACCAGACGAACAGCCAGGGGTGAAGGATCAGGAGTAGGTCCAGGGTCATGTTCAAAACGCCGTGCCGAGCTGGAAGATTGGCAGGTACATGGCGATTACCAGCGCCCCGACAATACTGCCGAGAACCACCATGATCAGCGGTTCCATCAGGCTGGTCAGGTTGTCCACCAGGTTGTCGACGTCCGTCTCATAATGATCGGCGACCTTCTCCAGCATACTGTCCAGTGCGCCCGACTCTTCGCCGATGGCTGTCATCTGTATCGCCATGCCAGGGAACAGGCCGCTGGCGGTCATGGTTCGATTCAATTGCATTCCTATTGCCACGTCCTGGCGCATACGCATGATTGCCTGTTTGAACCGCTCGTTGCCGGCGGCTGCGGCCACTGAATCCAACGCTTGTGCCAGCGGTACGCCGGCGGCAAAGGTGGTGGCGAGTGTACGGGCGTAACGGGCGACCGCAGTTTTTTTCAGCAGTGTGCCTGCCAGCGGCACTTTCAACAAACCAGCGTCCAGCCAGAGGCGAAAACCAAGGTGTCGACGGTAGCTGTGGCGTAACCCCCAGGCAGTCGCGCTCATGGCCAGCAACAGCACCCACCACGCGCCTTGCATGAATTCTGATAGCACGATAACCAGCAGGGTAAAGCGCGGTAGAGGTGTGTCGGTGCCGGCGAACAGGCTCTCGAACTGGGGCACGACGTGGATCAGCAGGATACTGCTGACCAGCATAGCCACAAGCAGGACCGCCAGCGGGTAGGTCATGGCTTTCTTGATCCGGGCCTTGAGGCGCTGGCTCTTTTCCAGGTGGGTGGCTACCCGTTCCAGCAGGGTTTCCAGGGTGCCGGCCTGTTCGCCTGCCGCAATCAGGCTGCAATACAGGGGGCTGAAACACTGCGGCTGTTTCAATAACGCATCGCTCAAGCTGTTGCCGGCGGCAACCTCCTGCTTCAATCCTTGGGTCAGCGTGCGCATGGCCCGGCTGCCGAGGCCTTCGCCAATCATATCGAAGGCTTGCAGCAGGGGGATTCCCGCTTTCAGCAGGGTCGCCAGTTGGCGAGTGAACAGGGCAATATCGGCAGGAGAGATGGGGTTGCGCAGGCCCGAAAGAAGGCTGGAGCGTAGCTGCACCCGAATCGGGTTGATACCTTGCCGGCGTAATTGGGCCTTGATCACAGCCGGGCTATGGCCGCGGGTTTCGCCGGACACCTTGCGGCCATTGCGCAACGTGCCTTCCCAGGCGAAGGTGGCGGTGGAGTTCACGGTGACATCATTCATTGGGAGCGACAGCTCATCGACAGGTGAGGATTTACAGCTTAGTCAGGCCTGTGTGTCCGTCAGGCGATTGGGCAGGGGAAAAATGTCAGATTGTGCGTCTTGTGAGCGCCTGGCCCGACGCGGATGAGTACACTGGCGCGGTTGTTGAGGGCAGGGCGCAGGATGTGCCTTGCGATGGGGTTTTATTCTGGAGAGTGAGTGTGATGCGTCAGAACGGCTTTACTTTGATCGAGTTGTTGATCGTCGTGGCGATCATCGGCATCTTGGCCACGATTGGCCTGCCCATGTATACCAAGCACCAGGCCAAGGCCAAGTTCACGGCGGGGTTGGCGGAAATCTCGGCGTTAAAGGCAGGTTTTGAGGACACCTTCAATCAGGGCACCACGCCCACGCTGGCGCTGATTGGCGGTACCAGCCCGACCGCGAACTGCGTGATCAGCGTTGCGGGTGATGTGGCCTCGGGAACGGGCTCGATTGCCTGCGAAATCCTTGATGCCCCAGCGCCCGTCCAGGGCAAGATCATTACCCTGGCACGCAGCGCCACAGACGGTTGGAAGTGCGCCACCACTGCTCAAGAGCAGTACGCTGCAAAAGGTTGCACGGCTGGCAGCTGAGGCCGGGCGGCGAAAATCAGTGACCGGAGCCTGTTGGATATGACGGGCTCCCAGGCACGTCACAGGGAAGTAAAGGTTGCCCATGACGTTATCCGTGCAACAGCGAGGAAGCGTGTTCTTGGTGGTGGCGCTGAGCCTTTTGCTGCTGGGCATCACCCTGTCCTTCAGTGGTCATGACTGGCAGCGTGTGATGCAGGTCGGCGTGGGTGTGTGTGCGCTGGTCTATGGCCTGTCGATTCCCGCCGGTCGCCTGGTCGACAAACCTACCGCTATCGGCCTGGCGCTGGTGTTCGGCCTCGGCCTGGTTTCTTCGTTGTTGGGCCACCAGCCCCTCTGGGCGTTGACCGAATGGGCGCTGATGATCACCTGCGGGGTGATTGTCGCGGCTTTTGCCTGGTTGCGGCGCAATGGCGACCAAACCCTGGATCAGGCGCTGATCCTGTTTGTGTTGCTGCTATGCCTGATCAAGACCCTTCAATATGGATACGCAGGCGTGCTGGCGTTTACCAGTGGCGAACCGACACTGGACACCGACCTCCTGCTTTCCGGGTTCTCCAACAAGCGTTTCTACGGCCAGTTCCAGACCTTTACCTTACCCTTGCTGGCGTTGCCGCTGCTGCTCGCGAGCACCTCGCGGTTGGCGCGTGGGCTGGTGTTTACCCTGTTGTGTGCCTGGTGGTTGATTGCAATCAGTGGCGGTACCCGTGGCACCTGGCTGGGTATCGGAGTTGTCGCAGTCGTCCTGGCTTTTTTGGGGGGCGCAGGGCGTCGCTGGTTGATCTGGCAGCTGGCTGCGCTGTGTGGCGGGCTGTTTTTGTACTGGCTGTTGTTCACGGTGTTGGCACGTTATCTGGGGATCGAAATCGCCAGCCTTTCCAATGATCGGCTCACCACCAGCCTTTCAGGTCGAGAAGTGATCTGGTGGCAAGCCTGGGACATGCTCCGCGAACGGCCGTGGCTAGGCTTCGGGCCGATGCACTTTGCCGATATCCCTAACCCGATTGCCGCCCATCCGCACCAGGCAATCTTGCAGTGGGCCAGTGAATGGGGCGTGCCCTCGGCCTTGTGTGTGTCGTTGCTGGCACTGCGCGGCGGCTGGGCCACGTTGATGGTGATTCGCCGGCAAGGGCCTGCTGGGGCATCGCAAGACCTGTTGCGCCTGTGTCTATTCGCCGCTTTGATGGGTGCGACGGTGCAGGCCATGGTCGATGGGGTGATTGTGATGCCTTATTCACAACTATGGCTGGCGCTGGTGGTGGGCTGGCTGCTGGCATTGCATCCGTGGCGCACACCCGTTGCCGAGCCGATGCCGCTGTTGCGTCGGGCCTGGCAGGTGTCGGCGGTGCTTTCGGTGGCGTTGCTGGTATTTGTCGTGTACCGCGACCTGCCAGGCGCCACTGAGCGCAGCCAACACTACATCGACGTTACCAAACGCCATCTGCAGCCACGGTTCTGGGTCCAGGGAGTCATTGCGCCGCATGTCCGGTAAGTTGCCGGGCGCCCAATGCAGTGCTAGCTTTAGCCCACCGCCCGTGTAGCTCAGTTGGTAGAGCAGCGCACTCGTAACGCGAAGGTCGCAGGTTCGACTCCTGTCTCGGGCAAAAAGGCACCACAGTTTTCAGATGATCCCAGAATGGTTCTGAAGGCCAGATGAACCGGTATTCGTGCCCGTTCTTTTGTATCTGCGCAACCTTGATGACCCAGATGCATCCCCATTCCTCGATCTAAGAGAACGCCATGACCACGACAGCAATGACCCAGGAAGTGCGGCACGCAGAAGCCCTCAAGAAATACCTTGAGGAGTCGCCGCAGCTTAAGGAAGAGATCAAGGACCTGAGCGCTGATGACCAGCGCGACCAGATCCAGTGGGCATTCGAGGACGAGGCCGAGAGCCAGGGCTTCCAGCCTTGGGAGCTGACCCTCAAGTACACGTCCACGCCGCAAGATTTCGAGGCGGCACGCCTGGCCCTGCACAAGGAGGCTGCCGAGGTGTTGGGTGTCGGCTGGGAAGAATATTGCGAGATGAACGATTTGGTGGTCTAGAAGCAGCGGCAAGTTTCAAGCCTTAAGCTGCAAGTGGCGCCAGGCGCTCTTGCAGCTTAAAGTTTGTAGCCACTCAAATACTGAGCCGCATCGACAAGTCCACCGCCTTCACATCCTTGGTCATCGCCCCGATGGAGATGTAGTCCACGCCGGTTTCGGCAATGGGCAACAAGGTGCTTTCATTGATCCCGCCGCTGGCTTCGAGCTTGGCCTTGCCGCCGTTCAAGCGTACGGCTTCGCGCATGTCGTCCAGGCTCAGTTCATCGAGCATGATGATATCGGCACCCGCCGCCAGGGCTTCGCGCAACTCTTGCAGGCTTTCCACTTCGACTTCCACCGGCTTGCCTGGGGCGATCTTGTGGGCGGCCGTAATGGCCTGGGCAATGCCACCGCAGGCGGCGATATGGTTTTCCTTGATCAGGAACGCGTCATACAGGCCGATACGGTGATTGTGGCAACCGCCGCAGGTCACTGCGTACTTTTGCGCCAGGCGCAGGCCGGGCAGGGTCTTGCGGGTGTCCAGCAGCTTGACCTGGGTGCTGGCGACAAAGTCCGCCAGGTATTGCGCACGCGTGGCCACGCCCGACAACAGTTGCAGGAAGTTCAGCGCACTGCGCTCACCGGTCAACAGTGAGCGAGCGGGACCTTCGAGGTGGAACAGCGCCTGGTTGGGGCTCACGCGTTCACCGTCGCGCACCTGCCAATGCACGGCAACCCGCGGGTCCAACTGGCGGAACACGGCATCGACCCAGGCAGTGCCACTGATGACGGCAGCATCACGGGTGATGATCGTGGCCTTGGCCAGCCGTTCGGCGGGGATCAATTGTGCGGTGATATCGCCGCTGCCGACATCTTCCAGCAGTGCGCGGCGCACGTTGGCTTCGATTTCGGCGGTGAGGTCGGCGAGGCGTAGATTCGGCATAGCGGGCTCCACATACAAAGTGCCTCGATTATAGGGGCATGGCAGCGCCGAACCCAAGGTATGCCGCCATAACCTGCCTGATTACAAAGCGCCTACAGAGTTTGCTGGCGCTACAGGGGCTATTTGCAAGATAATCTCGCGCCTTGCAATTGGCGTCATAGCTTTGACGTCTCGGTGATCTACAGATAATCGCGGTAACCGCCGGTATTCCATCGGCGGTTGCAGTGATCGTTCACTCAACCGAACCCCGTCGCTCCAGGAGGCCAGCATGCACAATGACGCAAAGGTGGTGCCGATCAACAAGATCGCTGCACACGCGATGCCGTCGCCGCTCGCCCGCCTGCCCGTGATCGTGCTCCAGGTTCGTGACAAGGCCACGCAGCAACTCGACCGGGGTTTGCAGGAGTTGTTCGATAACGCCGACGACACCCTGTTCGAAATGGCCGACAAGGCCCGCAACAGCGCCGACCACAATATTTTCTTTGAAGCGATGCGCGACCTGCGCCTCAAGCGCAAGAACTTCGAACGTGTGTTCATGGAGCAGCTCTTCGCGGCGTTCGCCAACCTGGGGCAGGCCGGGCAAGGCGAGTTGCTGTTACCGACGGTTTCCTACGACGAGACGCCTGGCGTGTGCGCCGACGACCTGGAAAAAGCCGTGGCCCTGGAGGCCATGCTCGACAAGGTCATGCACCGTTACGGCCTGGCGCTGGGGCAACTGAGCGCCCGCCTGGGTGTGTTGTTGGGCAAGCGCCTGGATGATCGGGAAAACCCCCTTGGCCCGGCGATGCTCTGCGAGTACTTCCTGCGGGCCGGGCGCAGCCTGGGGGTGGAGATCCGGGTCAAGCTGATCATTTTGAAGCTATTTGAAAAGTACGTACTCAGCGATGCCGACCTGCTGTACGGCGAGGCCAATCAGTTGCTGGTCGCCACGGGCGTGCTGCCTGAACTCAAGGCCGTACCTTCGCGGCGTCCTGGCGAACGTGCAAGCAGGGCCCGCCCGCCCGTCGAGGCAGCCCCGGCGGTCGACCCACAGGCCGACGAAGCCGAGCAACAAGTCTTCGCCGCCCTGCAAGAACTGCTACTGACAGTCCGTGGCAGCGTGGCCCCGACCCTGGAGGCCAGTGCCCAGGCCCAGCCTATTTCTACCCGCGACCTGCTGCGCCTGCTGTCCCATTTGCAACAATATGTACCGGAGCCTGCGGTCGAGGACGATTTTGACTTGCGCCGCCAATTGGAAGAGCTGCTCACCCGGGTCAGCGTCAAGAGTGGAAAGTCGCGGGTAGTCGAAGATGCCGACGAGGATGTGATCAACCTGATCGCCATGTTGTTCGAGTTCATCCTCGACGACCGTACCTTGCCTGACTCCCTCAAGGCGTTGATTGCGCGCCTGCAAATTCCCATGTTGAAAGTGGCCGTGCTGGACAAGAGTTTTTTCAGCCGCGCCAGCCACCCGGCGCGGCGCCTGCTCAATGAAATCGGGACCGCCGCCATGGGCTGGGGCAAGCGTGATGATTATCAGCGTGACAGCCTGTACCTGCGCATCGAGCAGGTGGTGCAGCGGCTGCTGAACGATTTTGTCGATGACCCGGCGATTTTCTCGGTGCTCCTGCACGAGTTCACCGCGTTTACCCAGGATGAGCGCCGTCGCAGTGAGCTGCTCGAACAGCGTACCCGCGATGCCGAGGAAGGGCGCGCGCGCACTGAGCAGGCTCGGCAGCGGGTTGCGGATGCGCTCAATCAGCGCTTGCTGGGTAAGGTCTTGCCACATTTCGTGGTGCAGTTCCTGCAGCAGGCCTGGAGCCAGGTCTTGTTGCTTGAATGCCTAAAACATGGGCAACACTCGCCGCAATGGCAGGCGCGGTTGCGGACCATGGATGAGCTGATCTGGAGTGTCGGCCTGAGTGAGGACACTGAAGCCGGTCGTCGCTTGCTGGAGCAATTACCCGCGTTGCTCAAGGCCCTGCGCGAGGGGGTGAGCGAGGCGGCGTTTGACTCCTTTGTTACCCGGGAGTTTTTTATCCAGTTGCAGGCCCTGCATACCCAGGTGTTCCAGGGGGCAACGCTGCCCCGCGTGACGCTGATCGAAGTGCGCGAGGATTCGAGTGCCGAGATGCCGGTGGAGACGGTCAGCCTGGCAGAGAATGATCCCGATTTGCTCAAGGTCCTCCAATTGCGTATCGGCAGTTGGGTCGAGTTCCGCGAAGATGAAGACAATGCCCTGCGCTGCAAGCTGACGGCGATTATCGAGCCGGCCAACAGCTATATTTTTGTCAATCGCACAGGTCTCAAAGTGCTGGAAAAAACCTGCACCGAACTGGCCCTGGAGTTCAAGCGTGGCGGGGTGCGCACCCTGGATGATGCGCTGTTGTTCGACCGCGCACTGGCGTCGGTGATTGGCAATCTGCGGCAACTCAATCGCGCCAAGTGATCGCAACCGCCAGGCGGATCACGGCATACTGAGTGCTCCCAAGTCTTGCGCAAGGAACCTGTATGCAGTTGGACCCCACCAGCGGTTGGTGCCAGGGCGTTGCCCATTGCCCATCGCCCAACTTCAATGAACGCCCGGGCGGCGAGATTTCCTTGTTGGTGGTGCACAACATCAGCTTGCCACCGGCCCAGTTCGCTACAGGCAAAGTGCAGGAGTTTTTCCAGAATCGCCTGGATGTCACGGAACATCCCTACTTTGCAGGTATCGCCGACTTACGGGTATCCGCGCACTTTCTGATTGAGCGTGATGGCGCGGTGACGCAATTTGTCTCCTGCCAGGACCGCGCATGGCATGCCGGTGTTTCCTGTTTCGAGGGGCGTGAGACCTGCAATGATTTTTCCCTGGGGATCGAGCTTGAAGGGACCGACGACCAACCCTTTACCGATGCCCAGTACCAATCCTTGATCGAACTGAGTCGCCAATTGCTGGCCGCCTACCCGGGCATCACGCTCCAGCGCATTTGCGGTCATAGTGACATCGCCCCAGGACGCAAGACCGATCCTGGACCGGCTTTTGATTGGGCGCGTTTTCGCGGCGCCTTGCAGGAAGGAGGACATGCACAATGAGTTTTCTGGTGTTGGTGCTGGCGGTGTGGATCGAGAAGTTCTCGGCCTTGCGTCAGCGGGTACAGCGTGATGGCCGCTGGCTGCGCGAGCTGGCCCGGCTTGAGTCGAGCACGCGGCTGGGCAAGCAACCCTGGCTGATCCTGGCGCTGCTGGTACTGCTGCCGGTGGCGCTGCTGGGGCTGTTGCTGCTGGTCCTGGAACCGGTGGCCTATGGTTTGCTGGCACTGCCGGTGCACCTGCTGGTGGTGATCTACAGCCTGGGGCGCGGTGATCTGTTGGGCCAGCTCGGGCCGTTCCGTGATGCCTGGCGCCGGGGGGACCTGCAAGCGGCTGAGCATGTTGCCGAACGCGACCTGGCCATTGGCGCCGACAGTGGCGAGCAACTGCTGGAGCGGGTCCAGGGCCATTTGCTGTGGCAGGCCTACCAGAGTTTCTTCGCGGTGATTTTCTGGTATTTCCTCCTCGGCCCTGTGGTGGCCCTGGCCTACCGCTTGCTGGCGCTGGCCAGTGAACGCAGTCAGAACCCATTGGTGGCCGAGCGCGCCGGGCAATTGCGCCATGCTTTCGACTGGTTACCGGTGCGGTTGCTGGCAGCGAGCTTTGCCTTGGTGGGCAATTTTGTCGCGGTCAGCCGGGTCATGCTGCATGAGCTGCTGAACTGGGATATCAGTGCGGCGCAGTTGGTGGAAAAGGTTGGCCTGGTGGCCGGGGAAATTCCGCCGCCGGTAGTGGGTGCAGATGGCATCAACAGCCTGGATCGCTTGTGGGAACTGCTGCTGCGCGCGGCGGTGTTGTGGTATGCCGGGTTTGCGATCTGGACTGTTTTACCCTGAGAAACGCCCTTTGTAGGAGCGAGCTTGTCTCCGGGCGGCGTTCCGACGAAAAACTTACAGGCGCCGCGTTCATTCAGTAAGTACGCGTTATCGTTGACGTTTTTCGCGAGCAAGCTCGCTCCTACAGAAGGCGATGACCGCTTAACTGACTGGCATTAGAGCAATTTCCCACAGGGAAGATGTGTTGGTATCAAGAAATCGGTCGGCCTATTAAGCGCCGCCGATCGCGTTAACCTTAAGTTACAAAACTCCCCGCCGATTTAAGCTATACAGACAGCGCGCCCAATAGTGGCTTTCTGCCGCTGCCCTGCGCCTTCAATAAAAATAAAAGAAAAGGGAGTTCATCTGTGAAGAGCTTGCTCTATCCCGCCATCGCGCTGATGAATCGCCTGAGCTTTGGCATGAAGTTCAGCCTGATCAGTGTGTTGTTTTTCCTGCCGATGCTGGTGACCAACTATTACCTGGTGCGCGACTCCTGGCGTGAGTTCCAGGGCACGCAGGTTGAGTTGCAGAGCCTGGACCTGCTGGGCAGCAGCCTGATCCTGCGCCGCGACCTGGAAACCCTGAACAATCAGGTGCAAATCAACGCCACCCTCGGTCAGTCGGGCAAGGCGGGCGATATCGAAAGTCAAATCAGCGCATTGGAACTGCGCGTCCTTGAACGCCTGCAAGGCTTCCAGGCGATGACGGCCGATCCCGAGCAAGTTGCGGTGTTCGAGGGCAAGCGCGACGAGATGATCGCGGCCTTCAAGGTCCAGCAAAGCGAATCTTCGTTGTTGAGCAAAAGTGCGCTGATTGGCAAGTTGCTCAACAAGGCGCAGATGTTCAGCCAGATCATTGCCAGCCAGTCGGGGTTGAGCCGTGATGTGCAGGGTGATGTGCGCCAACTCAGCGAACTGGTGACCAGCGTCACCCCGCAAGTCACCCAGACCTTGGGCGAGGGCCGGGCCATGGGCGCGTACTCCCTGGGCCAGGGCTTTCTCAACTCATCGTCCAGCACGCGTTTTGACGAACTGTTGCAACAGTTGGAAAAGCTCCAGGCTGAATACGGCTTGAAAGTGCAGGATGCCCTGAACTCCAGCAAGGCCGCCCATGACGCGTTGGATACCTTGGCCCAAGCCAGCCAGGCCAGCCTCAAGCAGGGCAGCGAACTGTTCGAGGAACAGGTAGTGATGGCCGAGACCCTGGAGGCGCCGTGGCAGGGTTTTTATGATCAAGTGACAGCCTTGATGGCCAAGACCTATCAACTGGACGATGCGACCCTGTCCTTCCTCGACCAGCAACTGCAACAGCGCCTGGCCCAGAACCGTACGCACATGGTGGTGCTGGTCGCGGCGCTGGCGGCGGTGTTCCTGTTGATCTTCTATCTGTACGGCGGCTTCTACGCTTCGACCCGCACCACCCTGCGCCGCCTGGGCGCGATGATGGATAAGGTCGCTGCCGGGGACATGACGGTCAGCTTCAAGTCCCAGAGCCGCGATGAGTTGGGTGAGTTGGGTGAGGTGTTCAATGGCACCGTAGCGAAAATCCACGATCTGATTGAACGGGTAGGGCAAACCGTCCAGGAAGTCGAGCATCAGGCCGGGCAAGTGGAGTCGGTTTCGGCGCGCAGCAACCAGGCGGTGTCGGGCCAGCGCAGCCAGATCGAACAGGTGGCAACGGCCATGAACCAGATGTCGGCGACCGCCCACGAAGTCGCGCGCAGTGCGGCCGCGGCTGTCAGCAGTGCCCACAGCGTCAACGATGAAACCCTTAGCGGGCGTGGCCTGGTGCAATCCCAGCAGGGCAGCATCGCGCAACTGGCGTCCGAGATCGACCAATCAGTGCTGGTGATCAATCAACTGGCGATCGACAGCCAGTCCATCAGCAGCGTGCTGGAAGTGATCAAGAGCATTGCCGAACAAACCAACCTGCTGGCCTTGAACGCGGCCATCGAGGCGGCGCGGGCGGGCGAGCAGGGGCGTGGGTTTGCCGTGGTGGCCGATGAGGTGCGCACCCTGGCCCGGCGCACCCAGCATTCCACTGAAGAGATCGAGCAGATGATCGCCAAATTGCACCAGGGCGTGGGTGCGGCGGTGAAGGCCATGGGCAGTAGCCATAAAATGGCCAGCGGTACGGTCGGGCAGTCGGAAAAAGTCCAGCTGGCCCTGGAAAATATCCTGGGCGCGGTAGGCATGATCGTCGACCAAAACCAGCAAATCGCTGCGGCGGTGGAGCAACAGACGGCGGTGGCCCATGACATCGACCAGAACATCGTCGAGATCAATCGGGCTGGCGAGCACGCGGCCCAAGGTGCGCATCAGACCGAAGAGGCCAGCCGGCAATTGTCTTTGCAGGTGATTGAGCTGAAAAAGCTGATCGGTGCATTTCGCGTGTAAGACTTTAATGTAGGTTTTATCTGTTGGCTGTGTGGTGCATGTCCTGTTTTCCCGAGTGAGCTTTTTTCGCAACCAGATTGGGTGAGAATTTGTTTCACACCCCATCCAGCGCTTCCGGGAGGCAGGGCCATGACCGCGACAACCCCTGGCGTGAAAGGGCATTGCGCCCATTGCGATATCACCTTCGTACTCAAGCCCTGGCAGCTCAATGCCATTGCCCTCAACGAGCCTTTTGACTGTCCGTATTGCCACAAAGTCCTGCTGCTCAATTGTCCCAGGCAACTGCGCCAGTTGAAGTCCCTGGACAACCTGGCCTTGCTGCGCCCAAGCATGCTCGTGTTGACCTGCGTGGCCTTGTTGGTGGCCCTGGTGGTGGAGTGGGTCGGCTTGATCAGCAAGATCGGGCAATTGAACGTATCACTGGTGGCGATCCTGATTCACTTCCTTACCCTGCGCTACGCCCGCCACCGGCATCGCATGACCCTCACGCTACAGGCGGTGAACCCCATCATCGAGCGGCCAGTTGAACAGTTCGCAGGCGTTGCGGGTGCTCGCCTCGGCCAGCGCTGAAGGGCTGATCCCCATCCGTTCGGCCAGGGCGCTGCAGATTGCCGGCAAGTGCTCTGGGCTGTTGCGTTGGCCGGGGTACATGGCGGGCGCCATGTCTGGCGAGTCGGTTTCCAGTACCACCGATTCCAACGGCAGTTGGGCGATGACCTTGTGCATGCGTAATGCCTGGGGCCAGGTCGGCGCGCCGCCCAGGCCGAGCTTGAACCCCAGCTTGATGTATTCACGGGCTTCTTCGCGGCTGCCGGCGAAAGCATGGATGATTCCGCCTCGGGGCAGGCGGATGCGTTTTAGGGTAGAGATAACGGCTGCGTGGCTGCGTCGCACATGCAGCAGCGCCGGCAGTTGGAAGTCTGCGGCCAACTGCAACTGGGCTTCGAACAGGGTTTGCTGGCGCTCCCGGTCCAGGTGTTCAAGAAAGTAATCCAGGCCGATTTCACCCACGGCACATAGCTGACGGTGGCCCTTGAGGCGCGTCAGCCAGTCACCTAGCTCGATCAGGTCTGCGCGGCGATGTTCATCCAGATACACCGGGTGCAGGCCAAAGGCCGCATGCAGGTCCGGGTCCTGTTGCGCCAAGTCCCACAACCGCTGCCAATTGCGCTGGTACACCCCCAGCACCACCATGCGCCGCACGCCGAGCTGGCGGCTATGCTTGAGCACCTCGTCGCGATCAGCGTCGAAATCCTCGAAGTCGAGGTGGGTGTGGCTGTCGACCAGCTCCATGCCTATCTCTCGTGAATCCGCTGCTTGAAAGTCCGGCCAATCGCATGCACGCCCGGCTGGTAATGCTGCTCTTCAATCGCCGCCAGTGCCAGGCGCAGGGCCGTCTCGGCGATCAGCGCATGTTGCTGGGCCATGGCGTTGACCGGCAGCGGCAGGAAGTCCAGCAACTGGGTGTCACCGAAAGTGCCGAGGCGCAGCGGTCGGGATTTGAGCGGGAAGTCATGCAGCGCGTCAAACACCCCTTGCAGCAGGACGTAGGAAGTAGTCACCAACGCGTCGGGCAAATGCCCCAGGCGTTGCAGGAGTTCTTCCATCAACTGGCGGCCACAGTCGCGACTGAAGGCTTCGCCATGCTCGATCAGAATGTCACCCTTGAAGTCGTGCAGTGCTTGCTGGAAACCTGCCGCGCGCTCCTGGCTGATGCTCAGTTCGGGGTGGGCGCCGATCAAGACGATCTGCCGGGGCAGCGGTTGCAGCAGGCTGCTGGTCAATTGCTGGCAAGCCTGGCGGTCATCGCTGACCACCGAGCAGAACTGCTCGGGCGCCATCACCCGGTCGATGGCGATCACCGGCAGGCCCTTGGCTTGCAGCTCGCGATAACAGTCATCGCTGGCGGGCAGGCAACTGGCAACGAACAATGCGTCGCAACGCCGCGCGCGGAACAGTTTCAGTAACTGGCGTTCGCTGTTGGCATCGTCGTCGGAACTGGCGATCAGCAACTGATAGCCACGGGCCCGTGCGCCTTGTTCCAACAGCTTGGCGATCCGTGCGTAACTGGGGTTTTCCAGGTCCGGCAGGATAAACCCCAAGGTGCGGGTATGCCGGCTGCGCAACCCGGCGGCCTGGGGGTTGGGGGTAAAGCCATGCTCCTCGACCACCGCGCGCACCCGTTCGACGGTGGCGCTGCTGATCCGTTGCTGTTCGGCCTTGCCATTGATGACGTAGCTGGCGGTGGTCACGGACACACCGGCTATGCGTGCAATATCACTGAGTTTCAAACCGGGATTTCCTTGTTTTTTAGAGCTTGCCCCGACATTTTGTCCAATCGTAACCGATTCCTGCACACGACCATTGTCGCAACTCAAGCGCCGAGTGGTGCTTCAAGGATGCAGAATTACTCAGTAATCTGCCATAAATTCTAGATTAAACGTTTCAGCAGGCGTATTTTTACGATGATCGCTGCTGAGTGCCTACTGCCAATTGACCACTCAGTCAGTTATTTTTGCACGGTTTAATCAAAACAATACCTAGTGCGCACCCCGCACTAACTAGGAGAAAGGCATGCTTGAGCTCACCGTAGAGCAGATATCCATGGGCCAGGTGGCTGTGGATAAGTCTGCTGCCTTGCAACTGCTCGCCGAAAAACTGGTGGCCGATGGCCTGGTCGCCGAAGGTTACCTGAGCGGCCTGCAAGCCCGTGAAGCGCAAGGCTCGACCTTCCTCGGCCAAGGTATTGCGATTCCCCATGGCACCCCCGAAACCCGCGATCAGGTGTTCGCCACCGGCGTGCGCCTGTTGCAGTTTCCCCAAGGTGTGGATTGGGGCGATGGCCAGATCGTCTACCTGGCGATTGGCATTGCCGCCAAATCCGACGAACACCTGCGCCTGCTGCAACTGCTGACCCGTGCCCTTGGCGAAACCGACCTGGGCCAGGCGCTGTGCCGCGCCACCTCGGCCGATGCCTTGCTCAAGCTGTTGCAAGGCGCCCCCCAGGAGTTGGCGCTGGATGCCCAGATGATTGGCCTGGGCGTATCCGCCGACGATTTTGAAGAACTGGTGTGGCGCGGCGCTCGCCTGCTGCGCCAGGCCGACTGTGTGAGCAATGGCTTCGCTGCCGTGCTACAGCAAGTCGATGCGCTGCCCCTGGGCGATGGCCTGTGGTGGTTGCACAGCGAACAAACGGTCAAGCGTCCGGGCCTGGCCTTCGTCACCCCGGACAAGCCCATGCGCTACTTGGGCCAACCGTTGAGCGGCCTGTTTTGCCTGGCCAGCCTCGGCGAAGCTCATCAGGCATTGCTTGAGCGCCTGTGCGCCTTGCTGATTGAAGGGCGCGGCCAGGAACTGGGACGGGCCACCAGCAGCCGAGCGGTCCTCGAAGTGCTGGGTGGCGAACTGCCCGCCGATTGGCCCAGCGCGCGCATCGCCCTGGCCAACGCCCACGGCCTGCATGCGCGACCGGCCAAGGTCCTGGCGCAACTGGCCAAGCAGTTCGACGGTGAAATCCGCGTGCGGATCGTGGACGGGCAGGGCGGCGCGGTGTCGGTCAAGAGCCTGAGCAAATTGCTCAGCCTCGGCGCCCGTCGCGGTCAGGTGCTGGAATTTGTCGCCGAACCCGGTAGTGCCGACGACGCATTGCCCGCGCTATTGGCGGCGGTGCAAGCCGGCCTGGGCGAAGAGGTCGAGCCGCTGCTGGCCGTCAGTGCCCGGCTGGACGTGGTCGAGAGCGAGCCGCCACTGCGCGCGCCAGCCTCCGGCAGCCTGATCCAGGCCATCGCCGCCGCGCCTGGGATCGCCATCGGCCCGGCCCATATCCAAGTGTTGCAGCCGTTTGACTATCCACTGCGCGGCGAGTCGACCAGCGCCGAGCGCGAGCGTTTATCCGCGGCATTGCGCGAGGTGCGCGGCGATATCCAGGGTTTGATCGAACGTAGCAAATCCAAGGCGATCCGCGAGATTTTCATCACCCATCAGGAAATGCTCGACGACCCGGAACTGACCGACGAAGTCGACACCCGGCTCAAGCAAGGCGAAAGCGCGCAAGCGGCGTGGATGAGTGTGATCGAAGCCGCCGCCAGGCAGCAGGAGTCCTTGCAGGACGCATTACTCGCCGAGCGAGCTGCCGACCTGCGCGACATTGGCCGTCGGGTGCTGGCACAACTGTGTGGTGTGCAAACCCCACAAGAGCCGGACGAACCCTACATTCTGGTCATGGATGAAGTCGGCCCTTCGGACGTTGCCCGGCTGGATCCGGCGCGTGTCGCCGGGATCCTCACCGCACGTGGCGGCGCTACCGCCCACAGCGCCATCGTTGCCCGTGCCTTGGGGATCCCGGCGCTGGTCGGCGCAGGTCCGGCGGTGCTGCTGCTGGCCTCGGGCACGCCGCTGTTGCTCGACGGCCAACGCGGGCGCCTGCATGTGGATGCCGATGCTGCGACCTTGCAGCGCGCCACCCAAGAGCGTGATACCCGCGAACAGCGCCTCGAGGCTGCCGCCGCGCAACGCCATGAACCGGCCTTGACCCGCGACGGGCATGCGGTCGAAGTGTTCGCCAATATCGGCGAAAGCGCAGGGGTGGCCGCCGCCGTCGAGCAGGGCGCCGAAGGCATTGGCCTGCTGCGTACCGAACTGATTTTCATGGCCCATTCGCAAGCGCCGGATGAAGCCACCCAGGAAGCCGAATACCGCCGTGTGCTCGATGGCCTGGGCGGCCGGCCGCTGGTGGTGCGCACCCTGGATGTCGGCGGGGACAAACCGTTGCCTTACTGGCCGATTGCCAAGGAAGAAAACCCATTCCTCGGCGTGCGCGGCATTCGCCTGACCCTGCAGCGCCCGCAGATCATGGAGGCGCAACTGCGCGCGCTGCTGCGCTCGGCGGACAGCCGGCCGTTGCGCATCATGTTCCCCATGGTCGGCAGCGTTGATGAGTGGCGTGCGGCCCGCGACATGACCGAGCGCCTGCGCCTGGAAATCCCGGTGGCGGACCTGCAACTGGGCATCATGATCGAAGTGCCCTCCGCCGCGTTGCTGGCGCCGGTGCTGGCCAAGGAAGTGGACTTTTTCAGTGTCGGCACCAACGACCTGACCCAGTACACACTGGCTATCGACCGTGGCCACCCAACCTTGTCGGCCCAGGCTGACGGCCTGCACCCGGCGGTGCTGCAACTGATCGACCTCACGGTGCGTGCGGCCCATGCCCATGGCAAATGGGTCGGTGTGTGCGGCGAGTTGGCGGCGGATCCGCTGGCGGTGCCGGTGCTGGTGGGCCTGGGTGTGGATGAGTTGAGTGTGTCGGCCCGCAGTATTCCTGAAGTGAAGGCGCGGGTGCGTGAATTCAGTCTGAGCGAGGCCCGGAGCCTGGCGCAACAAGCACTGGCGCTGGGTTCCCCGGCCCAAGTGCGTGCCCTTGTGGAGGCCGTGTAAATGGCGAAGATTCTGACCCTGACGCTGAACCCGGCGTTGGACCTGACGGTGCGTTTGGTATGCCTGGAACCGGGTGCGGTCAACCGCAGCGAAACCCTGCTCACCCATGCCGCCGGCAAGGGCGTGAATGTGGCGCAGGTGTTGGCTGATTTGGGCCATAACGTGAGCGTGGGTGGATTTCTCGGCGCGCAAAACCCCGAGGCTTTCGAGGCCTTGATCGCCAGCCGAGGGTTTGGCGATGCGTTTATTCGTGTGCCGGGCGAAACCCGCAGCAATATCAAGATTGCCGAGCAGGATGGTCGGGTCACCGACATCAACGCACCGGGGCCGCTGGTGAGTGAGCAGGCACAAGAACAATTGCTCAAGCTGATCGCGGTGATCGGTCCTGAGTTCGATGCGGTGGTGGTCGCCGGCAGTTTGCCGCGTGGCGTCAGTCCGCAGTGGTTTCAGGGCTTGCTGGAAACGCTCAAGGACCTTGGTTTGAAAGTCGCCCTGGACACCAGTGGCCAAGCGTTGCGCGCTGGCTTGAAGGCCGCGCCGTGGTTGATCAAGCCCAACACTGAAGAACTCGCCGAAGCGCTCGACTGCCCCACGCAGACCGTCACCCAACAAGCCCTGGCGGCTGAGCGTTTGCACGCCCAAGGCGTGGAGCATGTGGTGGTGTCCCACGGGGCCGACGGCGTGAACTGGTTCAGCCGGAGCGCAGCGTTGCACGCCACACCACCCAAGGTCAGCGTCGCCAGTACCGTGGGCGCCGGCGACTCCTTGCTGGCGGGCATGCTGCACGGCCTGCTCAGCGGCGAAGCGCCCGAGCAGACCCTGCGCCGCGCCACCGCGATTGCCGCCATGGCGGTCACGCAGATCGGTTTCGGCATCCGCGACGACGCGCAACTGGCGCGTCTCGAAAGCGGCGTCGCTGTGCGCCCGCTGACAGAACAATAAGAGGGTTTGTGATGAAGTTAGCCATTGTTACCGCCTGCCCCAACGGCATGGTCACCAGTGTGCTGTGCGCCCGCTTGCTGGACGCCGCCGCGCAGCGCCAGGGCTGGAGCACCAGTGTCGAAGTGGTGGATGCGAACCACCCCGAGCGCGCACTGTCCCAGGCCACCCTCGACGCGGCCGAATGGGTGTTGCTGGTCAGCAGCACGCCGGTGGACATGCAGCGCTTTGTCGGCAAGCGCGTGTACCAGAGCACCCCGGCCCAGGCATTGCAGGACGTTGAAGCGGTGCTGCAACGGGGCGCGCAAGAGGCCCAGCTGTACGTTGCCAGCGCCGCAGTGCCGACGGCAAAAAACGCACCGCGCATCGTTGCTATCACGGCCTGTCCAACGGGTGTGGCCCACACCTTTATGGCCGCCGAAGCGTTGCAGCAGGCCGCCAAGGCCAAGGGTTATGAGTTGCAGGTGGAAACCCAGGGCTCGGTGGGCGCGCGTACGCCCTTGAGCGAACAAGCCATTCGCGACGCCGACGTGGTGCTGCTGGCGGCCGATATCGAAGTCGCCACCGAGCGCTTTGCCGGCAAGAAAATCTATCGTTGTGGCACCGGCATTGCGCTCAAGCAGTCCGCCGCGATCCTCGATAAAGCCCTGGCCGAGGCCCAGCAGGAAAGCGCCGCCAGTGGCGCGACAGCCAAACCGGAGAAAACCGGGGTCTACAAACACCTGCTGACCGGGGTGTCGTTCATGTTGCCGATGGTGGTGGCGGGCGGGCTGCTAATCGCCCTGTCGTTTGTCTTCGGCATCCACGCTTTCGAAGAGC
Organism: Pseudomonas sp. TAE6080; assembly: GCF_018732265.1. NCBI lineage: Bacteria > Pseudomonadati > Pseudomonadota > Gammaproteobacteria > Pseudomonadales > Pseudomonadaceae > Pseudomonas > Pseudomonas sp. TAE6080. The sequence continues at coordinate 89,611 of NZ_JAHIDY010000001.1, forward strand.
CAGGCACCCTGGCGGCGGCCCTGAAGACCGTCGGTGACCATGCCTTCACCCTGATGGTGCCGCTACTTGCGGGCTACATCGCCTACTCGATTGCCGACCGTCCGGGGCTCGCGCCGGGGATGATCGGCGGCCTGTTGGCCAGCACCCTGGGCGCGGGTTTTATCGGTGGGATCTTCGCCGGTTTCCTCGCCGGCTACAGCGTCAAGCTGATCACCCGTGCAGTGCCGTTGCCGCAGAGCCTGGAGTCGCTCAAGCCGATCCTGATCATCCCGTTGCTGGCGAGCCTGGTCACTGGCCTGGCGATGATCTACCTGATCGGCCCGCCCGTGGCGCAGATGCTGGTGGGCCTGACGGATTTTCTCAGCACCATGGGCACCACCAATGCGGTGCTGCTGGGCATCCTGCTGGGCGGGATGATGTGCGCCGACCTTGGCGGGCCGATCAACAAGGCGGCCTACGCCTTTTCCGTCGGCCTGCTGGCCTCCCAGAGCGGCGCGCCGATGGCCGCCACCATGGCGGCAGGCATGGTGCCGCCGATTGGCATGGCCATCGCCACGTTCCTGGCACGGCGCAAGTTCGCCCAGACCGAGCGCGAAGCCGGCAAGGCTGCGCTGATCCTGGGCATGTGCTTTATCTCCGAAGGCGCCATCCCGTTTGCGGCCAAGGACCCGCTGCGGGTGATCCCGGCCAGCATCGCCGGTGGCGCATTGACCGGCGCTTTGTCGATGTACTTCGGCTGCAAGTTGATGGCGCCCCACGGCGGGCTGTTTGTGATGCTGATCCCGAACACGATCAATCATGCACTGCTGTATCTGCTGGCGATCGTCGCAGGTAGCCTACTTACCGGGTTGGTGTATGCCGTGATCAAGCGTCCCGAGGCGGCAGAACTGGCACTCGCCTGACCCTGTAGGCGCGGCATGTCATCTGCGCTTCATCCGCCCATGCTTTAGTTTCCCTTTTGATGCTTGGAGGGAAGCCCATGAGCCACTTCAACCTCGGCCGTCGCCGTGTGATCCAGGGTGTCGGCGCCGGCCTGTTGCTACCGGGGCTGGCACCGGCAGTGATAGCTTCGGTCAAGGACCGGCCGCTGTTGACCGATGGCGTGCAGTCCGGCGACTTGCTGGGTGACCGCGCAATGATCTGGAGCCGCTGCGACCGACCGGCGCGCATGGTGGTCGAGTGGGACACCCGCAGTGTATTCAGCAACCCGCGCAGGTTCGTCTCGCCCTTGGCCGACAGCCGCAGCGACTTCACCGCTCGCGTCGAGTTGACCGGTTTGCCAGCCGACCAGGCGATCTTCTATCGCGTGCAGTTCGAGGATGCACAGACCGGCGTGACCAGTGAACCCTGGTTCGGTCACCTGCGCAGCGTGCCGCAACAACGGCGCGATATCCGCTTTGTGTGGAGCGGCGATACCGTCGGCCAAGGCTTCGGGATCAACCCGGATATTGGCGGGATGCGCATCTACGAAGCCATGCGCCTGCGCCTGCCGGATTTTTTTATCCACAGTGGCGATACCATCTACGCTGACGGCCCGGTGCCGGCCCAAGTGACCACCGAAGGCGGGCGCATCTGGCGCAATCTCACCACCGAGGCCAAGAGCAAAGTGGCCGAAACCCTGGATGAATACCGTGGCAACTATCGCTACAACCTGATGGATGAAAACGTGCGTCGCTTCAATGCGCAGGTGCCGCAGATCTGGCAATGGGACGATCACGAAGTGGTCAACAACTGGTCGCCCGGCAAGCAACTGGATGAGCGTTACCAGACCAAGGACATCACCGCCCTGGTAGGCCGCGCACGCCAGGCCTGGCTGGAATATGCACCGATGCGTTTGCAGAGTGCCGACCAGGGTGGGCGTATTTACCGCAAGATTGGTTATGGGCCGTTGCTCGATGTGTTCGTGCTGGATATGCGCAGCTATCGCGAGGCCAACGATGACAACCTGGGCGAGGCAAAACCGTTTCTGGGGCGGGCGCAACTGGACTGGCTCAAGGGTGAACTCAAGGCGTCGAAGGCGCAGTGGAAGGTGATCGCCGCCGACATGCCCATCGGCCTTGGCGTGCCCGACGGTGAGGTCAGCCCCGGTGTGCCACGCTGGGAAGCGGTAGCCAACGGCGACCCGGGCCCGGCCCAGGGACGCGAGCTGGAAATTGCCGAACTGCTGGGCTTTTTACGCGCGCAACAGGTGCGCAACTATGTGTGGCTGACTGCCGATGTGCATTACTGCGCGGCGCATCACTACCACCCGGATCGGGCAGCGTTCCAGGATTTCGAGCCGTTCTGGGAGTTCGTCGCGGGGCCGTTGAATGCGGGGAGCTTTGGGCCCAACCCGCTGGATAAAACCTTCGGCCCGCAGGTGGTGTTTGAAAAGGCCCCGCCGGCGCAAAACACTTCGCCGTTTGCCGGGTTTCAGTTTTTTGGGGAAGTGCAGATCGATGGGCAGACGACGGAGTTGACGGTCACGTTGCGCGACCTGGATGGCGTCTCGGTATTCGAACAAAAACTCCAACCCACCTGACTTGGAATGCCTTCAAACCTGTGGGAGCAAGCCCCACAGGTTGATGGGTGTAGGTCAGTAGACATCCCGGCGATAGCGGCCCTGTTCGATCAGCCGTTCCACGGCCTCACTTCCCAGGATATCAACCAAGGCCTGATCGACCCCTGTCGCCATGCCCTGCAAACTCCCGCAGACATAAATCACTGCGCCATCGGCCAGCCATTTGCGCAGCACATCGGCGGATTCGCGCAGGCGATCCTGGACGTAGATCTTCTCTGCCTGATCCCGCGAAAATGCCAGGTCCAGCAACGCCAGGTCGCCACTGGCCAGCCAGCCTTGCAGCTCGTCCTGGCAGTGGTAGTCATGGGCGATGTTGCGTTCGCCAAACAACAACCAGTTACGCTGTTGGCCGTCGGCAATCCTGGCTTTGAGCAAGCTGCGCAAGCCAGCCAGGCCGGTGCCGTTGCCCAGCAGAATCATCGGCACCGGGTCAGTCGGCAGGTGGAAGCCGCTGTTACGCCGTACGCGCAGGCTGACCGCCGAACCCAGTGGTGCGTGCTCGGTCAGCCAGCCCGATGCCAGGCCCAGGCTGCCGTCGGTATGACGCTCCTGGCGCACGATCAATTCCAGCACACCATCGCTGGCAATCGAGGCGATGGAGTATTCGCGCATGGCCAACGGCACCAGTGCATCCACCAGGGCGCGCGCATGCAGGCCGACCAGATGTACGCGATTGTCCGGCAGCTGACGGCTGGCAAGCACCTGTTCCAGGGGGCGCGCCAAGCCATCGATCAGCACTTCGTCGGTGCCGGCAATGCCCAGGCCATCGAGGAAATGCTCGACGGCCCACGGGCAATTGCGCGGCAGGACTTCCACCAGGTCGCCGGCCAGCCAGTCACGCGGGGCGGGTGGGTTGAGCCCCAGCAGGTAGACACCCGAGCCGCTGCTGTCCGGGTTGAGCAGGGTGCGCTGGCTCAAGGTCCAGTTCTCGTAGCTGGCGCTGGCCCATGCGGCTGCCGGTGCGTGGCCGGTGATCTGGCCCAGTTGTTGTTGCCAGTGCCGCAAGGCGTCCTCGTCGCCGCTGTCGACTTCAACCGGGGCAAACAAGGCGTTGCCGCCCTGGTTGGTCAGCCAGAAGTGCAGGCGCCGGGCAAAGCCGCAGAAGTGTTGGTATTGACGATCGCCCAGGGCCAGCACCGAGTAGTTCAGGCCCTTGAGACTGAGGTCGCTGCCCAGCACGCTGCGTTCGAAACCGCGCGCGCTGTCGGGTGCTTCGCCATCGCCGAAGGTGCTGACCACAAACAGCGCATGGTCTGATTGGCGCAAGTCATCTTCGCTGACGCTACCCAGGGATTGCACCTTCACCGGCAACCCGGCGGCCTGCAATTGGCCGGCGGTCTGCCAGGCCAGTTGTTCGGCAAAGCCGCTCTGGCTGGCGAAACCGATCAGCCACGCGGGTGCATCACTGCGGTTGCTGCCCAGGCTTTTGCGGGCATCGCGCACCTGGCGCTTTTTGCGGCGGCGGTCGAGGTACAGCAGCCAGCCGGTAATAAAGAATAACGGCATGCACAGCGAAGTGACGGTGAGGATGATCCGCCCCACCAGGCCGAAATAACTGCCGACATGCAGCGCGTAGATGCTGGTCAGCAATTGCGCCTTGAGGCTTTTGTCGCCATAGCGCTCAACGCTTTTGACTACGCCGGTGGCCGGGTCCAGGTTGATCTGGTTCAGCGCACGGTCATGGGGAGAGCTCTGCAACAGGTAGTAGACCGTGGCCGGTTGCCCAGCCACGGGCGGCATACGAATGTTGTAGGCGCTCAAGTCCGGGCCGGCGGTGCTGTAGATGCTGCTCCAGATGGCATCGTAGTTGGCGACGGGGGCCGGTCCCGCAGGCGCTGGGCCACGGTTGCGCACCCGCTCGTTTTGCGGGGCATCGGACAACAACCGGGTCAGGCCCTTGCTGTACCACTCATAGGACCAGTACAGGCCGGTGAGCGCGGCCAACAGATAGAACAGCAAGCACCAGGTGCCGAACACCGAGTGCAGGTCCCAGTTGAAGCTGCGGCCTTTCTTGCGCCAGTCCAGGGTCAGCCAGGCACGCCAGCTCGCCACCTGGCGCGGCCAGCGCAGGTACAGGCCGGAGAGGCAGAAGAAGATCAGGATCAGCGTACAGGCACCGGTGATTTGCCGGCCGGTGTCACCGATGGCCAGGAAGCGGTGCAGTTGCAGCATCAGGCCGAAAAAATCCTGGCCGACGGCATCGCCCAGGTAGTCACCGGTGTAAGGGTCGAAGTAGCGCATCTGGCCCCGGCGCTCGCCCGGTGGCGGGGTGAAGAAGACCCGTGCGGCGTTGCCGCTTTCGCTTTCCACCCACAGCATGGACACGGCCTTGCCTTCGGTGGCTTCGAGCTTGCGCACCAGTTCCGCCGGTGGCAGCACGCCAGCCGGTTGCTTTTGCACGGTCAATACCGTCGGGTTGAGCGCCCGCAGGATCTCATCCTGGAACGAGTACGCAGCCCCGGTAATCCCCATCAAGGCCAACACCAGCCCGGCGCTGATGCCGAAAAACCAGTGCAACTGAAATAGGGTTTTCTTCAACACGTCGGACGGCCTCGCTGAGCTGGATAGTAATTTTACGGCGCGCATTATGCCGTGAGTTGTCGAGAAAGATTCTTTTTTACATACGAAAGCCCCGGGCATCCGATGCACGGGGCTTTTGCATGAAACGTCTGGCTGCTTAGAAGTGGAAGCTGGTGGTCAACAGCGCCGTACGACCGGCTGCCTGGTTGGCGAAGTGCGCGCCGTAGGCCTTGTCGTAGTAGGTTTTGTCGGTCAGGTTCTGCACGTTCAATTGCAGGTCGACGTTCTTGGTCAGCTTGTAGCTGGCCATGGCGTCGTAGCGGGTGTAGGACGGCACGTAGACGGTGTTGCCCGCATCGCCGTAGACGTCGTCGACATAGAACGCGCCGCCGCCGACAGTCAGCTTCGAGGTGATGTCATACGTTGTCCACAGGCTGAAGGCGTTCTTCGGCGTGTTGGGCATTTCGTTGCCTTTGTTGGAGCCGGCAGTGACGACGCCCTGGCGGTTGCCGTTTTTGCCTGGGTCTACCAGCTCGCTTTTCAGGTAGCTGTAGCCGGCGAACACTTGCCACTGCTCGGTGAGCTTGCCGCTGGCCGACAGCTCCAGGCCATCGACGCGGGACTCGCCAGCGTTCTCATAGGTGTTGGAGTTCACCAGGATGCGCGCGTTTTTCTTCTCGGTGCGGAACACCGCAGCGGTCAGGGACAGGCGGTCGTGGAACAGGTCCCACTTGGTGCCTAGCTCGTAGTTGACGGTTTCTTCTGGTTTCAGGTCGCTGGTGTTGATGCCGGTGGGCGGTGCATTCGAGTCCACACCTTCACCGACCAGGCCGCCGGGAGGCGAGGCCGAAGTGGCATAGGAGGTGTAGATGCTGCCGTTTTCCATCGGCTTCCAGACCAGGCCGGCCTGCCAGTTGAAGAACTGGCTGTCGTCCTTGAACTTGGTGCGGCCGGTGGCTGCGTTGCTATTGGCCTCGGTGTCGAAGGTGTCGTAGCGCAGGCCGACGTTCAGCAGCCATTGCGGGTCCAGCTCGATGGTGTCGAACACATAGGCAGCGCGGCTGGTGGCCTTGGTGTTGGTGCCCAGGTAGTTGCGGGCGACGCTGCCGGTCCAGGCGTCATCCGGGTTCGGGTTGCTCAACGACGTGCATTGGCCGCCCTTGCCGCCACCGGCCACGGTGCAGACCGGGTTGCTATTGGGGCTGACGGTATAACCGCTGACGCGGGTTTCTTCACCGGTAAATTCCAGGCCGGTGGAGTAGCTGTGCTTGAAGCCCAGGGCCTGGAAGTTGCCAAACAGATCGGTCTGGTTAGTGGTGGTCGTGGTGGTGGACACGCGGCTGTTGGCCCGACGCCACACGGTACCGAACTGGTTGACGTTGTGCTGGCTGTCATCCGGCTGAGTGAGCACGTAGTCCTGGCCGGTGCTGCCGTGGCGCAGGGTGTTCTTGATCGTCATGTTGTCGTTCAGGTCGTGCTCGATGGAGAACGTACTGATGTCGGCGCGGGTCTTGCGAAAGTCACGATCCTTGAGGCCGTAGAAGTTGCTGCTGTCACCGCCGTCGGTGGGTTTGTCATGCACGTGGGCGGCGTTGGACGCGCTGCTGCTGTAGCCGTAGGGAATGCCCGAATCCGGCAGGTCGTTGCTTTCCATGTGGTAGTAGCTGAGGTTGACGCGGGTCGGAGTGCCCAGGCCAAAGGTCAGCGACGGCGCCACGCCCCAACGGTCGTAATTGACCGCGTCGCGGCCGGCCACGTTCTGTTCGTGGCTCATCAGGTTCAGGCGGAATGCGGCGGTGTCGAGGAACTGGCGGTTGACGTCGAGGGCATAGCGACGGGTCTGGTCCGAACCGTAGGTAAAGCCGCCGTTGAGGAAGTCCCGCGCTTGTGGGGTCTTGCTCACCAGGTTGAGGCTGCCGCCGGCCGAACCACGGCCACCGAACGAAGAGTTCGGGCCCTTGCTGACTTCAATGGACTCGATATCGAAAATTTCCCGGCTCTGGCCACCGGTGTCGCGCACGCCGTCCAGGTAGGTGTCGCCCTGGGCATCGAAGCCACGGATAAACGGGCGGTCGCCCTGGGGGTTGCCGCCTTCACCGGCACCAAAGGTGATGCCTGGCACGGTGCGCAAGGCATCTTGCAGCGAGGTGGCGGCAGTGTCCTTGAGCACCTGCGCCGGCACCACGGTGACGGAGCGCGGGGTGTCGACCAGCGGCGCAGTGTATTTCTGCGAAGAGGCTTTTTCGGTCTGGTAGGACGTCGCGTCCTGTTCCTGGCCGGTAATGCTGGTGGCTCCCAGGGAAATGCTGTTGCGCTCGCCTTTTTGTTCGGTCTCTTCGGCCGCTTGAGCCATATGGGCTACGGAGCTGGCGCTGATGGCCACGCCAATGGCCGAAGCCAGCAGGCGCGGTGAACTGTTTGGTGTTTTTGTAATGTGGCGCGACATGAAATTCCCTACCCCAAGGATGTTAGGGCGCGAAATATATTGTAAACAATTATGTATAGCAATTGAGAGGCGTTGCTATTTGCACTGTATTTACAAAATTTACACTTCGCAAATTACGGTTTTTATTGGCTCATACGTCTGCCTGTCGATCAGGGTTTTACATAGTCAATAGGAATCAATATCATTGACATCCTTCTGCTCTCAGGTAACGCCTCATGCTGCTGCATATTCCCGGCCTGTTCTCTCGCGAAGAGGTCCTGCGCATTCGTGAAGCCCTGGAACAGGCAGACTGGGCTGACGGCAAGATCACCGCCGGCCACCAGTCGGCCAAGGCCAAGCACAATCTGCAATTACCCGAAGGCCATCCACTGGCCAAGGAAATCGGCGCAGCCATGCTCGACCGCCTGTGGCAAAACCCGCAATTCATGTCGGCAGCACTGCCGCACAAAGTTTTCCCGCCGCTGCTCAATTGCTATACCGCCGGTGGCAGCTTCGACTTTCATATCGACAACGCCGTGCGCCAGCCCAAGGGCAGCCCGGAGCGGGTGCGCACCGATCTGTCCTCCACGCTGTTTTTCAGCGATCCGGACGAGTACGACGGCGGAGAGCTGGAGATCCAGGACACCTTCGGCCTGCAACGGGTCAAGTTGCCAGCCGGTGACATGGTGCTGTACCCAGGCTCTAGCCTGCATAAAGTCAACGCCGTGACCCGTGGCACACGCTATGCCTCGTTTTTCTGGACCCAGAGCCTGGTGCGCGAAGACAGCCAGCGCACCTTGCTGTTTGAAATGGACGGCGCGATCCAGCAATTGACCCGTGACGTACCGGATCACCCGGCGCTGATCCAGCTCACCGGCACCTATCACAACCTGTTGCGTCGCTGGGTCGAGGTCTGAGCATGGTTTTTCACCTGCGCCTCGAAGAAACCCTCGACGGTGAACAACTGCGGGCCATGCTCGACGAATCCCCGGCCCGCGCGGCCCAGGCGATCCTGATGGCAGCGAAGGAGGGCGTGCTCGACGCCCAGGCGCTGCTGGGGCAAATCCTTTTGGACGGGCGTGGTATCGCGCGCGATGAGGCGCTGGCGTTGCGCTGGTTCCGGATCGCTGCACGGGGCGGCCACCTGATGGCACGCAATATGGTGGGGCGCTGCCTGGAGCATGGCTGGGGTTGCGCCGCCGATGCGCTGGCCGCCGCCGGGGAATACCGCCTGGCAGCAGAAGCCGGGTTGGATTGGGGCTTGTACAACTACGCCAACCTGCTGGCCACTGGGCGCGGCGTGACGTTAGACCAACAGCAGGCATTGGCCTGTTATCGCCAGGCTGCCGAACTGGGGCATGCCAAGTCGATGAACCTGCTGGGGCGTTACCTGGAGCAAGGGCAGTTCTGCGCCCAGGACGTGTCCGCAGCGCGTGATTGGTATCGCCGCTCGGCGGAGGGTGGGGACTTTCGCGGGCAGTTCAGTTATGCGGCGGTGCTGGCAGATCAAGGCCAGGTCGAGGTTGCGCTGGAGTGGTTGCGCAAGGCGCTGGAGGGCGGGAACCTGAAGTTCTTGCGGGTAGCGCATGCAGCGCTGGCGGCGGCGAATGATCCGCAGATTCGCGCCATGGCTGTCGCCTACCAACAACGCGAGGCGCAGTTAGAACCCCTGTAGGAGCGAGCTTGCTCGCGAAAATCGCTAACGATAACGCGTTCATTCAGAATGAACGCGGCGTCCTCAGGTTCTTCGCGAGCAAGCTCGCTCCTACAGGGGTAGGTGTTTAGACGTAGAAGGATTTCAGCGGTGGGAAGCCGTTGAATTCAACTGCGCTGTAGCTGGTGGTGTACGCACCGGTGGACAGCCAGTACATGCGATCACCAATGGCCAGGTTCAGCGGCAGGCCATACTTGTAGTTTTCGTACATGATATCGGCGCTGTCGCAGGTAGGACCGGCGATGACCACTTCTTCCATCTCGCCTTTTTTCTCGGTCCAGATCGGGAACTTGATGGCTTCGTCCATGGTTTCGATCAGGCCGGAGAACTTGCCCACATCCGTGTACACCCAACGCTCGACGGCGGTGCGCGATTTACGTGCAACCAACACCACTTCGCTGACCAGGATCCCGGCGTTGGCGATCAACGAACGGCCTGGCTCCAGGATGATTTCCGGCAACTCATCACCGAAGTCTTCCTTGAGGAAGCGGATGATTTCCTCGGCATAGGTTTCCAGGCTGTTGGTGCGGGTGATGTAGTTGGCCGGGAAGCCGCCACCCATGTTGATCAGCTTGAGGTGGATGCCGTCTTCTTCTTTCAAGCGCTCGAAGATCACCTTGACCTTGGCGATGGCTGCGTCCCACACGCTGATATCACGCTGCTGGGAACCGACGTGGAACGAGATGCCGTAGGGCACCAGGCCCAGGTCGCGCGCGAGGATCAGCAGGTCCATGGCCATGTCGGTCTGGCAGCCGAATTTGCGCGACAAAGGCCAGTCAGCCGTGGTCGAGCCTTCGGTGAGGATGCGCACATAGACTTTCGAACCCGGCGCGGCCTTGGCGATGTTGCGCAGGTCGGCTTCGGAGTCGGTGGAGAACAGGCGCACGCCCTTCTCGTAGAAGTAGCGGATGTCCTTGGACTTTTTGATGGTGTTGCCGTAGCTGATACGGTCGGCGCTGACGCCACGGTCCATGACCTTGTCCAGCTCATAGATCGAGGCGATGTCGAAGCTCGAACCCTTGTCTTTCAACAGGTCGATGATCTCGACGGCAGGGTTGGCCTTGACGGCGTAGTACACCTTGGCGAATTCGAAACCGGCGCGCAGGTCATCGTAGGCCTGGCTGATCATCGCGGTGTCGATCACCACGAACGGGGTTTCTTGCTTGTCGGCGAACGCCTTCATTTTGTCAAACGTGGCGCGCGCGAAATAGTCTTCGACGTTGATCGACATGCTGGGAACTCCTAAGGGCAAACTAAATTGATCAATGGGTGCAAATGAACGTCCTCCGTATCCCCACTTTGGTTCGCCTACTTCCCAAGGCATGTCGCCGAAAGCAAAAAGGCCATGGGATAAGCTTCCCTTGGCCTTGCTGTCTCGTCGTCAGTACTTGAGCCGGATGGATCGTTTCCAGCATGGACGTTCGGCGCGAACTTTAGGGCGTGAGGGGCTTGAGATCAACTAAAAATGTCGCGTTTGTGCACGCGTTCGTCGCGAGGCGCCGTGCAGCTACTTATGTAACCGACCGGTGTGACGGATTGATGTTCCCCGGATGGGGTTAATCAGATGGATTTGCGGTGTATTCATCGCAGGCAAGCCAGCTCCCACAGGAGAATGCATTTCAACTGTAGGAGCTGGCTTGCCTGCGATAGCGGTCTATCAGGCCTGGGCTGTTTCTGCGGGCGACACAATACTGGTCTTGCCCCCACGGGACTTGCCGGAGCTCAGGTACTCGGCAATCGACTCCTGGGTCACTTCACCCAAAAACACCCGCTCGGCATCCATCACCGGCAGCCACGAACGGTTGAACTCGTACATCCGTGACAGCAGGATGCGCAAGTGCTCGTCAAACGCCGCCGTGGCGTTGAATTCGCGCAGGTATTGGGCGCAGGTACCGGTCTGACGATGCAGGTCGCGACGTCGCACATACCCCAGCGCCTTGTTCTCGGCGCAAGTGACCACCACATAGCGCCGGTCATGCTCGTCCATCAACTCCAGGGCATCGGCCACCGGCGTTTCCGGGCTGACCGACGGGGCGTTGTCTGCCGCGTCCTCGGCCTTGACCAGCAACAGGCGCTTGAGGGTGCTGTCCTGGCCGACAAAGTTGCTGACAAAATCGTCGGCAGGATGGGCCAGCAGGGTGTCCGGGTGGTCGATCTGCAACAGCTTGCCGGCGCGGAAGATCGCGATCTTGTCGCCGAGCTTGATCGCCTCGTCGATGTCATGACTGACCATGATCACCGTCTTGTTCAGCGCACGCTGCATCTCGAAGAACTCGTTCTGGATCATCTCGCGGTTGATCGGGTCGACCGCGCCGAACGGTTCGTCCATCAGCAGCAACGGCGCATCGGCCGCCAGGGCGCGGATCACGCCGATCCGTTGCTGCTGGCCGCCGGACAACTCGCGCGGGTAGCGGTGCAGATACTGCTTGGGTTCGAGCTTGATCATGCTCATCAATTCGCGGGCGCGGTCATGGCATTTCTGCTTGTCCCAGCCCAGCAGCTTGGGCACCACCACGATGTTTTCCTCGATGGTCATGTTGGGGAACAGGCCGATCTGCTGGATCACATAGCCGATGTTGCGGCGCAGGGTCACCTCATCGAGGTCGGTGGTGTCTTCGCCGTTGATCAGGATCTTGCCCGAGGTCGGGCGGATCAGGCGGTTGATCATCTTCAGCGTGGTGCTCTTGCCGCAACCCGACGGGCCGAGGAACACACAAATTTCGCCTTCGTTGACGGTCAGGCTCACATCGTTAACGGCAGTAATGGTCTTGCCGTTGCTTTGGAAGGTCTTGGACAGGTTTTGAAGTTCGATCATTTGAGCAATCCTTTTGGAGTCAGCGAGCGTTGCAGCCATTGCAGAAGCAGGTCGGCGAAGATGGCCAGGAGACTGACCAGCACGGCGCCAACGATCAGCATCGACATGTCGCTGCGGCTGATGGAAGCCAGAATAAGTACACCCAGGCCACCGGCGCCGATGGTGGCGGCAATGGTCATCACACCGATGTTCATCACCACGGCAGTGCGCACGCCGGCGAGGATCACCGGCACCGCGATGGGCAACTCGACCATGCGCAGGCGCTGGCCGAAGGTCATGCCGATGCCTTTGGCGGCTTCGCGAATCCCAGGCTCCACGCCGGTCAGCGCCAGGTAGGTGTTACGCATGATCGGCAACAGCGAGTAGAGGAACACCGCGGTGATCGCCGGCATCGGTCCCAGGCCCTGGCCGAACTTGGAGTAGAACGGCAGCAGCAGGCCGAACAGGGCGATGGACGGCACGGTCAGCAACACTGTGGCGCTGGCCTGCAACGGGCCGGCGAGGGTCGGGAAACGGGTCATCAGCACGCCCAGGGGCACACCGACGACAATTGCGAGGATCACGGCGATACCGACCAGGGTGATGTGCTGCCAGGTCAGGTGCAGGACTTGGGCCCAATCAAGATGGGAAAAGGCGTTCAAAAATTCCATGTCTTCTCCTCTTTAGTTGAGTGGGTGCTGGCGCAGGAAGTCAGCGGCAACTGCGGACGGGCTTTCATGGTCGACGTCGACCCGCGCGTTCAACTGGCGCATGGTTTCATCGTCGAACAGCGCCGCCAGTGGCTTGAGCTCGGCGGCCAGTTGCGGGTGGGCATCCAGATAAACCTGACGCACCACGGGCGCGGCGGTGTAGTCCGGGAAGTAATGCAGGTCATCTTCCAGCAGCTTCAACTTGAAGGCGTTGAGGCGCCCGTCAGTGGTGTACACCAGCCCGGCAAACACTTGGCCATTGCGCAGCGCGGTGTAGACCAGGCCGGCATCCATCTGGCGCGTGTTTTCGCGAGTCAGGTTCATCTCATACAGCTTGACCATGCCGGCCATGCCGTCGGAACGGTTGGCGAACTCGGTGTCCAGAGCCACCAGGCGGTGCTCCTTGGTGTCCTCTCGCATGGCTTTGTTCAGGTCGCTGATCGTATTGATCTGCGGGTGCTCGGCGGCCACTTTTTCTGGCAGTGCCAGGGCGTAGGTATTGCTGAACTTCGACGGCGACAGCCAGACCAGGCCTTTTTTCGCGTCGAGTTCTTTGACCCTTGCGTAGGACTGTTCGCTGTCGAGCTTCTCGTCCACATGGTTGTAAGCCACCAGGGATACGCCGGTGTATTCCCAGATCAGGTCCAGTTGCCCACTTTCCTGGGCACTGCGCGCCAGGTTGCTGCCCAGGCCACCGGTCACGCGGGTCTCGTAACCCTTGGTGCGCAGGTACTGGGAGGTGATTTCCGCCAGCAGGGTCTGCTCGGTGAACACTCGGGCGCCGATGCGGATCACCGGTTTTTCAGCGGCTTGCGCAATGCCTGCAAACAGCAGGACGCAGCCTAATATCAAGCTTATTTTTTTCATGTCGATTCCTTTACCCAGCCTTAAGACGCACGCAACCCGCGTTCCAGCCAGAGGCGGCTGGCCATGGTCACCAGGCCGTCAAGCAGCAAGGCCAGCAGCGCGGTACACGCGGCGCCAAGCAGCAATTGCGGCTGATTGTTCAGGGCGATGCCGGGGAAAATCAGGCTGCCCAGGCTGTTGGCACCAATCAGGAACGCCAGCGGTGCGGTACCGACGTTGATCGCCAGGGCCACGCGCACGCCACCGATGATGATGGGCACGGCGTTGGGCAGTTCGACGCGAAACAGCACCTGGCGCGGGGTCATGCCGATGCCGACGGCAGCTTCCTTCAGGGAGCCCTGCACGTTTTTCAGGCCTTCATAGGTGTTGCGCACGATAGGCAGCAGGGAGGCGAGGAACAGGGCGAAGATCGCAGGGCCGCTGCCGATGCCGAGGACGCCGAGGGCGATGGCCAGTACGGCCAGGGGAGGGACGGTGTTGCCGATGTTGAAGATCTGCATGAAGCGTTCTGCGCGCCCGACCATATTCGGTCGGCTGAGCAGGATACCGGCGGGAATCCCTACAACGAGGGCGGCCAGCATGGAGACTAGAACGAGGATCAGGTGTGCTTGCAGGTAAAACAACAAATCGTCGCGGTACATCTCGATCGTGTTGATGCCGATCCAGTGGATCAGCAGGGCCAGGAGAGCGACGACAACCGCTCCTCCTATCAGCCCTTTGCCATAGCGAATAGCCACAGGCGGACTCCTTTATTTCAGTCGGCGAGCACATTCCCGTGTGGCATTGCCATTCCTGGCTGCCGGTCAATGTGGTCGCGAAAAGCAGCTCGCCAATGCCGGTAATACGGCGTTTGGTCGAACCATGAGCGCAGCCCCGTCAGGCTAACTTGCTGATATTTCAGCCTCTGTTACCAATGCGATAACAGGGGAGTGGACGTCTCCGCCTTTTAAAAGGTTCCATAATTGGCAGCATTTAGCCACCCCCAATCGGGTGAGCGGTGGTCTGGGTGCCTTGATTTACGCTATACTCGCCGCCCTTTTTTGACTCACCTGCCAGGCGATTTCCCATGACCCACCAGGCCGCCGAAGTCGCGAAACGCCGCACTTTCGCCATTATTTCCCACCCCGATGCCGGTAAAACCACCATCACCGAAAAGCTCCTGCTGATGGGCAAGGCGATCGCTGTGGCCGGCACGGTGAAATCCCGCAAGTCTGATCGCCATGCCACTTCCGACTGGATGGAGATGGAGAAGCAACGGGGTATTTCCATTACCACGTCGGTCATGCAGTTCCCTTACCGCGAACACATGATCAACCTGCTCGACACCCCGGGCCACGAAGACTTCTCCGAAGATACCTATCGTACCCTGACCGCAGTGGACTCGGCCTTGATGGTCCTCGACGGTGGTAAGGGCGTTGAGCCACGTACCATCGCGCTGATGGATGTCTGCCGCCTGCGTGACACGCCGATCGTCAGCTTTATCAACAAACTCGACCGTGATATCCGTGATCCGATCGAACTGCTCGATGAAATCGAAGCCGTCCTGAAAATCAAGGCTGCGCCGATTACCTGGCCGATTGGTTGCTACCGCGACTTCAAGGGCGTGTACCACCTGGCCGACGACTACATCATTGTCTACACCGCCGGCCACGGTCACGAACGCACCGATGTGAAAATCATCGAGAAGCTCGATTCCGACGAAGCCCGCGCCCACCTGGGTGACGAGTACGACAGGTTTGTCGACCAACTTGAGCTGGTGCAGGGCGCCTGCCACGAATTCAACCAGCAGGAATTCCTCGACGGCCAGTTGACCCCGGTGTTCTTCGGTACGGCATTGGGCAACTTCGGTGTCGATCACGTGCTTGATGCGGTCGTGAACTGGGCGCCCAAACCATTGGCGCGAGTTGCCAACGAGCGCACGGTTGAGCCGGTCGAAGAAAAGTTCACCGGTTTCGTGTTCAAGATCCAGGCGAACATGGACCCCAAGCACCGCGACCGTATCGCCTTTATGCGTATCTGCTCCGGCAAATACGAAAAAGGCATGAAGATGCGCCATGTGCGTACCGGCAAGGACGTGCGCATCGGCGACGCCCTGACGTTCTTCTCCTCCGAGCGTGAACAGCTGGAAGAAGCGTTTGCCGGTGACATCATCGGCTTGCACAACCACGGCACCATCCAGATCGGCGACACCTTCACTGAAGGCGAAGCACTGGGCTTCACCGGTATCCCGCACTTCGCCCCGGAACTGTTCCGCCGCGTACGCCTGCGCGACCCGCTCAAGTCCAAGCAACTGCGCCAGGGGTTGCAGCAATTGGCCGAAGAGGGCGCGACCCAGGTGTTCTTCCCCGAGCGCAGCAACGACATCATCCTCGGCGCCGTCGGTGTGCTGCAGTTCGATGTGGTGGCCAGCCGCTTGAAAGAGGAATACAAGGTCGAGTGCTCCTACGAGCCAATCACCGTGTACTCCGCGCGCTGGATCGATTGCAGCGACAAGAAGAAACTGGAGGAATTCTCCAACAAGGCCGTGGAAAACCTCGCCATCGACGGCGGTGGTCACCTGACCTACCTGGCGCCGACGCGGGTGAACCTGGCGTTGATGGAAGAGCGTTGGCCGGATGTGAAGTTCCGCGCGACGCGTGAGCATCATTAACACAGGTATTTGTCGCTGAACTGAAAGCCCTACAGATTTATGTCTGTAGGGCTTTTTAGTTTCTGAGAGGTTCTGGACTGTCAACTGTCAAGGTTGACAGTTGACACTGAATGTCGTGCTTCCTACTTTGTAGGTGAGAGGCGTATGTCTTTCAATAACAGGGCTTGGAGAGCGATATCATGTTAGACAGTCAGGAAATAGAAAAGAATCTGTTAAATGCCCAGGGGAGATTTGAATATACAGTGGATGGAGGGGTAGTTGTTATTCCTGTTTATAAATATGCTCATTTTTTTCAGAATAGAACCCATACATTTTTTATTGGGCGGGATACTGATTCTGATGTCCAGCAAACGGGTGTTCATTTATTGTTCACCTATGATAAGTCACTTGAGTTCTGGGGGGTTGATGCTCCACTTGGAGGAGATCTCATCGCCAATTTTTACAATGCAGGAGAAGTCTGGGGTAGCCAGGCAGGGAGTATTACTGGGATGTTCAGCTCTTCGCAAAGAGCGGCGTTTTTCCAGTTTGATTTTACAGCGCAGCGAAACTCACAGGTTAAGCATATAAAGGGGCGTCTTCTGTTGAAGGAGAGTAATTTCTCTTCCTCAATTGATTCAGTATAAAGCTATTGCACTTGGCACGTTATCGAGTTCACGTTTCTGATTTTTTGCGAAGCCTATGACGCATACAAAGTCTCAGGTACTCCGTACATATGTTGATTTGGGTGGTTTCTTTGAAAGGCTTGAATGGAGAAGGCTGAGGCTGTACAAGCATTATGATTGATAAAGCGGTAAAGTTATTTATTGTGCTCTCGGGCTTTTTGGATAAAAAGTCAAACTTTGGTTGTCTGGTAGGAATTGATTTTAAGGCCCAGTGGTTATCTACCAATCTCGATCTGAGTCAACAGATGTTGATAGAGGAGCGCCAGCCGGGTGTAAGTTTCGCACGCCACGCGAATATCATTAGGACTTATGGTTTTTACTGAGTTGTCAACTGTCAAGATTGACAGTTGACGATAAATAGCATGCTTCTAATCTTGTTGGTGGGAGGTATGTGCCTTTCGGTGGTTGCATCTGGAGAGTGAAATCATGTTGGATCGTCAGGAAATAGAGAAGAATCTGTTAAATTCCCATGGTGTCTTTGAATACACTGTTGATGGCGGTAGCCTTATTGCTCCAGCTTATAAATACACATATTTTTTGGATATGGGAGATAGAACTACGGCGATTTTATTGGGGCGAGGTGCTGATAATACTATCCGGGAAACGGGTGTTTATCTTGATTTTAAATATGGGAGAGAGTTTTGGGGGGACGATGTTTCTATCGGAGGGGATGTCGAAGCCACATATTTTTATCTAGGGGAACGCTGGGAAGGTAAGGCGGGAAGTGTTACTGGAATTGTTAATGTTTATCAAAAAGCGGCTTATATTGAATTTGACTTTGTAGCGCATCGAAACTCACTGAGCAAGCATATAAAAGGGTATTGTATATTGGAGGCGAATAATGCTTCTTTATCTGGCGGTTCGGTATAGGAAATCATGCTTGGTGGGGTGGGTGCCAGGGCCTAATGAACACTCATGGCGTTTGTTTATTGATGGTGTAAATGGTTTGAGGGTGGCTATTTGCAATGCTGGGTGGGAAGTGATTGAGGTCGTGGAGTGTCTTGTGAGTATTTATCAAAGGGCGAAGCTATCATGGCTTTGCCCTTTTTGTGGGTAACGAATAGCAGAAACTTATAGGGTGTTGGGCCCTACCTTCAACTGTTTCAAGGAAAGCTCCGCCCCCACCCGCACCGCTTCAACCTGTGCAATCACCGCATCTTTTACAAGCGCTTCGCCAAAGTCGGTCAACTCCTGGTTTTTTATGTGCTCGACACTGAGGTAGAGCAAGTGCAGGGCAACATCCATGGCGCTTTGGAAAGAGATTAGCGTGTTGTTCTTGCCAAGCTCTTCCATGACCGCCTCCCAGCGACGATCCGATTCTTTCTGGAGGGTTTTGAATTCGTCAAAGGTGACGTTGCCATCTTTGTAGATGGTGTCAAGTAAGTTTTCGAGTGAGCGGGATATGGCGCGATACTGCATAAGGGTCTACCTGTTGATGAGGGTTTGGACGGCAGACTTTAATCGTGGATTTTTTGTGGGGCAATATTAAAGTGGGAGGTGTTACATATTTCGGATTCTGCGAAGTGTGGTGGGGAGTTAACGAGTGTTGGTTGTAGTTGTTTTCTTTATTAGTTGTCTATTCTGGGCGGGGATTACAGATAAGTTCGAATAAAACTTGATCGGCGAGACTTCAACATCGTCGGAAAAAGCACCGCCCGGCAGGCCGGGCGGTGCAGGTGTTTTCGTTGAGGCGTACCGTCAGAACGAAGCAGTCACCGATGCAAAGTAAGCACGCCCCGGCTCGTTATAGGTCTGCGCGCCAGCATCATCAGCATTGCCTTTGCGATACAGGCGCTTGTCCAGCAGGTTTTCGATACCCACGCGTACGCTCAGGTTCTTGGTGAACTCATAACCACTGCTCAAGCCCATCAGGCCGTACGGGTCGACATCCTGCTGTGCGCTGCTGTCGTAGTTATTGGCACTGCGCGAGTTGAGGGTCGGCGCTTCCTGTTTGCCGTAGTAGGTGCCGCTGACCTGGAACGACAGCTTGTCGGTGGCCTGCCAGTCCAGCGTGGTGTTGACCGTGTACTTGGGGATGATGCTCAGTGGCTCGCCGGTGTCCTTGTCCTTGGAGTCGATCATGTAGGTCAGGTTGGTGTTCCAGGCCAGGTCGTCGCGCAGGTCCATGAACAGGTTGCCTTCGATCCCCTGGACCAGTGCCGCGCCGCTGTTTTCCCACTGCAATACACGGCGGCCACCGTCCAGGCGGAAAGCGGCCTGGTTGCTGGCGTTGATTTTGTTCTTGTAGTCATTACGGAAGTAGGTCGCACTGGTGCGCCAGGTGCCTTTGTCGAAGGCCAGGCCGATTTCCTTGTTGACGCTGATTTCCGGTTTCAGGTTCGGGTTGCCGATCAGGTAGCAACCGCCCGAGTTGGCTTCGCTGGCATTGCAGCCATTGCCGCGGCTGTACAGCAAGTAGTTGGGGTTGGATTGATACAGGTTCGGCGTCTTGTAGGCCCGGGCGATACCCCCCTTGAGGCTCAGTTCATCGGTCAACTGGTGCGAGGCGTTAAGGCTCGGGCTCCAGTTGCCGCCGTACTCTTCATGATTGTCGTAGCGCAGGCCGGGGGTGATGATGGTCTTGCTACCGACTTCGATGTTGTCCTCGGCGAACAACGCATAGCTCGACGCGGTGGTCTTGGTGCTGCTGCGGCTGACGCCTGGGATGCTGGGTACACCGCCGGTGCCTGGGTCAAAGGTTTGCGGACGCAGTGAACCTGGATCGTTCATCGATTCGTAGAGGTATTCGCTGCCCAGGGTCAGTACCTGCTCAGTGCCGAAGCTCAGGGGCAGGTTGACTTCGGCAGTCGCCCGGGTATTGCGCAGGCGCGACTCAAAAGCACCCGCCGTGGCAGAAGGGGCACCTTCGCCGGAGCCTGCCAGGCCTTCGTTGAGACGCGCGTTGCGGGTCAGGTCGTGGCTCAGCGACGCCATGGTCGAACCCCAGTCAAACTCGCCGCGGTGGGTGGCGGAGAAACTGCTGCGCTGGATCACGCTGGTTTCCTTGCCCACCAGGCTGTTAACGAAGGTGCCGCCGCCGTTGAGCATGGTGTCGCCGGCAAAGATATTGCCCTGGCGGCTGTAGCTGGCTTCCAGGTCCAGGGTTTGCTCGGGGGTGAACTGCCAGCTGAGCAGACCGTTGACGTCCTTGTTGCGCACACCTTCGCGGCCGGCTACCAACGAGTCGGCGCTGGCCTGCTCGGCCTGGTTGATGTTGGCGTCATCGGCATCGGTCTTGTTCAGGCCGCCGTAGACGCGGAACGCCAAGGTATCGCTCAACGGGCCGCTGAGGTTGAAGTTGGTGCGCTTGCTCATGCCTTCGGCATCGTCTTCGGGCAGCGACACGTAGGTGGTCAGCGAGCCGTGCAACTGGTCGGTTGGGCGCTTGGTGATGATGTTGATCACCCCGCCCATGGCGCCGGAGCCATAACGCGCGGCTGCCGGGCCGCGCAGGATTTCGATGCGTTCGACTTCCTCGGCCGGTACCCAGTTGGTTTCGCCACGGGTATCACGGTCGCCGCTCCAGCCGTAGCGTACGGCGTTGCGCGAGGTCGACGGTTTGCCATCGATCAGGATCAGGGTGTTTTCCGGGCCCATGCCGCGCAGGTCGATCTGGCGATTGTTGCCACGGCTACCGCTGGAGCTGTTGCCGGTCAGGTTGACGCCTGGCTCACGGCGGATGATGTCCGACAGGTCGTTGGTCGGGGGGCGCTTCTTGATGTCTTCGGCGGTGATGATCGACACGCCGGGGGCTTGTTTGAGCTCTTCGGCGGCGGTGCCCAGGATTCGTGTTTCGCTCAGTTCCAACGCTTGGGAGGTGCCATCGACGGGCAGGTCGCTCGCTTGCACCGGCACTTTGCCGTGTTCTCTTTCCTGGGTGTCTGCGAGCAGTGCGGGGGAAGAAAGGGCGGCGATAAACGCCAGGGAGAAATGGCTGAGCCTGAATCGAGGTGACATGTCCGCAAAATCCTTTAAGGAAGGTGGCAACTGAGCGAGACGCACCAGAATTGCCTTCCAGCAGGATTCGGCGCGCTCTATGCGCCGGAATGCTATTCATTATCAAATACAAGTAAATGTCATTTACAACTTTTACACTTTGCCCAAGCCCCGATGCGGCCCCCAAAAACAAAAAAGCCCCTCCTGCCAGACTGATGCGCAATCTGGCGGGAGAGGCTGTACAACTCGGTATCACCACGATCCCCTGTGGGAGCGGGCTTGCTCGCGAAGGCGGCGTATCAGTCACTGAATGGGGGGCTGACCCACCGCTTTCGCGAGCAAGCCCGCTCCCACACAAGCCCGTTCCCACAGGCTTTAGGCGACGAACTGCTCCGCGTGATGGCAGGCCACCTGGCGGTTGTCCAGTTCGCGCAACAGCGGCTCTTCACTGCTGCAGCGCTCGGTCGCGTACGGGCAGCGCTTGTGGAAGGCGCAGCCAGATGGCGGGTTCAACGGGTTGGGCAGTTCGCCGACGATCTTGATCTTCGGCTTGTTCGGGTCCGGGTGAATGGTCGGGGTGGCCGACAACAGCGCCTGGGTGTACGGGTGCAGGGGGCGTGCGTAGATGTCTTCCTTGGGGCCCACTTCCACCGGGCGGCCGAGGTACATCACCATCACGTCATCCGCCACGTGCTGGACGACCGCCAGGTTGTGGGAGATGAACACATAGGCCGTGTTGTACTGCTGCTGCAAATCCATGAACAGGTTGAGCACCTGGGCCTGGATCGACACGTCCAGCGCCGAGGTCGGTTCGTCCGCCACCAGCACTTTGGGTTGCAGCATCATCGCCCGGGCCAGGGCGATCCGCTGGCGCTGGCCACCGGAGAACATATGCGGGTAGCGCTGATAATGCTCAGGGCGCAGGCCCACTTGCTTCATCATCGCCTGGACTTTTTCCCGGCGCTCGGCGGCGGACAGGTTGGTGTTGATCAGCAGCGGCTCGCCCAGTTGATCACCGACTTTCTGCCGTGGGTTCAACGACGCGTAAGGGCTCTGGAACACCATCTGCACGTCTTTGCGCAGTTGCTTGCGCTGGGCCTTGTCGGCGCCGGCGACTTCCTGGCCGGCGATTTTCAAGGAGCCGGACGAGGGCTCTTCAATCAGCGTCAGCGCACGGGCCAGGGTGGATTTGCCGCAACCGGACTCACCCACCACAGCCAGGGTCTTGCCGGCTTCCAGCTCGAACGACACGCCATTGAGGGCACGCACGGTGGCGTGGCCCTTGAACAGGCCACGGGACACTTCGTAATGACGGGTCAGGTCGCGGGCGGTAAGAACGACGGCCATTACGCCACCTCCTGGTTCAAGGGGTAGAAGCAGCGCACAAGGCTGTGGGCTTGCGGGTCCAGGCTCGGACGGGTCTGGCGGCAGCTGTCCTGCACGTACGGGCAGCGTGGCGACAACAGGCAGCCTTGCGGGCGGTCATAGCGACCGGGGACGATGCCCGGCAAGGTTGCCAGGCGCTCGGCGCCCATGCTGTGTTCCGGGATCGCCGCCAGCAATGCCTCGCTGTAAGGGTGCGCAGGCACGTCGAACAAGCCCGGCACCTGGCCGACTTCCACGGCTTGGCCTGCGTACATCACGCACACGCGCTGGGCGGTTTCTGCCACTACCGCGAGGTCGTGGGTGATCAGTACCAGGCCCATGTTCTGTTCTTTTTGCAGGGCCAGCAGCAACTCCATGATCTGCGCCTGGATGGTCACGTCCAACGCTGTGGTCGGCTCATCCGCGATCAGCAGCTTGGGCTCGCCGGCAATGGCCATGGCAATCGCCACACGCTGGCTCATGCCGCCCGACAACTGGTGCGGGTAGGCGTCCATGCGGCTGGCAGCGCCGGGGATTTCGACTTTTTCCAGCAACTCGATGGCACGCTTGCGCGCTTGCTTGCTGGACATTTTCAGGTGCAGGCGCAGCACTTCTTCAATCTGGAACCCCACGGTATAGCTGGGGTTCAGCGCGGTCATCGGGTCCTGGAAGACCATCGCCAGGTCTTTGCCGACGATCTGCCGGCGCTGGCGATTGCTCAGCTTGAGCATGTCCTTGCCGTCGAAGGTCAGCGAGTCGGCGCTGACGATGCCGGGGTGCTCGATCAGGCCCATCAGCGCCATCATGGTCACGGATTTACCCGAACCCGACTCGCCAACGATGGCCAATACTTCGCCTTTGTCCACGGACAGGTCGAGCCCGTCGACCACTGGCACGGCAGTCTTGTCGCCGAAGCGCACATTGAGATTCTTGATTTCTAGCAGTGACATGGGAATCTCCTCACGCGGCATTCTTGAGTTTCGGGTCCAGCGCATCGCGCAGTCCGTCGCCCATCAGGTTGATTGCCAGCACGCTGAGCAAAATGGTCAGACCCGGCAGGCTCACGACCCACCAGGCACGTTCGATGTAGTCACGGGCCGAAGCCAGCATGGTGCCCCACTCAGGCGTCGGCGGTTGCACGCCAAGGCCGAGGAAACCCAGGGCCGCGGCATCGAGAATCGCCGAGGAGAAGCTCAAGGTGGCCTGCACGATCAGGGGGGCCATGCAGTTGGGCAGCACCGTGACGAACATCAGGCGCGGCAGGCCGGCACCGGCCAGGCGCGCGGCCGTCACGTAGTCACGGTTGAGCTCGCCCATCACGGCGGCGCGGGTCAGGCGCACATAGGATGGCAGCGACACAATGGCAATCGCGATCACGGTGTTGATCAGGCCAGGACCGAGGATGGCGACAATCGCCACGGCCAGCAGCAGCGATGGCAGGGCCAGCATGATGTCCATCAATCGCATGATGGTCGGGCCGAGCAGGCGCGGGAAGAACCCGGCGAACAGGCCCAGCAGGATCCCCGGAATCAGCGACATCACCACCGATGACAAACCGATCAGCAACGACAGGCGCGAGCCCTGGATCAGGCGCGACAGCAAGTCACGGCCCAGTTCGTCGGTGCCCAGCAGGAACTGCATCTGCCCGCCTTCAAGCCACGAGGGTGGGGTCAGCAGGAAGTCACGGTATTGCTCGCTCGGGTTATGGGGGGCAACCCACGGGGCGAAGATCGCGCAGAACACGATCAGCAGCATGAACAGCAGGCCGGCAACCGCGCCTTTGTTCTTGGAGAAGGCTTGCCAGAATTCTTTGTACGGCGACGGGTACAGCAGGCTTTGATCGACTGCTGACACGGGAGTAGGTGTGGTCATGGTCATGATCTCAGCGCTGGTGACGGATGCGTGGGTTGGCGAAGCCGTAGAGGATATCCACCACGAAGTTCACCAGGATCACCAGGCAGGCGATCAGCAGGATGCCGTTTTGCACCACCGGGTAGTCCCGTGCGCCAATGGCTTCGATCAGCCATTTGCCGATGCCGGGCCAGGAGAAGATGGTTTCGGTCAGGACTGCACCGGCCAGCAACGTGCCGACTTGCAGGCCGACCACGGTCAGCACCGGAATCAGCGCATTACGCAGGCCGTGTACGAAGACCACGCGCGCCGGCGACAGACCTTTGGCCTTGGCGGTGCGGATGTAGTCTTCGCGCAGGACTTCGAGCATCGAGGAGCGGGTCATCCGCGCAATCACCGCCAGCGGGATGGTGCCGAGCACGATGGCTGGCAGGATCAGGTGGTGCAGGGCATCCCAGAACGCGTCCGGCTCGTCGGCCAGCAAGGTGTCGATCAGCATGAAGCCGGTGCGCGGCTCGATGTCGTAGAGCAGGTCGATACGCCCGGAAACCGGGGTCCAGCCCAGGCTCACGGAGAAGAACATGATCAGGATCAGGCCCCACCAGAAGATCGGCATCGAATATCCCGCCAGGGAGATGCCCATCACCCCATGGTCGAACAGGGATCCTCGTTTCAAGGCCGCGATCACCCCGGCCAATAGCCCAAGAATGCCGGCGAACAACAGGGCGGCCATGGACAGTTCCAGGGTCGCGGGGAACAGGGCGCTGAACTCGGTCCAAACGCTGGTGCGGGTCCGCAGGGATTCGCCGAGGTCACCCTGGGCGAGCTTGCCGACGTAGTCCAGGTATTGCGCATACAAGGGTTTGTTCAAGCCAAGGCGTTCCATTGCCTGGGCGTGCATCTCGGGGTCAACCCGCCTTTCGCCCATCATGACTTCTACGGGGTCGCCAGGGATCATGCGAATCAACGCAAAAGTCAGCAACGTGATGCCGAAAAACGTTGGGATCAATAACCCCAATCGGCGGGCAATAAAACTAAACATCGTGGTATCTACCTCAATCAGCCGGTTAGGCAGGTCCGGCACCGTCAATGTCGACGGCGCCGGGCGTCTCTTATTACTTCACCTGGGTGGTGGCGAAGTTATTGTTGGTCAGGGGGCTTTGGGTATAACCCTCGACGTTTTTACGCATGGCGGTGAACATTTTCGGGTAGGCCATGGGGATCCACGGTTGGTCCTTGTCGAAAACGTCCAGCGCTTGTTCATAGAGTGCGGCGCGCTGTGTGGGTTCAGCGATGGCGCGGGCCTTGTCGATCAAGCCCTGAAACTCCTGGTTACACCAGCGGGCGTAGTTTTCGCCGTTTTTCGCGGCATCGCAACTCAGGTTCGGCGTGAGGAAGTTGTCTGGGTCGCCGTTATCCCCGGCCCAGCCGGCAGAGACCATGTCGTGCTCGCCAGCCTTGGCGCGCTTGAGCATTTCGCCCCACTCCATGACCCTGATATTGACCTTCAGGCCAATCTGCGCCAGATCCGCCTGCATACGCTGGGCACCAAGCATCGGGTTGGGGTTGGTCGGGCCGCCGCCGTTGCGGGTGAACAGGGTGAACTCAGTGCCTTCTGGCACGCCGGCTTCCTTGAGCAAGGCGCGGGCCTTGTCCAGGTCGCGGGCCGGGTTTTTCAACTTGTCGTTGAAGCCTAGCAGGGTCGGCGGGTACGGGCCGGTGGCGTCGACGGCATTGCCTTTGCCGTACAGGGATTCGTTATAGCCTTTTTTGTCGAACGCGATGTTGATCGCGTGGCGCACCCGCGCGTCGCTCATGTACTTGTGGGTGGTGTTCATGGCGGTGTAGGCGGTGGTCATTGCCGCCAGTTCCGCGACCTTCAGGTTTGGATCGGCCTTGATGCTCGGCAGGTCATCGGGTTTGGGATACAGGGCGATCTGGCACTCATTGGCCTTGAGTTTTTGCAGGCGCACGTTGTTATCCACCGCGATCGCCAGGATCAGCGGGTCGGCGGGCGGCTTGCCACGGAAGTACTCCGGGTTGGCCTTGAAGCGCACCTGGGCGTCTTTCTGGTAGCGGGTGAAAATGAACGGGCCGGTGCCGATCGGCTTGCTGTTGAGCTCGCCGGTCTTGTTGGCAGCCAGCAGCTTGTCGGCGTATTCGGCGGAATGGATGGCGGTGAACGGCATCGCAACATCGGCCAGGAACGGCGCTTCGGGGCGGGTCAGGGTGAAGACCACGGTATGGTCATCAGTCTTCTCGACGCTTTTGAGCAGTTCCTTGAAACCCATGCTTTCGAAATAAGGGAAGCCGGTGGTGGACTTGTCGTGCCACGGGTGTTTCGGGTCCAGTTGACGCTGGAAGCTCCAGAGCACGTCGTCGGCATTCAGGTTACGCGTGGGCTTGAAGTAGTCGGTGGTATGGAACTTGACGTCATCGCGCAGGTGGAACGTATAGGTCAGGCCGTCTTCACTGATGTCCCAGGACTTGGCGAGCGCGGGCACGATTTGGGTGGTGCCGGGCTTGAAGTCCACCAGGCGGTTGAACATGGTTTCGGCGGCGGCGTCGGCGGTGACGGCCGTGGTGTACAGGACCGGGTCGAAGCCTTCCGGGCTGGCTTCGGTGCAGACCACCAGCGGCTTGGCTGAAATGCCGACGGCCACACTCAACAGCGCAGCAGCGATGGCAGCTTGTAACGGGAGCATTTTCATCTAGGAGTCCTCCACGATTGTTTCAACCAGACAAGCATGCACCGCGAACTCGTCCTGAGCCCGCGGTGCACCTGGCGCTAATTAAAGAATGTTGAATGGAATGGTGGTGACCAGACGGAATTCCTTGATGCTGCCGTCAGACTGGAACTTGCTGCCACGGTGTTCGACGTAGGTTGCACGGATAGCCGTGGCCTTGAGCGGGCCGCTCTGGATCGCGTAGCCAGCGCCTACACCGTATTCCTGGTGTTTCTCGCCGTCTTGCTTCTGGATGCCGTCATAGGCGAATTTGGCCCGGCCACCGTTGCCGGTGTAGTGGGTGCCGTCGATGTCCCAGCCGCGTGCCGAGTAGGCGTTGAACTTCAGGCCAGGCACGCCGTATTCGGCCATGTTGATGGCGTAGGCGATCTGGAACGATTTCTCGTTCGGGCCGTTAAAGTCCGACGTCAGGGAGTTGGCCAGGTAGATGCCGTTGGTTTCGTGCAGGTAGTCGAAGTATTCGTTACCGTTCACATGCTGATAAGAGAAGGTCAGGCTGTGAGCCTGGTGAGCCAGGCCCAAGGACAGGGAGTAGGTATCGTTGTCGATTTCCCCCATTTCCTTTTTGCCTTCGTCAACGGTCTTGTAGTAGTTGAAGCCAGTGGTCAGCGCCAGTTGTTGGCTATCACCCAATTCGTGGGTTGCGCCAAAGTAGTACTGGTTCCAGAAGTCCTTGACGTTGGCGGCGAAGAAACTGGTTTTCAGGCTTTTGAGTGGCTGGTAGTTCACGCCGGCGGTGTAGACCTTATCGGTCTCGGCACCATTGCCGTACTCGGTACGGAATTTCGACAGGCTTTGCTCGCTACGCGGCGATACGCGGTCAAAAATGCCGCCCTGGAACGACAGGTTGCTGAACTCCTGGCTGTCGATGCTCACGCCCTGGAAGCTCGAAGGCAGGGCACGGTTGCCGATGGTGTCGACGATCGCGCTGCTGAAGTTCTGGCGACCGGCGGTCAGGGTGGTGTTCGACACACGGAATTGCACGTTGGCCAGGCCCAGCTTGCTCCACTGATCTACGGCGTCGCCGCTGGAATCAGCCAGGGTACGGTTGGAGCCGCCCTTGATGTCACGCTTGCTGCGGTCCAGGACCAGAGCGTTGTACACCGCAACTTCGGTCTTGACGCCTACGGTACCTTCGGTGAAACCCGAGCTGGCGTTGAGGATGGTGCCCTGTACCCAGTTGGTACGGTTGCGGTCGGTCAGGGTTTTACCGTGCTTTTGGTATTCGAAGGTGCCACCACGGTACTTGCTTTCATGGGAGTACCAGTTACGCGTCTGGCCGCCCAGGCTGAAGTCTTCGACAAAGCCTTTGGCTTCGCTTTGGGCGTTGGTTCCGGCCAGTGTGGTTGGAACGAAGTCCTGGCTCACTGATTCCGCGTAGGCGGTGGCGGTGATGCTGCTGATGGCCATGGCCAGTAGCACTTTGCTGCTCAATTTCATGGGTGGAGCTCCTTTGGTTCTCTTTTTTTAATACCGGTCTCATTAGGTGAACCGGTTATTGGGTGTGTAACTCTTCAAGCCTTTGCAAACGTTTGCTGTAGGGCATTTCGCGAATTACAGCTACACGTTTGCCGCAGAGCCAACTTCGCTCTGCGCATCCGGTTATTTTCTTATGGGGTGATACTGACGCCCGAGAACACGTTGCGGCCGAAGGGGCTCACTTTGAAACCTTCGACCTTGGTGCTTAACGGTTGGTTGACCGTCGAGTGGGCGACAGGCGTGATCGGCACCTGCTGTTTGAGCAGTTGCTGCGCCTGTTTGTACAGAACAGTCCGTTGTTCTCGGTCGGTGACGACCTTGGCTTGCTTGATCAGCTTGTCGTACGCCGGGTCACACCACATCGAGTAGTTGTTCCCGCCGATGGCGTCGCAGCTGTAGAGGGTACCCAGCCAGTTGTCCGGGTCACCGTTGTCGCCGGTCCAGCCAATCAGGCTGATATCGTGTTCGCCGTTCTTGGTGCGCTTGATGTACTCGCCCCACTCATAGCTGACGATCTTGACCTTGAGGCCGATCTTGGCCCAGTCGCTTTGCAGCATTTCGGCCATCAGTTTGGCGTTGGGGTTGTACGGGCGCTGCACGGGCATGGCCCACAGGGTGATCTCGGTACCTTCCTTGACGCCGGCGGCCTTGAGCAGTTCCTTGGCTTTTTCCGGGTTGTAGGCGGCGTCCTTGATGGTGTCGTCGTAGGACCACTGGGTCGGTGGCATGGCGTTGACCGCCAGTTGCCCCGCGCCCTGGTACACGGCATTCAAGATGCTCTGCTTGTTCACCGCCATGTCCAGGGCCTGGCGCACTTCGAGCTGGTCGAAGGGTTTGTGCCGTACGTTATAGGCGATGTAGCCGAGGTTGAAGCCAGGCTTGGTCAGCAGTTGCAGGTTCGGGTCGGCCTTGAGGGCGTCGACATCGGCCGGGCGTGGATGCAGGGTGACCTGGCATTCATTGGCCTTGAGCTTCTGTACCCGCACCGACGCGTCGGTGTTGATGGCGAAAATCAGTTGGTCGAGCTTGACCTTGCTCGGGTCCCAATATTGTTTGTTGCCGGCGTAACGGATCTGCGAATCCTTCTGGTAACGCTGGAACACGAACGGCCCGGTGCCGATTGGCTTCTGGTTGATATCGCTGGGCTTGCCGGCCTTGAGCAGTTGCTCGGCATATTCGGCCGAGAGGATCGCCGCGAAGCTCATGGCGATGTTCTGGACAAACGCCGCGTCGACCGTATTGAGGGTCATCACCACGGTGTGCGGGTCGGTTTTTTCGACCTTGGCGATGTTCTTGTTCAGGCTCATCCCGTTGAAGTACGGGAACTCGGTGGGGTAGGCCTTGCGAAACGGGTGGTCGGGGTCAAGCATGCGGTTGAAGGTGAACAGCACGTCATCGGCATTGAAATCCCGTGTCGGCTTGAATTCCTTGTTGCTGTGGAATTTCACCCCTTCGCGCAGATGGAAGGTGTAGGTCAGGCCATCGGGTGAAATATCCCACTTGGTAGCCAGCCCTGGGACGACGCCGGTTTCACCCTTTTCGAACTCAACCAGGCGGTTGTAGATCGGCTCGGCCGCATCGTTGTCGGTGGCGGTGGTGTATTGCGCGGTATCGAACCCTGCCGGGCTGCCTTCGGAGCAGAACACCAGGCTTTTCTTCTCGGCAGCCTGGCCCATCGAAGCGACGGCCAACAGGCTGGTGCCCAATATTGCGGATAGAACGGTGGTATGGCGCATGACGGTCCCCAATCCATGTTTATCATTTTCGTCAGTGAACAATCGCCACGCCTTACCTGGCATGGAGAAAGCACTGCTCCCATCCACAGCAAATGCCGTATCGGAACTGCGTGTTTGCCTACCTCGACGTTAGGGAACGAGGGCCGGGCAGTAAATGCGCAGAACCGGACAGACCTTGTAGGTATCGGACGGAACATCGGCAGTTAGCTGCTGTAGGGCGGCAGCCTCTGTTGATGTGGCCCGATTCCTAGGATCTTGGCGGATGCAAAAACGGCGACGTTATGAAACGTCGCCGCCAGAGATCACTACTTGCTGACGCTCACCCCGTAGAAGGAATTCAAGCCAAATGGGCTGATCTTGAAGTCCTGCACGTTGTTGCGCATGGGTTGATACACCGTCGAGTGCGCGATAGGTGTCATAGGGACTGCATCTTTGAGGACGTGTTGCGCCTGTTTGTACAGTTCGGTGCGCTTGGCGACATCCGAGGTGGCCTTGGCTTCTTTCACGATGCCGTCGAATTTCTTGTCACACCATTTGGAGAAGTTGTTGCCGGCCAGGGAATCGCAGCCGAACAGCACGTTCAGCCAGTTGTCCGGGTCACCATTGTCACCGCTCCAGCCGATGATCATGGCCTGGTTCTCGCCGCCCTTGGAGCGCTTGATGTACTCGCCCCACTCGTAGCTGACAATGTTGACCTTCAGGCCGATCTGCTTCCAGTCGTTCTGCAGCATTTCGGCCATCAGCTTGGCGTTGGGGTTGTACGGGCGTTGGACCGGCATGGCCCACAGTGTGATTTCGGTGCCTTCCTTGACGCCGGCTTCCTTGAGCAACTCCTTGGCCTTGGCCACGTCGTGCGGGACGTCCTTGATGGTCTCGTCATAGGACCATTGGGTCGGCGGCATGGCATTGACTGCCAACTGGCCTGCGCCCTGGTACACCGAGTCGATGATCTGCTGCTTATTGACCGACATGTCCAGGGCCTGGCGTACGCGCAGGTCGGCCAGTGGGTTGGCCGCTGTCTGGCCCTTGAGGACCGGCATGACGTTGTAGGCGATATAACCCAGGTTGAAACCGGCCTGATGTGGCAGTTTCAGGGTCTTGTCCTCGCCCAGGGCCTTGAGGTCGGCCGGACGCGGGAAGAGGGTGACCTGGCATTCGTTCTTCTTGAGTTTTTGTACACGCACCGATGGGTCGGTGGTGATAGCGAAGATCAGGTTGTCGATCTTCACGTCTTCAGGCTTCCAGTAATCCTTGTTGCCGGTGAAGCGGATGTTGGAGTCTTTCTGGTAGCTCTTGAACACGAACGGACCAGTGCCGACCGGCTTCTGGTTGATGTCCTGGGGCTTGCCGTCCTTCAACAGTTGGGCGGCGTATTCAGCCGACTGTACCGAGGCGAAGCTCATGGCCAGGTTCTGGATAAACGCGGCGTCCACGGTGCCAAGGGTGAACTTGACAGTGTGGTCGTCGATTTTCTCGATGTTCTTGATGTTGGTGTCCATCCCCATGTCCGTGAAGTACGGGAACTCGGTGGGGTAGGCCTTACGGAATGGATCGTCTTTATTGATCATCCGGTTGAAGGTGAAGAGTACGTCGTCGGCGTTGAATTCGCGCGTCGGCTTGAAGTACGGGGTGGTATGGAACTTGACACCTTCGCGCAGGTGGAAGGTGTACGTCAGGCCATCTTCGGACACGTCCCATTTGGTGGCCAGGCCAGGAATCACGGCGGTGCCGCCGCGCTCGAACTGGCTAAGACGGTTGAACATGGTTTCGGCCGAAGCATCGAAGTCTGTTCCGGTGGTGTACTGGCCTGGGTCGAAACCGGCCGGGCTCCCTTCGGAGCAGAACACCAGATTAGTCGCCGCTTGGGCGAAAGGTGCAGCGGCCATTAAACCGGCGCTGACTAAAAACGGAATGACTGCGTGTTTAAGCATGTTGGCCTCATGATTTGTTGTCATTTTTGGAATTGAGGGCGACCTCGTGAGTCGGCCTGCGGATACTTATGCAGGCCCCATACCCAATGCAAGATGTCGAGAGGCTACAAGCGTCAAAGAGTGGTACGAACGTACAGGAATGTCGCATTCATGTAATTTTCGACACAAAACTGCATCTTTGAGGGTTTTTTTCGGTGCGCGACATGCACCGAATCGGCCCGCCCGAGGCGTCTGGTGCACTCGGTTAGGGCGTAGCTGTTACTTATTCAGACTTACACCGTAGAGCGGTGTCAGCCCAAACGGGCTGATCTTGAAGTCCTGGACGTCCTTGCACAGCGGCTGGAAAACCGTCGAGTTCGCAACAGGCGTTATAGGTACCTGATCCTTAAGTATTTTTTTCGCCTCTTAATACCACTTGATGCGCTCGTTACGGTCACTGCTGAGCTTGGCCTTCTGCACCCGTTGGTCGTACTGCGGGTTACACCATTTTGCATAGTTGCTGCCCTTGACTGTGGCACAACTGTAGAGCACGCCGAGCCAGTTATCCGGGGCACCGTTGTCGCCGGTCCAGTCGTAAATCATCACATCGTGCTCGCCGTTTTTTGCGCGTTTGATGTATTCGCCCCACTCATAGCTGACGATATTGGCGGTGATCCCGATTTTGGCCCAGTCGTGCTGGATCACTTGCGCCGACATTCGCGCGTTGGGATTGGAGGCGCGCTGCACGGTCATCGCCTACAGGTTGATAGTGGTACCTGGTGCAACCCCTGCTTCTTTTAGTAGCGCCCGAGCCTTGGCCGGATCGTGCGGTGCATCCTTGATGTTGGGGTCATAAGACCACTGGGCCGCAGGCTGTGCGTTCTGCGCCAATTGCCCGGCACTTTGATACGCCTCCTGGATAATCGCCGGTTTATCGATGGTCATGTCCAGGGGCTGGCGCACCTTGAGCAGGTGAACCCAGTAGAGGGACGTTACCTGGTCACTTCATGCCGGGGGGTGACGGATACCTCAATAATGGTTGGGGCGTCTTTGTCGATCGGATATGGGCTGCCCAACTCATTGCCCTTGCGTATTGCGAAGGTCCTGCGGATCGTTACCTCCACACCTGGAATATTGCGGATATCTTTGTCCGGGTAGGAGAGATGTCCTATGGAAGTAACCTGAACCTTGGTCAGGTCCTTGGCTGGGTCGTACACGATATAAAACTGAGTATCGTCAGCAGCGAATAAATAGCCATCTTGCAGTATCGATCCCGGGCTCAGATCCATGACGGCAGGAGCCAGAGAACCTTGATGAGCGACCTCGGAAATACTGGCACGCAGATCGGCGTCAGGAATAACTTGCTCAAATTGCTGCAATCGTCCTTGTCTGATGCCTTCGGCCGAGCCTGAGCCTGCCCCGGCATTCAGCGGCTTAGACACGGGAAGCCCATTTTCTGTCGTGACAACGGTATAAGTATTGCGATTTAAATCCAAAACAAAGTTGGGTGAGTACTTGTTCGAACTGTGTTCCGTGAATTGTGCTTTTTCTCCGGGTGCAACGGCGAAGTTATTGTCTTCGATGCTCCAGGCTACCTGGAGTTTTGTTTTGATGACTCCGTTCTCTTCATAGTTGTTACCGGCGTAGTCATATTGGGTTCCTTCTCGGACTTTCAGGAATTCATCAATCCTGTCAGCCGAGGGAAGTTTTTTACCATTGAGGTCGAGAAAGTTAATAGCAAAGGTGGGAGGAGACTTCGGATCATCACTTGGCGTAGGCGAGGGGGTACGCTCCCAAGGCCATTTGACGCCACCCTTTCCATTGGCCGGTACCCACTCGCCGTGACCGGATGAGTGGACGGTCATTACCGGCGCTCTGGTTTTGGGGTCAATGATCTGCACATAACCGTTGCTCAGTTTGAAGTCGCTTTTGATCTCATACACTCCAGGGACGCCTTGCGCATCGGTATAGCGAATGAACCAACTGTCTGCACCGGTAAGTGGATCCTTTATCTGATAAATACCCTTGGCGTTGCGCACGGCATATTCGATGACTTTCTCGCCGTCCGGTACTGCGTACTGGCTGATATGCCCCGACTGGCTGGGACGCAATGGATTGACCGTTTCAGGTTGTTTTGGTCGAATGTCACCCTCCTCGCTACTTGCGACTGTCCTTCCCTGTCTGGATGCCTCAGCTTCATTGATACCGCTCTTAGTTTTTGACGTTCTCACCAATTCATAATCATTAGTTTTCGAGTTATATCTCCAACTGTAATCTTCGGCTTTTAGAGCCTTAAAAGAGAGGGGGACTTCACCTAAAAATTCCTCTGCTGCAAACGGCGCAGCATCGTGAGCCAATTGCAGGGCTGATATTACCGCAGCAGCATTGCCTCCAACGCGGTCAGAGGCCGTCATGCCATAGATGCCATCGTGGATGCCAAATACAATATTGCCCTGATTGCTAAGGCCGGGGATGTAAGCGAACGTGTTACCCCAAAAATCCTTCGCGGCCTTCCAGGTTTGTTGCAAGGAGCCAAACACCTCGGTTTGGTCGGCCCATACCGCATTTTTTGTGTTTACGGCCTGGTATTTTTCGGCAATGCCGTCATCCAGATTGCCATATTTCAAATTATAATCTGAACCACGTGAGCTGGTGTAATTGAATGTCTGCGAAACCGGTATGGATTGATCTGACGTTTTACTGTAATACCCGGGGTAGTGGGCGTTGGCACCGGAAATCAAATTGTCGAGCACTTCACCTGCCATGGGCCAGTGAGCATCTTTGCCGCCTTGCTTGTCTCTGGCGTTGAAACTCTGCAGTAAGTTGTCACGGTTGTCTTTGGCCCATGTCGCAAACTCTTTATCGCCATGTATTTCACGGAGGCTGCCGTTCTTCAAATTAATCATTAAACCCTGAGTGGGTCTGCTCTTGTAATCACCATCATATGGCGTATAAGGAATAAAAGCATGTCCGGACAATGGGTAGCCATATATGTTGGGGATAATGACTTGCCCATTTTTATCCAGGGTACGAATTATTGCTTCTTTACCTTCGGGGCTTAAGCTTTCAAAGCTGTCCTGGTTATTTCGGAAATTCTGCAAGGTTCCCCGTACCAGATAGGCGTCGGCTTTCCCCGAGCGGAGCGCTATTTCTTTCGTGAATCTACTGTCTTCAAGGAGTTGCGAGCCTAGTGAGGCTCCTGGAAGTCCCAGTTTTTCCAGAAGTTTTAAACCGCTTTTTATGGGGGTGGAAAAATCACTTTCCCAATGATCCTGGAGTTTTTTGCCGACCGATGTCAGGTCGGCAGCCAGGCTTTTGTCTTTTTCCGGGATTTCCATAAAGTTGAAGTTTGCCGGGCCTCCCCGTTGAACTTCATCGTGTGCAAGGGCGCCCGCTGCAATTTCCCATGCATGATAAGTACGTTGGAAGGTATTGTTCAGTGTTTCGGGTTTTCCCATCCCGACGTAGGATGTGAACGTCACTGTGATTTTTTCATGGGGGTCGTATCCTGCCGCCAACAAACCGCCACTGAAATAACCTGAAGGTTCAAGGAACTGGCGAGCGCTCTGGAACTTGACGTTTCTTTCGTTTTCACTACCGACTTCCACA
Source organism: Pseudomonas sp. TAE6080 (assembly GCF_018732265.1). Lineage (NCBI taxonomy): Bacteria > Pseudomonadati > Pseudomonadota > Gammaproteobacteria > Pseudomonadales > Pseudomonadaceae > Pseudomonas > Pseudomonas sp. TAE6080. The sequence continues at coordinate 125,146 of NZ_JAHIDY010000001.1, forward strand.
TTTTCTATCTGATCTTTTACGCGATGAGCATAGCTATCAATATGATTTTTTCGCTCTTCCAGCGTATAGTTTTTATTCGGTGGAGGTGCCGAATTTGCGCCATAAATAGTTGCGCTATAGATACTGGTTTCGGGGTTGGAAGAAGCGCCCGAAATATACTTTTGTTTGTCGTCAATTCTTTTATCTTCTGAGTCGGTTATACGGTCCTCGATTTTGTTTTCTGGGGAGGGTGAGCTGTCAATGCTTAGAGTATGGCGATGATGTATTGGGGACTGAGGTATGACCGTAAGAGGGAGCGCAGAAGGTTGGCTTATATTCATGGTTGACTCGTTTTTAGTAAGTAAATTTATATTGGTCGTTAATGTAATAGCAGCGTCCTTGTTGTGGTTTTTTTGTATGCGATTTTTGGTGGTGTTATGAGTGTGATAAGTTCCAGTTTTACGATTTGGTTTGCTTTGGATGTTGAGTTTTAAGCCGATGACTACAGCGTTCAGGGGGAATCATGCGCTGTTGTAAAGGCAAAAAAAACGCCGCCCGAAGGCAGCGTTATTACAGCTCAGGTATTGCTCAATCAGGGCATCTGAACTTCGATCACCCCATCAGCGCTCATGCTGACCTGGCTGGTACCGGCCTCGACCTCAGGCGTCGGCGCCGAATCCATCGCCGCGGCCTTCATCATCATGCCGCCACGGGCGTAGGGCTGTGGATAACCATTGGTGTTGAAGTTCAGGTTGACGATCTTGTAGCCCTTGCCACCCAATGCGTCGGTGGCCAGTTGGGCGCGGGCCTTGAACGCAGCGACCGCTTCCTTGAGCAGCGTATCTTCGCTGGCCTTGCGGGTCGGGTTGGCGATGGCGAAGTCCATGCTGTCCATTTTCAGGTGGGTCAGCATCTCGCCGGTGAGCTTGGACAGCGCCGCGAAGTCCGAGCTCTCCATGCGCAGTTCGGCGCGTTCACGCCAGCCGGTGATCTTCTGGTTCTTGTTGTCGTAGATCGGGTAGCTGTTACGGCTGCCCTGGCGCAGGGTCACGCTTTTGACTTCACGGGCCTGGGCCAGCGCCTTGTTCATGGTGGTGGTGATTTCTGCGGCCAGCTTGGCCGGGTCGGTGTTCTGGGACTCGGTGTACAGGGTGACGATCATCTGGTCGCGGGCCACTTCCTGGCTGACTTCGGCACGCAGGGAAATCTGGTTGTAGTGCAGTTGATCGGCAGCCAGCACGGGCAGGCTGGCGACGGTGCCAACGCTGAGGGCAATAAGGGCGGCACTGCGAGTCAAACGTGACATGGAAACTCCTTGAGGGTGATCGTGTTCGATAAGACTGTAGACGGGCGATTTGGGTTCGTCGGGTTACAAATTCTCTACACCTTGGCGCGATGCCGACGAACGGTCAATTTGCATCCGGCGTTCCTGATTGTGTGACCTGCGTCAAAGGGCCACACACACGCTGTCGATACCCTGGCTTCGTTTATACTCCTTGCGATCCGCCTGGAGCGCTCATCAGGAGAGCTCATGCTCGCCCCCGTACAACTGACTTCCGCCACTCGCCAGAACCTCTGGCGCCTGACGTTTATCCGCACCCTGGTCCTGGCCGCCCAAGCCGGTTCCGTGGGGCTCGCCTATTGGTTTGAGCTGCTGCCGTTGCCCTGGCTGCAACTGTGGGTGACCTTGGGTTTTTCCACGGTGCTGTGTGTGTTCACGGCCATCCGCCTGCGTACCACGTGGCCGGTGACGGAGCTGGAGTATGCCCTGCAACTGGCCTGCGACCTGTTTATCCACAGTGTGTTGCTGTATTTCTCCGGTGGCTCCACCAACCCGTTTGTTTCCTATTACCTGGTGCCGCTGACCATTGCTGCCGTGACGTTGCCGTGGCGCTATTCGGTGATCCTGTCGGGGATTGCCCTGGCGCTCTATACCTTGTTGCTGGCGCAATTCTATCCCCTGGAAACCTTCCCGATCGCCCGGGAAAACCTGCAGATCTACGGCATGTGGCTGAGCTTTGCGTTGTCGGCGGCGGTGATCACGTTTTTTGCCGCGCGCATGGCCGAAGAGCTGCGGCGCCAGGAAGAGCTGCGCGCTATCCGCCGCGAAGAGGGCCTGCGCGACCAGCAACTGTTGGCAGTGGCGACCCAGGCCGCCGGCGCAGCCCATGAGCTGGGTACGCCGTTGGCGACCATGAGCGTGCTGATCAAGGAAATGCGCCAGGACCATCACGACCCGGCGCTACAGGACGACCTCAGCGTGCTGCAGGAACAGGTCAAGCAGTGCAAGCAAACCTTGCAGCAACTGGTGCGCGCCGCTGAAGCCAACCGGCGCCTGGCGGTGGACATGCAAGACGTCACCCAGTGGCTGCACGAAGCGCTGAACCGCTGGCACCTGATGCGCCCCGAAGCCAGTTACCGTTTCCACCTGTTGGGGCAGGGCGCGGTACCGCGCATGGCGCCACCGCCGGACTTGACCCAGGCATTGTTGAACCTGTTGAACAATGCAGCCGACGCCTGCCCGGAAGGGCTGGAGGTGCAACTGGACTGGGATTCGGAAACCCTCACCATCAGCATTCGTGACCACGGCGCCGGTGTGCCGCTGGCCATCGCCGAACAAATCGGCAAGCCATTCTTTACCACCAAGGGCAAAGGCTTCGGCCTGGGCCTGTTCTTGAGCAAGGCCAGCGTGACCCGCGCTGGCGGCTCGGTGAAACTTTACCCCCATGAGGAAGGCGGCACGCTCACCGAGCTGCGCCTGCCCCGTGCTGCACGAGGAGACATCGATGAGTGACGAGATCCAAGTCGAAGGCGAAGAACTGCCGCACCTGTTGCTGGTAGATGACGATGCCACCTTTACCCGCGTGATGGCGCGCGCCATGAGCCGTCGCGGGTTTCGCGTCAGCACCGCAGGCTCCGCTGAAGAAGGCCTGACCATCGCCCAGGCCGACCTGCCGGACTACGCGGCACTGGACCTGAAAATGGACGGCGACTCCGGCCTGGTGCTATTGCCCAAGCTGCTGGAACTGGACCCGGAAATGCGCGTGCTGATCCTCACCGGCTACTCCAGCATTGCCACCGCCGTCGAGGCGATCAAGCGCGGTGCCTGCAACTACCTGTGCAAGCCGGCCGATGCGGATGACGTACTGGCCGCGCTGCTCTCCGAGCACGCCGACCTCGACACCCTGGTGCCGGAAAACCCGATGTCGGTGGACCGCCTGCAGTGGGAGCACATCCAGCGTGTGTTGACCGAGCATGAAGGCAATATCTCGGCGACTGCCCGAGCGTTGGGCATGCATCGCCGGACCTTGCAGCGCAAGTTGCAGAAGCGCCCGGTACGCCGCTGAGGGCGGTACTCGGTCAGTGTGGGAGCGAGCAAGCCCGCTCCCACATTTGGTTTGTGTAGATTTAACAAAAAGCCCGGCTGATCATCGATCAGCCGGGCTTTTTGTTGTGGCTTGAAAGCGACTTACTTCTTCAGGCCGTAATGCTCATCCAGCATGCCGGGGGCGTTCGGCGTTTTGGGTGCGTAGTCCCGTGGTGGCTCCTGGTTTTCCCGAGGTGGGGTCAGGCGTTCCCGCGGGGCTTGCGCGGCATCGGAGTGCAGTGCTGCCAGCAGACGCTGACGGGTGATGTCGTCCAGGGCCAGGCGATTGGCGCCATCGGCGAGGTGATCCTGTACTTCCTGGTAGCTCTGGGTGAGCTTCTTGACCAGGGTCGCGGTGCTGTTGAAGTGGGTAACAACCTCGTTCTGATAACTGTCAAAACGTTCCTGGATGTCGTCCAGCTGACGCTGCGTGCGGTTAGGCGCGGCATTCGGCAGCAGGCGAGCAATCAGGAATCCAATGGCGACACCGGCAACCAGGGCAAGAGTCGGCAACAACCAAACTAAGAGCGAGTGTTCCACGAGTCCTTCCTCTATAAACGGCTTTGCTTTACGTTAACGGCTCGGACCTGCGCTGTATACCGCGATTAAGCTCGCAATGATGCCATGCACAGACTTTTAGCTAGACGAGTCGACCCCTTGAGAGGTCACGGAGTTCATTCCTTGCTCATGCGTGAAACCCCTGTTTTGATCGATGGCCCGGTAGGCCAATTGGAAGCCCTGTATCTGGATCACCCCGAGCCACGTGGCCTGGCGCTGATCTGCCACCCCAACCCGGTGCAGGGTGGCACCATGCTTAATAAAGTCGTATCGACCTTGCAACGCACCGCTCGCGATGCCGGTTTGATCACTTTGCGTTTCAATTACCGTGGCGTGGGTGCCAGTGCCGGTACCCACGACATGAGCACCGGTGAAGTGGACGATGCGCAAGCGGCGGCCGGTTGGCTGCGTGAAAAGCACCCGGACTTGCCCATCACCTTGTTGGGTTTCTCGTTCGGTGGATTTGTTGCTGCAAGTCTCGGCGGGCGCCTGGAAGCCAAGGGCGAAAAACTCGCGCACCTGTTCATGGTGGCTGCGGCGGTCATGCGTTTGCGTGATGAGGACGTGCTGCCACAGGACTGCCCGCTGACCCTGATCCAGCCGGAAACCGACGAAGTGGTCGACCCGCAGACCGTCTACGACTGGTCCGCGGCCCTGAAACGCCCCCATGAACTGCTGAAAGTGGCAGAATGTGGACACTTTTTCCATGGCAAGCTGACGGATCTCAAGGATCTGGTCCTGCCGCGCCTTTCGAATTGATAGCAGTCTGATAAGCGATTACCCATGACGACTCGTACCCGTATCCTCACCGGCATCACCACCACCGGCACACCGCACCTGGGCAACTACGCCGGTGCCATCCGCCCGGCGATCCTCGCCAGCCAGGATGCCAATGCCGATTCGTTCTACTTCCTGGCCGACTACCACTCCCTGATCAAGTGCGATGACCCGCAGCGCATCCAGCGCTCGCGTATGGAAATCGCCGCGACCTGGCTGGCCGGTGGCCTGGATGTGAACCGGGTGACGTTCTATCGCCAGTCCGATATCCCGGAAATTCCCGAGCTGACCTGGCTGCTGACCTGCGTCGCGGCCAAGGGCCTGCTCAACCGCGCCCACGCCTACAAGGCCTCGGTGGACAAGAACCTGGAAAGCGGCGAAGACCCGGATGCCGGGATCAGCATGGGCTTGTACAGCTACCCGGTGCTGATGGCGGCGGACATCCTGATGTTCAACGCGCACAAGGTGCCGGTCGGCCGCGACCAGATCCAGCACGTGGAAATGGCCCGTGATATCGGCCAGCGTTTCAACCATCTGTTTGGCAAGGGCCGTGAGTTCTTCACCATGCCCGAGGCGTTGATCGAAGAAAGCGTCGCCACCTTGCCGGGCCTGGATGGACGCAAGATGTCGAAAAGCTACGACAACACCATCCCGTTGTTCACCAGCGCCAAGGACATGAAGGACGCGATCTCGCGGATCGTCACCGACTCCCGCGCGCCGGGTGAGGCCAAGGATCCGGATAACTCGCACCTGTTCACCTTGTACCAGGCGTTTGCTACCCCGCAGCAGGAACAACAACTGCGCAGCGAACTGCTCGACGGCCTGGGCTGGGGCGAGGCGAAGAACCGCCTGTTCCAGTTGCTGGACGATCAGCTGGGCGAAGCCCGCGAGCGTTACCATCAATTGATGTCGCGCCCCTCGGACATGGAAGACCTGCTGCTGGTCGGCGCCAAGAAAGCCCGTGCGGTTGCCGGCCCATTCCTGCAAGAGCTGCGCGAAGCCGTGGGCCTGCGCTCGTTCGTCAACCAGGCCGCCGAGGCAGTCAACACCAAGAAGAAGGCGGTGAAGGCCGCACGCTTTGTGAGCTTTCGTGAAGACGACGGCAGTTTCCGCTTCCGCCTGCTGGCGGCCGATGGCGAGCAGTTGCTGCTGTCGCGCAACTTCGCCGACGGCAAGGCGGCGGGCGCTGCGACCAAGCAGTTGCAGTCCGGCCAGGCGCTGGATGTGCGCAGTGAAGCTTCAAGCTTCAGTGTGTGGCTCGAAGGCGCGTGTGTCGCCGACAGCCCGGCCTTTGCCGACGCCGCTGCGCGGGATGCCGCCATCGAAGCCGTGCGCGTGGCGTTGACGCCCATCGAGGACTGACCCGACCAAGGGTTGATTGCCATTATCCGGGGCCGTCGTTACAGTGACGGCCCGTTTTTGTTGCCTTGCTAACGAAATTATGACGCCCCTAGAACGATATCAAGCTGATCTGAAGCGCCCCGACTTTTTCCATGATGCGGCCCAGGAAACGGCGGTGCGCCATTTGCAGCGCCTGTACGAAGACCTGGTCGCAGCCTCGCAGAGCAAACCCGGGATGCTCAGCAAGTTGTTTGGCAAGAAAGACCTGGTGCCGGTCAAGGGCCTGTATTTCTGGGGGGGCGTGGGCCGAGGCAAGACGTACCTGGTCGATACCTTCTTCGAAGCGCTGCCGTTCAAGGAAAAATCGCGCACGCACTTCCACCGCTTCATGAAGCGTGTGCACGAAGAGATGAAGACCCTGCATGGCGAGAAGAACCCGCTGACCATCATCGCCAAGCGCTTTTCCCAAGAGGCGCGGGTGATCTGCTTCGATGAGTTCTTCGTGTCCGATATTACCGACGCGATGATCCTTGGCACCCTGATGGAAGAGTTGTTCAAGAACGGCGTGACCCTGGTCGCCACCTCGAACATCGTGCCCGACGGCCTCTACAAGGACGGCCTGCAACGCGCGCGCTTCCTGCCGGCCATCGCGCTGATCAAGCAGCACACCGATATCGTCAACGTCGACAGCGGCGTCGACTACCGTCTGCGTCACCTTGAGCAAGCCGAGCTGTTCCACTTCCCCCTCGACGAAGCGGCCCACGAAAGCCTGCGCAAGAGCTTCCGCGCGCTGACGCCGGAATGCACCCAGGCGGTGGAAAACGATAAGTTGATGATCGAAAATCGCCAGATCATTGCCCTGCGCACCTGTGATGACGTGGCCTGGTTCGACTTCCGCGAACTGTGCGACGGCCCGCGCAGCCAGAACGACTACATCGAACTGGGCAAGATCTTCCACGCGGTGATCTTGAGCGGCGTCGAGCAAATGAGCGTGACCACCGACGACATCGCCCGGCGCTTTATCAACATGGTCGATGAATTCTACGACCGTAACGTCAAGCTGATCATCTCGGCCGAAGTCGAACTCAAGGACCTCTACACTGGCGGTCGCTTGAACTTCGAATTCCAGCGAACCTTGAGCCGCTTGCTGGAAATGCAGTCCCACGAGTTCCTGGCGCGGGCGCACAAGCCCTAGGCAAACACCGAACCAAAATGTGGGAGCGGGCTTGCTCGCGAATGCGGTGTATCAGTCGACTTATTCGTTAACTGACACATCGCATTCGCGAGCAAGCCCGCTCCCACATTTGGTTGTGTCCGGCTTTAGTCAGGCGGCCTGCTGGAACTGCTGGCGATACTGGTTCGGCGACAGCTCCGTGTGCTGCCTGAACAGCCGCGCAAAGAAGCTCGCATCGTCATAACCCACTTCATAACTGATGGTCTTGATGCTCTTGCGGCTGCCCGACAACAGGCCCTTGGCGGTCTCGATCCGCAGGCGTTGCAGGTAGTGCAACGGCTTGTCGCCTGTCGCGGTCTGGAACCTGCGCATAAAGTTGCGGATGCTCATGCCGTGTTCGCGGGCGACATCTTCAAAGCGGAACTTGTCGGCGAAGTGCTCTTCAAGCCAGTGCTGGATCTGCAGGATGATCACGTCCTGGTGCAGCTTCTGCCCGCCAAAACCGATGCGTCCCGGCGCGTAGCTGCGCTGCACTTCGTAGAGAATGTCGCGGGCTACGGCCTGGGCGATGTTGGCGCCGCAGAAACGCTCGATCAGATAAATGTAGAGATCGCAGGCCGAGGTGGTGCCGCCGGCGCAGTACAGGTTGTCGGCGTCGGTCAGGTGCTTGTCCTGATTGAGCTGGACCTTGGGGAAGCGCTCGCTGAAGGCATTGAAGAAGCGCCAGTAGGTGGTCGCCTCCTTGCCATCGAGCAGGCCGGCTTCGGCGAGCCAGAAGACTCCGGTGGCCTCGCCACAGAGCACTGCACCCCGGGCATGCTGCTCGCGCAGCCATGGCAGGATCTGCGGGTAGCGTTTGCTCAGGGCGTCGAAGTCATCCCAGAAGGCCGGCAACACAATGATGTCGGCGTTTTCCAGGCCGCCGTCCACCGGCATGATCACATCGCTGAAGCTGCGTACCGGTTGCCCGTCGGGGCTCACCAGACGGGTTTCAAAGGCAGGGGTGAGGCCCTGGCCTAGCTGTTTGCCGTAACGCAGGCTGGCGAGGTGGAAGAAATCCTTGGCTTGCATGAGGGTTGAAGCAAACACCCGATCAATGGCCAAAATGCTGACGCGCCGCAGGGGCGTGGAGACGAGGCTAGACATAATTTCGATTATTCTTATAGGGGAAAGTGGTCAACTAACGGCTGGATCGTCTTATTTTTTGTCGCATGTGTCCAGTGTCCTGTGACGGCCGTGCAGCTTAGGCTCTGTGATCTTGTTTTTGTCTGACAATCGACGCAGGTGACCCATGATTCCCAGAACCTTGTTCAGCTCGGAGCACGAACTCTTTCGCCAGAGCGTGCGCACCTTCCTCGAAAAAGACGCGGTGCCGTTCCACGCGCAATGGGAAAAGCAGGGGCATATTGATCGCAACCTGTGGAGCAAGGCGGGGGAGGCGGGCATGCTCTGTTCCCATCTGCCGGAAGAGTACGGCGGCCTGGGCGCGGACTTTCTCTACAGCACCGTGGTGATTGAAGAAGTCGGCCGGCTGGGCCTGACCGGGATCGGTTTTTCTCTGCATTCGGACATTGTTGCGCCGTATATCCTGCATTACGGCAGCGAGGTGCTCAAACACAAGTATTTGCCCAAGCTGGTCTCCGGGGAGATGGTCACGGCGATTGCCATGACCGAGCCGGGCGCCGGGTCCGACCTGCAAGGGGTCAAGACCACCGCCGTGCTGGATGGCGACGAATATGTGATCAATGGCTCCAAGACCTTTATTACCAACGGTTTCCTCGCAGACCTGGTGATTGTGGTGGCCAAGACCGACCCTAAGGCCGGCGCCAAGGGCACCAGCCTGTTCCTGGTCGAGGCCAATACGCCGGGCTTCGACAAGGGCAAGCGCCTGGAGAAGGTCGGGATGAAGGCCCAGGACACCTCCGAGCTGTTCTTCCAGGATGTACGCGTACCCAAGGAGAACCTGTTGGGCCAGGCCGGGATGGGCTTTGCCTACCTGATGCAGGAGCTGCCCCAGGAGCGCCTGACCGTGGCCATCGGCGCCCTGGCCTCGGCCGAAGCTGCATTGCAGTGGACGTTGGACTACACCCGCGAGCGCAAGGCGTTTGGCAAGGCGATTGCGGACTTCCAGAACACCCGTTTCAAACTGGCGGAGATTGCCACCGAGGTGCAGATCGGCCGGGTGTTTGTCGACAAGTGTCTGGAGTTGCATCTGCAAGGCAAGCTGGATGTGCCCACGGCGGCGATGGCCAAGTATTGGACCACCGACCTGCAATGCAAGGTGCTCGATGAGTGTGTGCAGTTGCACGGCGGCTACGGCTATATGTGGGAATACCCGATTGCCCGGGCCTGGGCGGATGCGCGAGTGCAGCGCATTTATGCGGGGACCAACGAGATCATGAAGGAGATCATTGCGCGGGCATTGTAAATCTTCAGTGCCTTTGAGGGCCTCATCGCAGGCAAGCCAGCTCCCACATTTTGATGTGTGAATACAGTCGAATGTGGGAGCGGGCTTGCTCGCGAAGGCGGCTTAAAGATCAATCAAGGCGCAGGGTTGGGATGGTCCTTCTGAATCGCCTCAATCCCCTCCAGCACCTCTTTCGACAGTTTCAGCTCGGCACTCGCGATATTGCTATCCAATTGCTCTAGTGTCGTGGCACCAATGATATTGCTGGTCACAAACGGCTGTTGCGTCACAAACGCCAGGGCCATCTGCGCCGGGTCCAGGCCGTGCTCGCGGGCCAGGGCCACATAACGGCTGCAAGCCGCTTCCGACTGCGGGTTGAAGTAGCGGCTGAAGCGGCTGTACAGGCTCAAGCGGCCCTTTGCCGGCCGTGCGCCACCTTCATACTTGCCGCTGAGCATGCCGAAGGCCAACGGCGAATACGCCAGCAAGCCACATTGTTCCCGGATGGCAATCTCCGCCAGGCCTACTTCAAAGCTGCGATTGAGCAGGTTGTAGGGGTTCTGGATCGACACGGCGCGGGTCCAGCCACGGGCTTCGGCCAGGGCCAGGAACTTCATGGTGCCCCACGGCGTTTCGTTGGACAGGCCGATATGCCGGATCTTGCCGGCCTTGACCTGTTCATCGAGCGCTTCAAGGGTTTCTTCCAGCGGCGTCAGGTCGGGCTCATCCTTGTGCTTGTAGCTCAATTGCCCGAAGAAGTTGGTGCTGCGCTCCGGCCAGTGTAGTTGGTACAGGTCGATCCAGTCGGTCTGCAGGCGCTTGAGGCTGGCATCCAGGGCCTCGACGATATGTTTGCGATTGTGCTTGAGCTGGCCATCGCGGATGTAGTCGATGGTATTGCCGGGGCCGGCGATCTTGCTGGCGAGGATCCAGTCGGCGCGGTCGCCTCGGCTCTTGAAGTAATTGCCAATGTAGCGCTCGGTGGTGGCATAGGTGTCGGCCTTGGGCGGCACTGGGTACATTTCGGCTGTATCGAGGAAGTTGATCCCCGCGCCTTTGGCCCGTTCGATCTGGGCGAAGGCCTCTGCCTCGGTATTCTGCTCACCCCAGGTCATGGTCCCGAGGCAGATCTCGCTCACGTTCAGGTCGGTCCGGCCCAGCTGTCGATACTTCATCGGGTGCTCCTTCGGCAAAACAATCATAAAAGCAGGTTGAATTTTTTTTCGCAATCTGCATAATTGCCCACCTCTTTCTGCAGTGGAAGTGATGCGCCGCCTGCCGAAGAATCTTGCCGTTGAACGGACGCGCTGACCCGAGCCCCCGATAGCGTCTGTATCCGGCTGCCTTTGACTTGTCAAAGTACGCACTATTCAGTAAGATCCGCCGTCTAATTTACAGGGCGGCCCCTGAGGCTATTAAAGAATGACAACTTTTACTGCAAAACCGGAAACAGTTCAGCGCGACTGGTTTGTCGTCGACGCCGCTGGTCAGACCCTGGGTCGTCTGGCCACTGAAGTCGCCAGCCGTCTGCGTGGCAAGCACAAGCCTGAGTACACCCCTCACGTTGATACCGGTGACTACATCGTGATCATCAACGCTGAGCAGGTTCGTGTAACCGGCAACAAAGCAAGCGACAAAATGTACTACCGTCACTCCGGTTTCCCAGGCGGTATCAAGTCTTCGAACTTCGAAGGCCTGATTGCCAAGAAGCCTGAAGCCCCGATCGAGATCGCGGTTAAAGGTATGCTGCCGAAGGGCCCACTGGGTCGCGACATGTATCGCAAGCTGAAAGTCTATGCGGGCGCTGCTCACCCTCATGCTGCTCAGCAGCCCCAAGAACTGAAGTTTTAACGGAATAGTTCATTATGTCGGCGACTCAAAATTACGGCACTGGCCGTCGCAAAACCGCAACCGCACGCGTTTTCCTGCGTCCGGGCACTGGTAACATCTCGATCAACAACCGCACTCTGGAAAATTTCTTCGGTCGCGAAACTGCCCGCATGGTAGTTCGTCAGCCGCTGGAACTGACCGAGACCGTTGAAAAGTTCGACATCTACGTCACCGTTATCGGTGGCGGTGTAAGTGGTCAAGCTGGCGCAATCCGCCACGGTATCACTCGCGCTCTGATGCAGTACGACGAAACCCTGCGCGGCGCTCTGCGCAAAGCTGGCTTCGTGACTCGCGATGCCCGTGAAGTTGAACGTAAGAAAGTCGGTCTGCGTAAAGCGCGTAAGCGTCCGCAGTACTCGAAGCGTTAATTCGCTTTACGTTCCACAAAAACGCCCAGCCTCCTCACGGAGCTGGGCGTTTTTTATTGCCCGCGTTTTATGCAGGTTTTTTCTGTGTGACAACTTGCCACATCCGTAGACCCCCTATACTACAAGGCTTGGAGCTTGGGCTTCGGGTAATTACCTTGTCAGAGGTGGGGCTTTTCATTACCATTCGGCAAAATTTTTATAAGTTCAGATTTAATACTTAGTAGACGCCTGATTTAACAGGCCAAAAAGCTGATGGGAGAGGACTGAATGAGCAATGACGGCGTGAATGCAGGCCGGCGTCGCTTCTTGGTAGCAGCCACATCCGTGGTGGGTGCTGCAGGAGCGGTGGGGGCTGCGGTCCCGTTCGTGGGGTCATGGTTTCCCAGTGCCAAGGCGAAAGCCGCAGGTGCACCGGTGAAGGTGAATGTCAGCAAGATCGAGCCAGGCCAGCAGATGATTGCTGAATGGCGCGGCCAGCCAGTATTCATCGTTCGTCGTACCGAGGAAATCCTGGGGAATCTGAAGAAGATCGAGGGCCAGCTGTCTGACCCCGAGTCCAAGAATTCCGAGCAACCCGCCTACGCCCAAAACGAAGCGCGTTCGATCAAGCCAGAAATTCTGCTGCTGGTCGGTCTTTGCACGCACCTGGGTTGCTCGCCGACCTTCCGCCCGGAAGTCGCGCCTGTGGACCTGGGCAAGGACTGGGTTGGCGGTTATTTCTGCCCTTGCCACGGTTCCCACTACGACCTGGCCGGTCGCGTCTACAAGTCCCAGCCTGCCCCGTTGAACCTGCCGGTTCCGCCGCACAACTACGAATCTGACGACGTTATTGTCATTGGTGTCGATAAGGAGAGCGCGTAATGAGCAAGTTCATGGATTGGGTGGATGCGCGCTTCCCCGCCACCAAAATGTGGGAAGACCATCTCAGCAAGTATTACGCGCCGAAGAACTTTAACTTCTTCTACTTCTTTGGCTCCCTGGCACTGCTGGTGCTGGTCAACCAGATCGTTACCGGTGTCTGGCTGACCATGAGCTACACCCCGTCGGCAGAAGAGGCGTTTGCTTCCGTCGAATACATCATGCGTGACGTCGAGTACGGCTCGATCCTGCGTCTGCTGCACTCCACAGGCGCTTCGGCGTTCTTCATCGTGGTCTATCTGCACATGTTCCGTGGCTTGCTCTACGGGTCGTACCAGAAGCCACGTGAGCTGGTGTGGGTGTTCGGCATGCTGATCTACCTGGCGCTGATGGCAGAGGCCTTCATGGGCTACCTGCTGCCTTGGGGCCAGATGTCGTATTGGGGTGCCCAGGTGATCATCTCGCTGTTTGGTGCGATCCCGGTCATCGGCAACGACCTGACCCAGTGGATCCGTGGTGACTACCTGATCTCCGGCATCACCCTGAACCGCTTCTTTGCCTTGCATGTGGTGGCCTTGCCGATCGTGATTCTCGGCCTAGTGGTGCTGCACATCCTGGCGTTGCACGAAGTGGGCTCGAACAACCCGGACGGCGTGGACATCAAGAAGCACAAGGACGAGAACGGCATTCCGCTGGACGGCATTCCTTTCCACCCTTACTACACCGTGAAAGATATCGTCGGCGTAGTGGTGTTCCTGTTTGTGTTCTGCTCGATTGTGTTCTTCTTCCCGGAAATGGGCGGCTATTTCCTCGAAAAACCGAACTTCGAACAGGCGAACGCCTTCAAGACCCCGGAACACATTGCCCCGGTCTGGTACTTCACCCCGTTCTACGCCATTTTGCGGGCGATTCCCGACAAGCTCATGGGCGTTATCGCCATGGGTGCAGCCATTGCCGTGCTGTTCGTGTTGCCGTGGCTCGACCGTAGCCCGGTCAAGTCCATGCGCTACAAAGGCTGGCTGAGCAAGATCTGGCTGTGGGTGTTCTGCATCTCGTTCGTGATCCTGGGCGTGCTGGGTGTACTGGCGCCAACCCCTGAGCGTACGTTGCTGTCGCAGGTCTGCACCTTCCTGTACTTCGCCTACTTCATTCTGATGCCGTTCTACACCCGGCTTGAGAAGACAAAACCGGTTCCGGAAAGGGTGACTGGCTGATGAAAAAATTATTCGCTGCATTGATTCTTGCTGCCCTGCCGGCCCTATCCTTTGCTTCCGGTGCAGGTGTTGAACTGGAAAAAGTCGACATCGACGTTTCTGACAAGGCGGCCATGCAAGACGGCGCCCGTACGTTCGCCAACTACTGCATGGGCTGCCACAGCGCCAAGTTCCAGCGTTACGAGCGCGTTGCCGATGACCTGGGCATCCCGCATGACCTGATGCTCAGCAACCTGGTGTTTACGGGCGCCAAGATTGGCGACCATATGAACATCGGCATGCAACCAGCCGACGCCAAGGCCTGGTTCGGCGCTGCTCCGCCCGACCTGACCCTGGTGGCGCGTGTACGTGGTACCGACTGGCTGTATGGCTACCTGAAGTCGTTCTACGAAGACCCGACACGCCCCTGGGGTGTGAACAACAAGGTCTTCCCGAACGTTGGCATGCCTAACGTGCTGGTCGGCCTGCAAGGTCGCCAGGTGGTAGGATGCAAGCAGGTTCAAGTCGTTGAAAACGGCAAGAAGCAATATGACCCGCTGACCGGCACGCCGTTGACCCATGAAGCTTGTGATCAACTGACCATCGTGCCCAAGAGCGGTGCGCTGAACGAGGAGCAGTTCGACGAGAAGGTCAAGAACCTGGTGACCTTCCTGGCGTACTCCGCCAACCCGGTCAAACTGGAGCATCAGCGCATCGGTACCTATGTGTTGCTGTACCTGGCTTTCTTCTTCGTATTCGCTTATTTGCTCAAGCGTGAATACTGGAAGGATGTGCATTGATCCAACCTTAGGCAATTGCTGTTAATCTTGCGCGCCCAGCGACGTCTCTGAACGGGTAACGCTCTGGTTGATCCAGGTGTTACGGGAGATGCTTTCTGGGCGCGCTCGTTTTTGAGCTTTCGATAATTTCAACAAGCGAGGAGGACCGCCATGGGCGTGACCAATCGGTTGGCCTGTTACTCCGACCCCGCCGACCACTATTCCCACCGAGTACGCATCGTGCTCGCAGAGAAGGGTGTCAGCGCCGAGATCATCAGTGTGGAGGTGGGACGTCATCCGCCGAAACTGATCGAAGTGAACCCTTACGGCAGCTTGCCCACCCTGGTCGATCGTGACCTGGCGTTGTGGGAGTCAACCGTGGTGATGGAATATCTGGATGAGCGTTACCCCCATCCACCTTTGCTGCCGGTTTATCCCGTGGCACGTGCCAACAGCCGCCTGCTGATCCATCGGATCCAGCGTGACTGGTGTGGGCTGGTGGATCTGATTCTGGATACACGCAGCAAAGAAGCGGCCCGTGTGCAGGCGCGCAAGGAATTGCGCGAGAGCCTGACCGGCGTTTCACCGCTGTTCGCCGACAAACCTTTTTTCCTCAGTGAGGAACAAAGCCTGGTCGATTGCTGCCTATTACCCATACTCTGGCGTTTGCCGATTCTGGGCATTGAATTGCCGCGGCCTGCCAAGCCGCTGCTTGATTACATGGAGCGCCAGTTTGCGCGTGAGGCTTTCCAGGCAAGTCTGTCTGGCGTCGAACGCGATATGCGCTAAGGCTTAAGGAGCCGTTGATGAACTCCAGTCGACCTTATCTGGTCCGCGCGCTCTATGAGTGGATTGTGGATAACGATTGCACCCCGCACATGCTGGTCAATTCCGAGTTTCCTGCGGTGCAGGTGCCACAAGGTTTTGCCAGTGATGGACAGATTGTCCTGAACGTTTCGCCCAGTGCCGTACGTCAACTGCACATGGACAATGAAGCGGTCAGCTTTGAGGGGCGTTTTGGCGGGGTACCGCATACGCTCTATGTGCCTATCGGCGCGATCCTGGGGATTTATGCCCGGGAGAATGGCCAGGGCATGGTGTTTGATCTGGAGTCGTCTCTTGAAGACGACGAAACGATCGAAGTTGAAGATGATGACCTGCCGCCACCAGACTCCGAGCCTCCGCGCCCTACCGGCCGGCCGAGCTTGAAAGTGGTGAAGTGACAGAGCATGAGCCTGCGGGTGTGTGCTGAATAAAATGCCCCGGCTTTGGCCGGGGCATTTTTTTGCCCGCTACAAAGTCATGGTGAACGGTGATCGTACAACCCGCTTGGGCTATGATGCGCCTTTGGATCATCGAGATAGTTGGCTACCCATGGAAAACCTCAGCACCGCCCCGCGTCTTCCCCGCAAGCGCCGCAGCCTTGCCCAGGAATTGGTCACGGTGTTGTCCGAGCAGATCCGCGACGGCCAGCTCAAGCGTGGCGACAAGTTGCCCACCGAGTCGGCGATCATGGATGCCCATGGGGTCAGTCGTACGGTGGTGCGCGAGGCGATCTCGCGCTTGCAGGCGGCCGGGCAGGTGGAGACCCGGCATGGTATCGGCACCTTTGTGCTGGATACGCCGAGCCCCAGCGGGTTTCGCATTGATCCAGCCACGGTGGTGACATTGCGTGATGTACTGGCGATCCTGGAGCTGCGTATCAGCCTGGAAGTGGAGTCCGCCGGTCTCGCGGCCCAGCGTCGCAGTGACGAGCAACTGGCGGCGATGCGCGCGGCCCTCGATGCCTTGAATGAAAGTGCGGCGCACGCCAGCGATGCGGTGGCCTCGGATTTCCAGTTCCACCTGCAGATTGCCTTGTCCACCGGCAACCGCTACTTCACCGATATCATGACCCACCTGGGCACCAGCATCATCCCGCGGACCCGCCTGAATTCAGCGCGCCTGGCCCATGATGACCAGCAGCACTACATGAGCCGCCTGAGCCGTGAGCACGAAGAGATTTACGAGGCGATTGCCCGCCAGGATTCGGATGCGGCGCGGGCGGCGATGCGGTTGCATTTGACTAACAGTCGGGAGCGGCTGCGCCAGGCTCATGAAGAGGCGCAGGCGCAGCGGTAATGCGTTGAAGTGCTTAGGCTGATTCTAGGTCAAGCGTAATGCTCTCTACCAGTCCATTGGCGTCGTAAATGAATGTCTTTTCGATGATCTTATAACGTTCCCCATCCATAATGACAAAGTCGCCTGTGTTGGGTAGATCTTCAACGCTGATGTTGGAAGTATGAGTTTTTTTGGTTCCTTTAAAATTGACCTTAACTTTATTCGCCATGATAAACCTCATTGATCAAGAAGGAGATTGTGGAGGGCGGTTCTCGACACGTTGCTTAGATGGCCTCGTGAAGACAACGCTACGTTAGGGGGGGCGAAAGTGGATCGATACTGTCAGAATTCACAGTTCCGATAAGCGGTACCCCACACGCAAGCCATGCGCGTATGGGGCCCAGGGCTCTTAAGTTGTAGGCGTATTCGGCTTGTAGTCCTTAAGCAACAAATACGTACTCCAACCCCACCAATCATTGGTCCACTGCTTGTCATTCAGGTTGTTGACGTCCTTGCGCCGCAACACCTTGTCGCCTTCAGCCTTGAACAGCGGCGAAAAGTTATTCGCCGGGTTGTTCGCCGCATTCAGGTCCGGCACATGCAGCGGTGCCTTGAACGTGGCTGGGGAGGGCGCGATACCGCTGATGTACGCGTCGAATATCTCGTCGGCCGAAGCCTGCACGGCACGCTTGACCTGGGTGCGGTTGGCGGCATCGTTGCTATCGAAATAGCGCTTGTCACCATAGGCATGCCATTCATCGCCCAGTGCGTTGCGCACGTTAAGCCCGAACTTGCTGTCTTCATCGTGCATAAAACGACTGATCAGCGAACCCAATTCCCCCGGTGTGACCACCGCCGCCAGTTGCTTGCGCGGGACGCGCAGGTGGCCGGCGGAGAACAGATCGGTCAGAAAGTGATCGGCAAAGCTGTTCATGGCGTAGGCCAATTCCAATTGCTGATCACTGCCGCTCTGGTGAGCTACTACCGCTTGTTGCAGGGCGGCGGTATGCCCGGCCAGGTAGGCTGACAGCGCCCATTCGCCAAAGTGGTCGGCATTGTCTGCCGCCAGCTTCAGATAGCGACCCAGTGGCACCATCGCTGATACGACGCTGCCGCCGCCAGTGATACGGTTCCACTCTTCAGACAACGTATCTCCTAACGCATCATAGGCCTCGTGCGGTTGTTTGCCGTCCTTGATGGCCTGCTTGACTGCATTGATCTCTTTTTGCATGACCGCGAGGATTTGGCCCGCTTCGGCCCGCGATGCCGGCAAAGTTGCCAGCGAGTTAAAGGCCGCGGTAAAGCGCTGCACGCGCTCAGCGGGTGACGCGCCGTCACTGATGGGTTGACCGGGGATACCGTAGAAATCACCCCCCAGGGAGATGATCTGGCCATAGGTCAGGGCCAGGCCGTTGGGCAGGTGCAACTCGACTTTAGCGCCCGGAATAGAAGGCTCTCCCCGCACAAAGCGCAGTTGGGTGTCATCGCCAATAGCGGTGTGCTCGCCGCCCTCGAAACGCAGGGAAGGGATAGGGTTTTCGGTGTTGATCGATTTAAGTTCTGACATGTTAGCTCCTTGCTATGTCGTAGGACTCTTCCTTGTTAGCTGTATGTATATACAGCTGTTGCGAGAATAGAGGAATAATTTCCTACGTCAAGGCGCTCTCTATAAACGAACGCAAAATCCTGGCAAGCGACGAAATAATATTGACGAACGCTTTTATAGTTGTACGATGACGTACGACATCAACAATAACTGTTCATCGATAGTCTTTACCCAGGGTGTTCGAATAATGAATCCACAAGAACTGAAGTCCATCCTCTCCCACGGCCTGCTGTCTTTCCCGGTGACCGATTTCAACGCCCAGGGTGATTTCAACCAGGCTGGCTATATCAAACGCCTGGAGTGGCTGGCCCCTTACGGCGCCAGCGCTCTGTTTGCAGCCGGCGGCACCGGTGAGTTTTTCTCCCTGGCGGCCAGTGAATATTCCCAAGTGGTGAAAACCGCTGTTGATACCTGCGCCACCAGCGTGCCGATTCTTGCTGGTGTTGGCGGCTCCACGCGCCAGGCCATCGAATACGCCCAGGAAGCCGAACGCCTAGGGGCCAAGGGCCTGTTGCTGCTGCCGCACTACCTGACCGAAGCCAGCCAGGACGGTGTCGCCGCCCACGTTGAGGCGGTGTGCAAATCGGTGAAGATTGGCGTGGTGGTCTACAACCGCAACGTCTGCCGCCTGACCGCTCCACTGCTGGAGCGCCTGGCCGAACGTTGCCCGAACTTGATCGGCTACAAGGACGGCCTGGGTGATATCGAGCTGATGGTTTCGATCCGTCGCCGTCTGGGGGATCGCTTCAGCTACCTGGGCGGCTTGCCGACTGCTGAGGTTTACGCGGCGGCCTACAAGGCCCTCGGCGTGCCGGTGTATTCCTCGGCGGTGTTCAACTTCATTCCAAAAACCGCGATGGACTTCTACCACGCAGTTGCCCGGGAAGATCACGCCGCCGTCGATAAGATCATCGACGACTTCTTCCTGCCTTACCTGGATATCCGTAACCGCAAGGCCGGTTATGCCGTGAGCATTGTCAAGGCGGGCGCAAGAATCGTCGGTTATGACGCAGGCCCGGTACGTACCCCGCTGACCGATCTGCTGCCGGAAGAGTACGAAGCCCTGGCTGCGCTGATCGATAAGCAAGGCGCGCAGTAACCCAATAACAAAGCCGCTGAGTGATCAGCGGCTTTTTGCGTCAGGAGAAGATTCGTGTCCCAAGCCAAGCGTTTTGACAACTACATCGGTGGCCAATGGGTGGCCGGTGCTGACTACTCAAGCAACATCAACCCGTCGGATCTGTCGGATGTCATCGGCGATTTTGCCAAGGCCGACCTGGCCCAGGTCAACGCCGCCATCGACGCCGCCCGCGCGGCGTTCCCGGCATGGTCGACTTCCGGCATCCAGGCCCGGCATGACGCCCTGGATAAAGTCGGCAGCGAGATCCTCGCGCGCCGTGAAGAACTCGGCACGCTGCTGGCCCGCGAAGAGGGCAAGACCCTGCCCGAAGCCGTTGGCGAAGTGACCCGCGCCGGCAATATCTTCAAGTTTTTTGCTGGCGAATGCCTGCGTCTGTCCGGTGATTACCTGCCGTCGGTGCGTCCTGGGGTCAATGTCGAAGTCACCCGTGAAGCCTTGGGTGTGGTAGGCCTGATCACCCCGTGGAACTTCCCGATTGCCATCCCCGCCTGGAAAATCGCCCCGGCCCTGGCCTACGGCAACTGCGTGGTGCTCAAACCGGCGGAACTGGTGCCCGGTTGCGCCTGGGCGCTGGCAGAAATCATCTCCCGCGCCGGCTTCCCCAGTGGCGTGTTCAACCTGGTGATGGGCAGTGGCCGCGTGGTCGGTGATGCGCTGGTCAACAGTCCGAAGGTTGATGGCGTCAGCTTCACCGGCTCCGTGGGCGTAGGGCGGCAGATCGCGGTCAGTTGCGTGTCGCGCCAGGCCAAGGTGCAGTTGGAAATGGGTGGCAAGAACCCGCAGATCATTCTCGATGATGCCGACCTCAAGCAGGCCGTCGAGTTGTCGGTGCAGAGCGCCTTCTACTCCACCGGCCAGCGTTGCACGGCGTCCAGTCGCTTTATCGTGACGGCGGGGATTCATGACCGGTTCGTCGCGGCCATGGCCGAGCGTATGCAGTCGATCAAGGTCGGGCATGCCCTGCATACCGGGACCGATATTGGCCCAGTGGTGTCCCAGGCCCAATTGGACCAGGACTTGAAATACATCGACATCGGCCAGGGCGAAGGCGCGCGGCTGGTCAGCGGTGGTGGCCTGGTGACCTGCGACACCGAAGGTTACTTCCTGGCGCCGACGCTGTTTGCCGACAGCGAAGCCGCCATGCGCATCAGCCGTGAAGAAATCTTCGGCCCCGTGGCCAATGTGGTACGCGTGGCGGACTACGAGGCGGCGCTGGCCATGGCCAATGACACCGAGTTTGGGCTGTCGGCGGGCATTGCCACCACCTCGCTCAAATACGCCAACCACTTCAAGCGCCACTCCCAGGCCGGGATGGTGATGGTCAACCTGCCGACGGCGGGTGTGGATTATCACGTTCCCTTTGGTGGCCGGAAGGGTTCATCCTACGGTTCGCGTGAGCAAGGTCGCTATGCGCAAGAGTTCTACACCGTGGTGAAAACCAGCTACATCGGTTCATAAGCCCAACCCCCGGAAAGGGGGGATTTGTGTAGGAGCGAGCTTGCTCGCGAAAAACTTCAGGGCGACATGTCCTACCTGGATGTACGCGTTATCGTTGACGTTTTTCGCGAGCAAGCTCGCTCCTACAGGGGCCTGCGTTACGCAACACACAACCATTACCCGCAAAAAAAATAATTAGTGGGAGTACATCTACATGCAAGCGACCAAGCCGACGCACGTCCGTTATTTGATCTTGCTCATGCTGTTCCTGGTGACCACGATCAACTACGCCGACCGTGCCACCATCGCCATCGCAGGTTCCAGCCTGCAAAAAGACCTCGGCATCGACGCGGTCACCCTCGGTTACATCTTCTCTGCATTCGGTTGGGCCTATGTGGCCGGGCAAATCCCCGGCGGCTGGCTGCTGGACCGGTTCGGCTCGAAAAAAATCTATGCCCTGAGCATCTTCACCTGGTCGCTGTTCACCGTGCTGCAAGGCTATGTCGGTGAGTTCGGCGTCTCCACCGCCGTGGTTGCGCTGTTCATGCTGCGCTTTTTGGTCGGCCTGGCAGAAGCGCCTTCCTTTCCCGGCAATGCGCGGATTGTCGCGGCCTGGTTCCCCACCGCCGAACGCGGTACGGCCTCGGCGATCTTCAACTCGGCGCAGTACTTCGCCACGGTGTTGTTTGCACCACTGATGGGCTGGATCGTCTACAGCTTCGGCTGGCAGCATGTGTTTATCGTGATGGGTGTGATCGGCATCGTGTTCTCGCTGATCTGGCTCAAAGTGATCTACAGTCCGCGCCAGCACCCGCTGATCAACGAGGCCGAGTTCAATCACATCGCCGCCAACGGGGCGATGGTCGATATGGATCAGGACAAGGCCAAGGGTAAGAAAACCGACGGGCCGAAGTGGGATTACATCCGCCAGTTGCTGACCAATCGCATGATGCTCGGTGTGTACCTGGGCCAGTACTGCATCAACGGCATTACCTACTTCTTCCTGACTTGGTTCCCGGTGTACCTGGTGCAGGATCGTGGCATGACCATCCTCAAGGCCGGCTTTATCGCCTCGCTGCCAGCAATCTGCGGGTTTATTGGCGGTGTCTTGGGTGGGGTGATTTCCGACTACCTGCTGCGCAAGGGCCATTCCCTGACCTTCGCACGCAAGGCGCCGATCATTGCCGGCCTGCTGGTCTCCAGCAGCATTATTGCCTGCAACTATGTGGACGTGGAATGGATGGTCGTCGGCTTCATGGCCCTGGCCTTCTTCGGCAAAGGCGTTGGCGCACTGGGTTGGGCGGTGGTGTCCGACACCTCGCCGAAACAGATCGCCGGTCTCAGCGGTGGCTTGTTCAACACCTTTGGCAACCTGGCTTCGATCACCACGCCGATCGTGATTGGCTACATCATCAGCACCACCGGCTCGTTCAAGTGGGCCCTGGTGTTCGTCGGTGCCAACGCGCTGGTGGCGGTGTTCAGCTATCTGGTGATCGTCGGTCCGATCAAGCGCGTGGTGCTCAACGAACCACCGAGCAAAGACCCTGAGTTGACTAACCTTACCCAAGCGCAATCCTGAAGGGGCCGTGCGATGCAGTTGATTGAACATGCCGACTCGCCGCGCTCCATTCGTTTGCACGAGCGCGACAACGTAGTGATTGTGGTCAATGACCAGGGCGTGCCGGCCGGGACCGAGTTCCCGGACGGCTTGGTGACCGTGGAGTTCATTCCCCAGAGCCACAAGGTGACCCTGGAAGATATCCCCGAAGGCGGTCAGATTATTCGCTATGGCCAGACCATCGGTTACGCCTTGCAGCCGATACCGCGAGGCAGTTGGGTCCAGGAAGATCAGTTGCGTATGCCAACGGCACCGCCGCTGGACAGCTTGCCGCTGTCCACCGAAGTGCCCGAGGCCCAGGCGCCATTGGAAGGTTTTACCTTCGAAGGCTATCGCAACGCGGATGGCACCGTGGGCACGCGCAATATTCTCGGCATCACCACCACCGTGCAGTGCGTGACTGGCGTGCTAGACCACGCGGTCAAGCGCATCAAGGACGAGTTGCTGCCCAAGTACCCGCATGTCGATGACGTGGTGGCCCTGACCCACAGCTACGGTTGTGGCGTGGCCATTACCGCCACCGATGCCTATATCCCGATCCGCACCGTGCGTAATCTGGCGCGCAACCCGAACCTGGGTGGCGAAGCGCTGGTGATCAGCCTGGGCTGCGAGAAACTGCAGGCCGGGCAGGTGATGCACGACAACGACAGCTCGGTGGACCTCAGTGAGCCGTGGTTGTATCGCCTGCAGGACGCAAGCCATGGCTTCACCGAAATGATCGAGCAGATCATGGAGCTGGCTGAAACCCGTCTGAAGAAACTCGACCTGCGCCGCCGCGAAACCGTACCGGCGTCGGAGCTGATCCTCGGTATGCAATGTGGCGGCAGTGACGCTTTTTCCGGGATTACGGCTAACCCGGCGCTGGGTTACGCCTCGGACTTGTTGTTGCGGGCGGGGGCGACGGTGATGTTTTCCGAAGTCACCGAAGTGCGCGACGCCATTTACCTGCTGACCTCCCGCGCTGAAAACCAGGATGTTGCCCGGGAACTGGTGCGGGAAATGGACTGGTACGACCGCTACCTGGCCAAGGGCGAGGCCGACCGCAGCGCCAACACCACGCCGGGCAACAAGAAGGGCGGGTTGTCGAACATTGTCGAGAAGTCCCTGGGCTCCATCGTCAAATCCGGTAGCAGTGCGATCAATGGCGTGCTTGGGCCTGGCGAACGGTTCAAGGGCAAAGGCCTGATCTTCTGCGCGACACCGGCCAGCGATTTTGTCTGCGGCACCTTGCAACTGGCGGCGGGGATGAACCTGCATGTGTTCACCACCGGTCGCGGCACGCCCTATGGGCTGGCAATGGCGCCGGTGGTGAAGGTATCAACCCGTACGGAACTGGCGCAGCGCTGGCCGGACCTGATCGATATCGATGCCGGGCGGATCGCCACTGGGCGTGCGACCATCGAAGAGTTGGGGTGGGAGTTGTTCCACTTCTATCTGGATGTCGCCAGCGGTAAAAAACTGACCTGGGCCGAGCAGCATAAGCTTTACAACGACATCACGTTGTTCAATCCCGCTCCTATTACGTAGTTTGTGGGGAGTTCGCTTGCCGGTTGTGTGGCAGTGGGTTAAGGCAGTGAACCCAGCAGCGCCTGAATATGAGGGTAAACACTGCCTGGGCAGGTTGCTCGACGCACTTGGCCTACCAGTTGTGGCAAGGGTTGCTTGACGTAGTAATCGGCACATACAAAACCATCCGCCCAACCATTGGTGTAGACCTGATAGTCAGAGGTAGCGTCGCCGACGATGAGTGTGCGGCCTTTCAGCCAACCACTTTCGCGCCACTTTCGGGTAATTTTGCTTTTGCCACTGCTGGGGTTGATCAGCGGTGATGGGCGGGGGCATAGCGCTCGTGACCCGAGCCAGAACAGCCGGTTGGCGAGTACGTTTCGTGGGGCAATACCCAGGGTGCGAACGATGGGGACAATCCACTCCATATAACCTCCGGAAAGAATATGTAACTGCACGCCGTCTTGTTGTAGTTGCTGCAATGTTTCGCGCAATGTCGGGTCGATGCTGTTCACGGTAGCTTCGATATAGTGTGTGAGGTGGCTGCGTTGTATACGTGGAATTACTTTCATCAAACTCAATAGTTCCCACGGGCTGGCCGTACCTGCCAGTGCCTTGGGGGCGATGAGCGTCAACTGTTCCAATTGATCTCGTGCCTTGCTGCTGTCGCCGATGGCTGATTTGATGATCTCGATTGTGCTTTCGTGATCAATCAAGGTTTTATCAAAATCAAAGATTACGTGGATATCGCCAGTGCTGTTCATGGATGGAGCCCCAAACTTGCTTTGCGGTAGTCATGTTTATCCTTGCGGGTCCATGGGGCCGCGGTCAGGCCTAGCGGCAGTCTGAGGCGCATTGCCAGAGGAACTACGGCAAACCCGCGGTTCAGTAGGCTGGGGCGAAAAGTGTAGAGCCCAAGGCCATTGTTAATAGTGGCTTCCGGGGCGACATATAGCGCTGTGCCTTGGGGGGTGTTGCGAAAAGCATGTAGGTTTTTAGCGAGTTCTCGCTTGTCATTTACATTCCAGAAGCATTTTCCGGAGCATTTTGACAATAGGAAAAACATCGCTTTGACCAACGGGTGGGAGACATCAAACATTGTGCCGATTGCTGACGGCATCGCCAGTAGTGGAAGGTAGTCGCAAACACTCAAATGGTTAAGGGCGACCACCCGACCATCGGTGAGGTTCTTGACCGCCAGCGTTGATAGATTGCAGGTGATTTTGATGCCCATGACAAATAACAACGTGCAGTAAATAATCCGTTTGGCCGCCTGCGGTAGCGGCCATGCCAATACGCTCAAAACAAGTAAAGTCAGTAGCCGTATCGCTGCAATCAGACACCCAATCGGCAAGTAGGCGTAGCGGGGCAGCGCGGGGCCTTCCCAGATGTGGTGGGTGCACAGTCCGGCCACACCATCCATGGGGTCTGTTTTTACGTGATGGTTTGGCAATTGGTTATGCTCCAAAAGATTGGAGAGAATTACTATCAATGGATCCCGGCGGTGAGGACCTTTTGTTGCGCTCCAGAATACGGTTGACCCTGGCAATGTTGTGGGGGAAGACCTCCATGAATTTTTTATGGGTGACGATTATTTTGAGATGTGGACCAAAGGGAGTATTTACTATTGTTCCGGTTGGCTTTTTCTGTTGCAAGAATGTGGTGATGTTGTTGAGTGCGTGTTTATGGTTGATATTTACTCTTAGGTAGATTTTTTCAAAATTGAGTTTTTTGAAACCATGTTCAAGCGCCAAGCAATTAGCTGTCATGGGATAAGGTGTTCCCCAGTACTCATTGAGGTAGCGTGCGCCGAAGTTGATGCCATACTCCTGTTCCGAAAAACCGCTATAACCGATAAAAGGTGCGTTGGCACCGAGGCTGACGGCCCAGCGTGACCAGCCCCTGTCGGCGATTTCCTGTTGAAATGTGTAGATCTCCTTGGTAGCAGCATGACGGTCACGAATGGTTCCAGCGGATATGTATTTCATCGTTTCTGGATCACTGAGTAGTCTGGTGTAACCCTCTATGTCAGTTGAGTCCCAGGTCCTGAGGTGGACGTTGTGAAACTGATTGATTGTTTTGCGCATTTTTAGCCTCCGTCTAATTTCATCTGACCTGTTAGTTGCTTTTCTGCTGTTTGCTGGGTTTATTTGTATCGGGGAAGTTAAGCGGAGGGGGTAAGCTTAAGCTGATGAGGTTGTCAGAATTAATACTGATTTTTGTCGGAGTGTTTGTGTCTAGCAAGGAGCTGATTGTTACTTGTTCAGAGGGTTTTCAAGAATCGAGCGGCGGTTGACTCAGTGGAATTATCTATTGGAGTATGAATAAACCCATGCCACAGGGTGCCGGTCCTGTTTTATCATGGTGCTTCTTCGACTATTTGTATCAAGGGTTACCTTCCATGCTGGCAATTTTCCTGAAAACCTTGAGCATCACTGCACCGGTGTTCGCCATGTTGTTTTTGGGGGTATTGCTCAAACGCATCAACTGGATCAACGACAACTTTATCCATACTGCATCGTCCCTGGTGTTCAATGTCACCATGCCTGCGTTGCTATTTCTGGGGATTCTGCACGCCGACCTGCATTCGGCGCTCAAGCCAGAACTGCTGATCTATTTCTCCTTGGCCACGGTGGTCGGCTTTGCGCTGGCCTGGGGCTGGGCGATCGTTCGTTGCCCGCGTGAGGATCGGGGCATCTATGCCCAAGGGGCATTTCGCGGCAATAACGGGGTGATCGGCCTGGCACTGGCGGCCAGCATGTATGGGGACTACGGGATCTCCCTCGGGGCGATCCTCGCGGGGTTGGTGATCCTGTTCTACAACACACTGTCGACCATTGTGCTGGCGGTCTACAGCCCAGTGATCAAGTCTGACCCGTGGAGCATCTGCAAGAGCGTACTGGCCAATCCGTTGATTCTCAGCGTGATTGCTGCCACACCGTTTGCCTATTTCCAGATTGGTTTGCCCAACTGGCTGGAAACCTCCGGGAGGTACCTGGCGGACATGACGCTGCCCCTGGCCCTGATCTGCATTGGTGGCACTCTGTCACTGGCTGCATTGCGTCAAAGCGGCAACATGGCGCTGAGCGCCAGCCTGGTGAAGATGATTGGCTTGCCGGTCGTGGCAACGCTCGGGGCTTGGTTGTATGGCTTCCGGGGGCCGGAGTTGGGGATTCTGTTCCTGTATTTTGGCGCGCCGACGGCCGCTGCCAGTTTCGTCATGGCCCGTGCGGCCCAGGGTAACCATGAACTGGCTGCGGCGATTATTGTGATCACCACCTTGATGGCGGCGGTGACCACCAATATCGGAATCTTTGTGTTGCAGGCGGGTGGCTGGGTGTAGGAGACAAGCTCGCTCCTACAAAGGGTTTTGCTGATAACTGTCGATCACTTCCTGCGCCGCCCGAAACGCATCAATCGCCGCTGGCACGCCGGCATACACCGCGCAATGCAGCAGCGCCTCGCGAATTTCTTCAACAGTACAGCCATTGTTCAGCGCACCGCGTACATGGCCCTTGAGTTCCTGCGGGCACTTCAAGGCGGTCAGCGCCGCGAGGGTAATCAGGCTGCGAGTCTTCAGCGGCAGGCCTTCACGGTTCCACACTCCACCCCAGGCATGTTCGTTGACGAAGTCCTGCAACGGCTGGGTGAACTCGGTGGCATTGTCCAGTGCGCGATCGACAAACGCATCGCCCATTACCTGGCGGCGCATTTCAACGCCGGATTTCGCTTGATCAGTCATTGCGACTCCCTCTTGTGTTGACGGCGCCAGGCTCGCAGCGAGGTGAATAACAGGAACGCCACCAGCGCTGGCAGGACGTAATACAGCATCAATTGTTCAAGTTTGTTGGCCAGCGGCATGCCCGTGGTGAATGACACTACGTGCAGCCCATAAGCCAGGTACAACCCCAGCAGCAGCAAGCCTTCGGCGCGGGTGATGCGGTAGCCGGTGTAAAACACCGGCAGGCACAACACCACGACGCCGAGCATCACCGGCAAATCGAAATCCAGGGCGTTGGGCGACACCGACAAGGGCAACGGCGCCACCAGTGCGGTAAAACCCAGCACTCCCAACAGGTTGAACAGGTTGCTGCCGATCACGTTTCCCACCGCAATCTCCCGTTCGC
Organism: Pseudomonas sp. TAE6080; assembly: GCF_018732265.1. Taxonomy (NCBI): domain Bacteria; kingdom Pseudomonadati; phylum Pseudomonadota; class Gammaproteobacteria; order Pseudomonadales; family Pseudomonadaceae; genus Pseudomonas; species Pseudomonas sp. TAE6080. The sequence continues at coordinate 153,372 of NZ_JAHIDY010000001.1, forward strand.
CGCGCAGGGCGGCGATCAGTGAGGTTGCGAGGCACGGCAGGGACGTGCTGACGGCAACGATGGTCAGGCCGATCACCCGCTCGGACAGGCCCAGGTCGCTGGCCACTTCCACCGCCGCGCCCAGCACCAGATGCCCGGCGAACACCAACAGCACGAGCCCGCCGATCATCCACAGCAAACTGCTCAGCCACGGCGCCTGTACCACCGTGTCGCGGGTCCGCGGGCGGCGCGAATGGCGGGTCTGGTACAGCAATAGGCCCAGGTAGGCGAGCAGGGCGGCAAGCAAGGTCAGGCCGTCGAGCGGTGTCAGTGCTTCATCACTGGCGAGAATAAACAGCAGCATGCTGGCGCCGATCATCACCGGGATATCCAGGCGCACCAGTTGCCGCGAGACGCGAAGGGGAATGATCAGCGCCGAGAGGCCAAGCGTCACGAGGATATTGAAGATGCTGCTGCCAATCACACTGCCCACCGCAATATCGGTGTTACCGGCGAGGGTGGCTTGCAGGCTGACGGCGATTTGTGGCGCGCTGCTGCCAAAGGCGACGATGCTCAAGCCTATGATCAGCGGCCTGACCTTGAGGCTGGCGGCCAGGCGCACGGCGGCGCGCACCAGCATTTCGGCACCGGCAATCAGCAGCAGCAGGCCGCTGATCAGTTCAATCAGGCTCATGGGCGAGAGGGCGCTTAATCCGAAAATGGTCGGGGCTCCGTCAGTCAGTTGTTCAGGGCTTGCACGCGCACGCGCGCGGTGCCGCTGCGCAGCATACCCAACTGCTCGGCGGCCTGGCGTGAAAGATCGATCAACCGGCCACGGATGTGCGGGCCGCGATCATTGATGCGCACCACCACGGATTTATCGTTGGCAAGATTGGTGACCTTGACCCGCGTGCCGAACGGCAGGCGCCGGTGAGCGGCGGTCAGGGCGTGTTGGTTGAAGGGTTCACCGCTGGCGGTTTTCTTGCCGTGGTGCTTGGCGCCGTAGTAGGACGCGGTGCCGGTTTCGTCGTAGCCGTTGGGGTCGATCATGCCGCTGGCGCAGCCGGTGAGCAGGGAGAGCAGGGCGCAGAGGCCGAGTAGACGCTTCATTTTCAAGGTGTCCCCAAAATTGATGTGGGGACCGACCCCTGTAGGAGCTGGCTTGCCTGCGATGCGGGCGCCTCGGTGTTTCAGATGCACCGAGGTGATGCTATCGCAGGCAAGCCAGCTCCTACAGAAGCCGGTTCCTACAGGGCGGCAACCGTTATCAGCCTTCGAGCTTGCTCTTGAGCAATTCGTTCACCTGTTGCGGGTTGGCCTTGCCTTTGGAGGCTTTCATTGCCTGGCCCACAAAGAAGCCGAACATCTTGCCGCGCTTGGCTTCATCTGCCGCGCGGTACTGCTCGACCTGCTCGGCGTTGGCTGCGAGCATTTCATCAAGAACGGCCGAGATGGCGCCGCTGTCGGTGACTTGCTTGAGACCGCGCTTCTCGATGATCTCGTCGGCACTGCCTTCACCGCTGGCCATGGCTTCAAACACGGTCTTGGCGATTTTGCCGGAGATGGTGTTGTCCTTGATGCGCAGCAACATGCCGCCCAACTGCTCGGCCGAGACCGGTGCTTCGTCGATTTCCAGGCCCTGCTTGTTCAACAGGCTGCCCAACTCGACCATGACCCAGTTGGCCGCCAGTTTGGCGTCGCCGGCAATGCTCACGACTTTTTCGAAGTAGTCCGCTTGCTCGCGGCTCGAAGCCAGGACGCTGGCGTCGTACACCGAAAGACCGAACTGCGCCTGGAAGCGCTCGCGTTTTTGCGGTGGCAATTCCGGCAGGGTGGCGCGCACGTCATTGAGGAACGAGTCCTCGATGACCACCGGCAACAGGTCCGGATCGGGGAAGTAACGGTAGTCGTTGGCTTCCTCCTTGCTGCGCATGGCGCGGGTTTCGTCTTTGTTCGGGTCGTACAGGCGGGTCTGCTGGATCACCTTGCCGCCGTCTTCGATCAATTCGATCTGGCGACGTACTTCGGTGTTGATCGCCTTCTCGATGAAGCGGAACGAGTTGACGTTCTTGATCTCGCAGCGGGTGCCGTACTCAACCTGGCCTTTTGGCCGCACCGACACGTTGCAGTCGCAACGCAGGGAGCCTTCGGCCATGTTGCCGTCGCAGATACCCAGGTAACGCACCAGCGCATGGATCGTCTTGACGTAGGCCACGGCTTCCTTGGCGCTGCGCATGTCCGGCTCGGATACGATTTCCAGCAGCGGCGTACCGGCGCGGTTCAGGTCGATGCCGCTGGCGCCGTTGAATTCTTCATGCAGGCTCTTGCCGGCATCTTCTTCCAGGTGCGCACGGGTCACGCCGACACGTTTGATTGTGCCGTCTTCCAACGGGATGTCCAGGTAGCCCTTGCCGACAATCGGCAATTCCATCTGGCTGATCTGGTAGCCCTTGGGCAGGTCCGGGTAGAAGTAGTTCTTGCGCGCGAACACGTTGTGCTGGCCGATCTCGGCGTCAATCGCCAGGCCGAACATCACCGCCATGCGCACCGCTTCCTGGTTCAGCACTGGCAATACGCCAGGCATGCCCAGGTCTACCAGGCTGGCCTGGGTGTTGGGCTCAGAGCCGAACGTGGTGGCGCTACCGGAGAAAATCTTCGATTGGGTGGCGAGCTGGGTATGAATCTCCAGCCCGATCACAACTTCCCATTGCATAGTGTTCTCCTCAGAAGCCGGTTGGGGTGCGAGTGTGCCAGTCAGTGTTCAACTGGTACTGGTGCGCCACATTGAGCAAGCGGCCTTCCTGGAAATACGGGGCGAGCAACTGTACGCCCACCGGTAGCCCGTCGACGAAACCGGCAGGCATGGACAGGCCCGGCAAGCCCGCGAGGTTGGCGGTGATGGTGTACAGGTCTTCCAGGTACTCGGCGATCGGGTCGCCGGTCTTGGCACCGATTTTCCAGGCCGGGTTCGGCGTGGTCGGGCCGATGATCACGTCGACTTCATTAAAGGCCGCCATGAAGTCGTTCTTGATCAGGCGCCGGATTTTCTGCGCCTTGAGGTAGTAGGCATCGTAGTAGCCAGCCGACAGGGCGTAGGCCCCGACCATGATCCGGCGCTGTACTTCCACGCCGAAACCTTCGCCACGGGAGCGCTTGTACAGGTCGGTGAGGTCTTTCGGGTCTTCGCAGCGGTAGCCGAAACGCACGCCGTCGAAACGCGACAGGTTGGACGAGGCTTCAGCCGGGGCGATCACGTAATAAGCCGCAATCGCGTGCTGGTTGTTCGGCAGGCTGATTTCCTTGATCACCGCGCCAAGCTTTTCCAGCTCCTTGATGCTGTTGTGCACCAGTTCGGCGATACGCGGGTCGAGACCGGCGCTGAAGTACTCTTTCGGCACGCCGATACGCAGGCCTTTGAGCGAGGTATTGAGGCTGGCGCTGTAGTCTGGCACTGGCTCATCGATGCTGGTGGAGTCCTTTGTATCGAACCCAGCCATGCCTTGTAACAATATTGCGCAGTCTTCGGCAGTGCGAGCCAGAGGGCCGCCTTGGTCGAGGCTGGACGCGTAGGCAATCATGCCCCAGCGGGAAACGCGACCGTAGGTCGGTTTCAAACCGGTGAGGTTGGTGAATGCCGCAGGCTGGCGGATCGAGCCGCCGGTATCGGTGGCCGTGGCGGCCGGCAGGAAGCGCGCAGCAACGGCTGCGGCCGAACCACCGGACGAACCGCCAGGCACGTGTTCCAGGTTCCACGGGTTTTTCACCGCGCCGTAGTAGCTCGATTCGTTGGCCGAGCCCATGGCGAATTCGTCCATGTTGGTCTTGCCCAGGGTCACAGCCCCGGCTTCGGCCAGCTTGGCGACCACGGTTGCGTCGTAGGGTGCCTTGAAGTTGTCGAGCATCTTCGAGCCGCAACTGGTACGGATGCCCTGGGTGCAGAACAGGTCCTTGTGACCGATTGGCGCACCCAGCAGCGCGCCGCTTTCACCGTTGGCGCGACGGGCGTCGGCGGCCTTGGCCTGGCCCAGGGCCAGCTCCTCGGTGAGGCTGATGAAGCTGTTGACCTTCGGATCCAGTGCGGCGATACGTGCCAGCAGGGTCTGGGTCAGCTCTTCGGAAGAAAACTTTTTGTCGGCGAGACCGCGGGCGATCTCGGCCAGAGTCATTTGATGCATTGCAGGCTCTTTCCCTTTAGTCGATGACTTTCGGAACCAGGTACAGGCCGTTTTCGACCGCTGGTGCGATGGACTGGTAGGCCTCGCGGTGATTGCGCTCGGTCACGACGTCTGCGCGCAGGCGCTGGCTGGCTTCCAGTGGGTGAGCCAGGGGCTCGATGCCGTCTGTATTGACGGCCTGCATTTGGTCGACCAGCCCGAGAATGCTGTTCAGGGCTGCGGTGGTCTGTGGAAGATCGGCTTCATTGAGGCCCAGGCAGGCCAGATGAGCGATTTTTTCCACGTCGGAGCGTTCAAGCGCCATGGGATTCTCCAGTGGAAAACAGAACGGAAGCTATCCGTGTGTTAGATTGTCGGAACACTACCGCATTTCTACGGTCATATGGCCGCGATTGTGGGGTTAGGTGCACAGAAAGTCGGTCAATTTAGCACATTGGCGCCTTGCCCAAAATCCCTGTCGTTGTTAGAGTTTGCCGCACTTTTTTACCCACGCGTTGCCTAGGGTCCCTTTCCCATGTTCAAGAAACTGCGTGGCATGTTTTCCAGCGATCTTTCCATTGACCTGGGCACTGCCAACACCCTTATTTACGTGCGCGAGCGCGGTATCGTCCTGAATGAGCCATCGGTTGTGGCCATTCGGACCCATGGTAATCAGAAAAGTGTCGTTGCCGTGGGCACCGAGGCCAAGCGTATGCTTGGCCGTACACCTGGCAACATTGCCGCCATTCGTCCGATGAAAGACGGTGTGATCGCCGACTTCAGCGTCTGCGAGAAGATGCTGCAGTACTTCATCAACAAGGTTCACGAAAACAGTTTCCTGCAGCCCAGCCCTCGTGTGCTGATCTGCGTGCCATGCAAGTCCACCCAGGTGGAGCGTCGTGCCATCCGTGAATCGGCCCTTGGCGCCGGTGCTCGTGAAGTGTTCCTGATCGAGGAGCCAATGGCTGCTGCGATCGGTGCCGGCCTGCCGGTTGAAGAGGCGCGCGGTTCGATGGTGGTGGATATCGGTGGTGGTACCACCGAGATCGCCCTGATTTCCCTCAATGGTGTGGTGTATGCCGAGTCCGTACGCGTAGGCGGCGACCGCTTCGACGAAGCGATCATCACGTATGTGCGTCGTAACTACGGCAGCCTGATCGGCGAATCCACCGCCGAGCGCATCAAGCAGGAAATCGGCACCGCTTACCCGGGTGGCGAAGTGCGCGAAGTCGATGTGCGCGGTCGCAACCTGGCCGAAGGCGTGCCACGTGCCTTTACCCTGAACTCCAATGAAGTGCTGGAAGCTCTGCAAGAGTCCCTGGCCACCATCGTTCAGGCTGTAAAGAGCGCCCTGGAGCAATCGCCGCCGGAACTGGCTTCCGATATCGCCGAGCGTGGCCTGGTACTGACCGGTGGTGGCGCCTTGCTGCGCGACCTCGACAAGTTGCTGGCCCAGGAAACCGGTCTGCCGGTGATCGTCGCCGAAGACCCGCTGACCTGTGTGGCTCGTGGCGGTGGTCGTGCACTGGAAATGATGGATAAACACACCATGGACCTGCTCTCCAGCGAATAAGATCGTTGGTTGCGCCATGTTTCGCCAACAGGCAGCACTTTGCAGTGCTGCCTGTTGGCGTTTATCTTCTTCAATCTGCATCCAGGCCGGTTTGATGCCGTATGAATAAAGAGAATATCTGCCCGGGAGGAGCGGCCTATTAAACCGCTCTTCACTAAAGGCCCCTCATTGGGCGTGCGCTTGTTGGTGCTGGTCGTGCTATCGGTCGCGCTGATGGTGGTCGATGCCCGCTTCACACTGCTCAAGCCAGTGCGTAGCCAGATGTCGCTGGTATTGATGCAGTCCTACTGGATCACTGACCTGCCACAACGGCTATGGCAAGGTGTGGCCAGCCAATTTGGCAGCCGTACCGAACTGGTGGCCGAGAACGAAAAACTCAAGACCGAAAACCTGCTGTTGCAGGGGCGCATGCAAAAGCTGGCGGCCCTGACCGAGCAGAACGTTCGGCTGCGCGAGTTGCTCAACTCTTCCGCGCTGGTCAACGAAAAGGTCGAAGTGGCCGAGTTGATCGGCATGGATCCCAACCCCTTCACCCACCGCATCATCATCAACAAGGGCGAGCGCGATGGCGTGGTCCTTGGCCAGCCGGTGCTCGATGCCCGTGGCCTGATGGGGCAGGTGGTGGAGTTGATGCCCTATACCTCCCGCGTGCTGCTGCTGACCGACACTACCCATAGCATTCCGGTGCAGGTCAACCGCAACGGCCTGCGGGCGATTGCCAGCGGCACGGGCAACCCGGAGCGCCTGGAACTGCGGCATGTGGCGGACACCGCCGACATCAAGGAAGGTGACCTGCTGGTCAGTTCCGGCCTTGGCCAGCGGTTCCCGGCAGGCTACCCCGTGGCGACGGTCAAGGAAGTGATCCACGATTCCGGCCAGCCCTTTGCGATTGTCCGCGCGGTGCCGACGGCAGCGCTGAACCGCAGCCGCTACCTGTTGCTGGTGTTCAGTGACACGCGCACGCCGGAAGAGCGCGCCAACGAAGCCGCCCAGGCCCAGGAAGCGCAGGACCGGCAAGAAGGCAGCACGACGCCGACTATTCCGGCAACCGTACCCAAGCCTGCAGCGCCAGCCGCAACCGTTACGACACCGCCTGCAACCACCGCGCCCGCTGTGGCGACGCCAGCCCAGCCTGCTCGCCCTGTGAAACCCGCGGCAACGACACCAGCGGCACCTGCGGCTGCGCCGGCAACCACCCGACAGAGGGCGCAATAATGGCCGGTACTCATTCGCGCAATGGCTGGATAGTCTGGCTGACCTTCGCCATCGGCATGCTGCTCAGCGTCTCGCCGATGCCGCAGTTCATGGAAATCCTGCGCCCGCTGTGGCTCGCATTGCTGCTGGCCTTCTGGTCGCTGGCTTTGCCGCACAAGGTCGGGATGGTCACGGCCATGTGCCTGGGGCTGGCCGAAGACGTCATGTATGGCACGTTGCTGGGCCAGAACGCGTTGATCCTCACCCTGATTACCTTTCTGGTGCTGTCGTTGCAGCAACGCTTGCGCATGTTTCCGATGTGGCAGCAGAGCCTTGTGATCCTGGTGATCTTCGGCCTGGCCCAGTTGGTGCAACTGTGGCTCAGTGCCTTGACGGGCAACCGCCAGCCAACCCTGGCGCTGGTCTTGCCGGCCCTGGTCAGTGCGCTGTTGTGGCCATGGATCAGCTTTGGCCTGCGTGGTTTGTGTCGTCGCTATAAAATCAATTGAGTGGGGTGCGAGGCTCTGCCTGGTTATCGAACCCACAGGGAGAGTCTGCAATGCATGCACTTTATCTGGCCTCCGGCTCTCCTCGGCGGCGTGAACTGCTGACCCAGATCGGCGTGCCGTTCACGGTGGTCAACGCCGCCATTGATGAAACGCCCCTGGGCGATGAATCGCCTGCGTCCTACGTCGAGCGCCTGGCCCGTGGCAAAGCCGCCGCTGGCCTGGCGACATTGGCCGATACCACAAATGCCTGCGTGTTGGGGGCCGATACTGCCGTCATCCTCGATGGCCGGATCCTTGGCAAGCCCCTGGACCAGGCCGATGCCTTGGCCATGCTGTTGGCCCTTTCTGATCGTGAACACGAAGTTCTTACCGCCATTGCCGTGCTCGATGGCCAGCGCTGCGAAACGCGCCTGGTCAGCAGCCGCGTGCGCTTTCGCAAGGTTTCAACACAAGACGCCACGACTTACTGGCACAGCGGTGAGCCCCAGGACAAGGCGGGCGGCTATGCTATCCAGGGGCTGGCAGCGGTGTTTGTCGCCGGGCTCAATGGTAGCTACTCCGCGGTCGTCGGCCTGCCAGTCTGCGAAACAGCAGAACTGCTGGGCCATTTCGGCATACCCTGTTGGCAACACCTTTGCGCGCGCTGAACGCTTTACTCCAGCGCCACCTTTAAGCGATCGGCCACTATTGTGAAAACGCCTGAACGAGACCCAGCCATGAGTGAAGAGATTCTGATCAATATCACGCCGATGGAATCGCGCGTGGCGGTGGTAGAAAACGGTGTCTTGCAGGAAGTGCATGTCGAGCGCACCCAGAAGCGCGGGATTGTCGGCAACATCTATAAAGGCAAGGTCGTGCGGGTATTGCCGGGCATGCAGGCGGCCTTTGTCGATATCGGCCTGGACCGTGCGGCGTTTATCCATGCCTCGGAAATTTCCCTGCGCGAAGGCCCTGCGGTCGAGAGCATCAGCGCCCTGGTACACGAAGGGCAGAGCTTGGTGGTGCAAGTCACCAAGGACCCGATTGGCTCCAAGGGCGCGCGCCTGACCACGCAACTGTCGATTCCTTCGCGCTACCTGGTGTACATGCCACGTACTGCCCACGTCGGCATTTCCCTGAAAATCGAAGACGAAGGTGAGCGTGAGCGCCTGAAAAAGGTCGTCAGCGATTGCGTGGCGGCCGAAGGCATCAAGGAAGCGGGCGGGTTTATTCTGCGCACGGCCGCTGAGGGCGCAGGTGCCGATGAAATCCTCATGGATATCCGCTACCTGCGTCGTCTGTGGGACCAGATTGAGGCCCAGATCAAGACGATCGGGGCGCCGAGCGTCATCTATGAAGACCTGGGCCTGGCCCTGCGCACCCTGCGCGACCTGGTCAGCCCCAAGATCGAGAAAATTCGCATCGACTCGCGGGAAACCTTCCAGCGCACCACGCAATTCGTTGCCGAACTGATGCCGGAAATCGCCGACCGCCTGGAGCACTACCCTGGCGAGCGACCGATCTTCGACCTGTATGGCGTCGAGGACGAAATCCAGAAGGCCCTGGAGCGCAAGGTGCCGCTCAAGTCCGGTGGCTACCTGGTGGTGGACCCGGCGGAAGCCATGAGTACCATCGACGTCAACACCGGCGCCTTTGTCGGCCATCGCAACCTTGAAGAAACCATCTTCAAGACCAACCTCGAAGCTGCCACCGCCATCGCTCGCCAACTGCGCCTGCGCAACCTGGGCGGGATCATCATCATCGACTTCATCGACATGGAAGATGAAGAGCACCAGCGCCAGGTATTGCGCACCCTTGAAAAACAACTGGAGCGCGATCACGCCAAGACCAACATCATCGGTATTACCGAGTTGGGATTGGTGCAGATGACCCGCAAGCGTACCCGCGAAAGCCTTGAGCAGGTGCTGTGCGAGCCGTGCAGCAGCTGCCAGGGGCGCGGTAAATTGAAGACCCCGGAAACGGTTTGCTACGAGATTTTCCGGGAAATCCTACGGGAGGCACGCGCTTACCAGGCAGAGGGTTATAGAGTCCTGGCCAACCAGAAGGTGGTTGACCGCTTGCTCGACGAAGAGTCGGGCAACGTTGCGGAGTTGGAGGGTTTTATTGGCCGCACCATCCGTTTCCAGGTCGAAACCATGTATTCCCAGGAACAATACGACGTGGTGCTGCTCTGATCGGCATCAGTCCTTTTCAACGAGACCGCCAGACCTTGATCTGCCGTCCGACTATTACCTTGAGGGTCGCCTGACATGGAGCGTCTGAAACGCTTTTTTGCCGCACTGACCCGTTGGGGCCTTGGCCTGTGTGCACTGCTGTTGGTGCTGGCGGCGGTCTACGTCAGCCTGGGCCGTGAATTGACGCCGCTGGTCGCGGAGTATCACGCCGAAATCGAGGCCAAGGCACAGGCGGCGGTCGATATGCCGCTGAGTATTGGTAGCCTGGAAGGGCGCTGGAGCGGCTTTGCCCCGGTATTGTTGGCCCATGATGTGATGGTCGGCGAGGGCAGCAGTGCCTTGCGCCTGGACCAGGTGCAAGTGGTACCTGACGTCTGGGCCAGCCTGCTGGCGTGGGATGTGCGTATTGCCCACTTGGAAGTCAGCGGTTTGCAGGTCAGCGTCAAGGAAGACAAGGACGGCCAGTGGGCACTGCAAGGCCTGCCGGTGCAGGACGACCAGCCCCTGGACCCGGAGCAACTGCTCAAGCGCATGCAGGCCGTGGCGAAGGTTTCGCTGCTGGACAGCCAGGTGACCTTGCAGCCGTTCGAGCAGGCGCCGCTGACCTTGACCTATGTGGGTTTGAGCCTGCAAACCGGCGCGACTCGCCAGCGCCTCGACGCCCGCCTGACCCTGCCCGATGGGCAGCCGCTGGCCCTTAGCCTGCGTACGCGGATCCGTGCCAGCCAGTGGCAGGACGGTGAAGTCCAGGCATACCTGAGCCTGCCCCAGAGCAACTGGGCGCAGTGGGTTCCGGCAAAGTTGACGCGTGATTGGAAACTCAGCGAACTGAAAGCCGGCGGCGAGTTCTGGCTGACCTGGGCCAACGGCACGTTGCAAAGCGCCGCCGCCCGGCTCAATGCACCGCAGGTAAAAGTCAGCTACGCCCAGCGCAAGCCTGCAAGCATCCAGAACCTGGCCTTGACGGCTTACCTGCAACGCAGTGACAGCGGCCTGAAGGTTGTCTTCGATTCGTTGGCCATGAACCTGGGGGAGACTCGTTGGGAGTCGCACCTGCAATTGCAGCAAACCCTGGCCACCGACAAGGCCCAGGAAATCTGGAACTTGCAGGCTGACCGCCTGAACCTGACGCCCATCACCCCATTGCTCAATGCCCTGGCGCCGCTGCCGGAAGGTTTTGCCAAGACCGTCGAGGCGCTGAAGGCCACAGGCATGCTGCGCAATGTGCGGGTGGATTATCGTCCCCAGGAGACGGGCGACCAGCGTGTCAGCTTTGCCGCCAACCTTGACCGCGTGGGTTTTGACGCCTATTTCGGTGCGCCAGCGGCGCGCAATGTGTCCGGCAGTATCAGCGGTGACCTGGGCCAGGGCGAGCTACGCATGGACAGCAAGGACTTTGCCTTGCATCTGTTCCCGATTTTCGACAAGCCTTGGCAATACATCCAGGCCAATGCCCGCCTGACCTGGAAGCTGGATAAGCAAGGTTTCACCTTGATTGCGCCGTACATCAAGGTGCTGGGCGAAGAGGGCAAGATCGCGGCGGATTTCCTGATTCGCCTGCATTTTGATCATAGCCAGGAAGACTACATGGACCTGCGGGTCGGCATGGTCGACGGTGATGGGCGTTTTACCCCCAAGTATCTGCCAGCGGTCCTCAGCCCGGCCCTGGATGAATGGCTGAGTACGGCCATTCTCAAGGGGGCGGTCGATGAAGGTTTCTTCCAGTATCAAGGCTCGCTGAACCATGATGCGGTCACGGCCGCGCGCAATATCAGCCTGTTCTTCAAGGTGCACGACGCCGAACTGGCATTCCAGCCCGGCTGGCCCCATGTCAGCAAGGTCGTCGGTGAAGTGTTTGTCGAAGAAACCGGCGTGCGCATCCTGGCCAGCAAGGGGCAATTGCTCGACACCAAGGTCAAGGACATCTACGTCAATATTCCCCACGCACTGCCTGGGCATGACAGCCACCTGCTGCTCACGGGTGGGTTTGCCGGCGGGTTGGGCGATGGCCTGAAGATCCTCCTGGAAGCGCCCATCGGCACGGCATCGACGTTTGCCGGATGGAAAGGCGAGGGTGACCTGCAAGGTTCGCTGAACCTGGATATTCCCCTGGCCAAGGGTACCGAGCCGAACATCGTGGTGGATTTCAAGACCGACAAGGCACGCCTGCAACTGGCCGAACCTACCCTGGATCTGAACCAGCTCAAAGGCGAGTTCCGCTTCGACAGCGCCAAGGGCCTGAGTGGGCAGAACATCAGCGCCCAAGCCTTCGACCGACCGATCACGGCGCAGATTGCTGCTGGCGGCAAGCCGGGCAATCTCAGCACGCGGGTCACGGCCAAGGGCCAGGTGACGGTCAAGCGGCTCACCGACTGGTTGAAAGTCAGCCAGCCGCTGCCGGTATCCGGGGACATCCCGTATCAGTTGCAGCTCGACCTGGATGGTGCGGATAGCCAACTGATGGTCAGCTCTAACCTCAAGGGCGTGGCGGTAGATTTGCCGGCACCGTTTGGCATGCCCGCCAGCCAGGGGCGTGACAGCGTGTTCCGCATGACCTTGCAGGGTAAGGAGCGGCGTTACTGGTTTGACTACGGTGAACTGGCGAACTTTACCTTCGCCGCGCCCGCAGACAACTTTGCCCAGGGCCGTGGCGAGCTGTTCCTCGGTGATGGCGATGCCTTGCTGCCGGGTGGCAAGGGGCTACGGATTCGTGGTGTGCTGTCGGAGCTGGATATCGATCCCTGGAAGAAACTGGTGGACCGTTATGCCGGCAATGATCCCGGTGGCAACGCCAAGCAACTGTTGAGCAGTGCTGATTTCAAGATCGGCAAGCTGACGGGGTTTGGTACTCGCTTCGACCAGGTCAACCTGCAATTGGATCGCAAGCCCGCCGCCTGGGGCCTGCAGTTCGACAGTCAGCAAGCCAAGGGCACTGTTGGCCTGCCGGATGCGAAGGGCGCTCCGATTGCCATCAACCTGCAATACGTGAAGCTGCCTGCGGTCGATCCGACGGTACAGGCCGATGAAAATGCACCTGATCCCCTGGCCGATATTGACCCCAAGGACATTCCAGCGCTGGATATCGCGATTGGCCAGTTGTTCCAGGGGCCAGACTTGATCGGTGCCTGGTCATTGAAGGTTCGCCCGACAGCCAAGGGCATGGCCTTCAACAACCTCGACCTGGGCCTCAAGGGCATGCAGCTCAAGGGGGCCGGTGGCTGGGAAGGTGCGCCGGGTGCCACCAGCAGTTGGTACAAGGGACGCCTGGACGGCAAGAACATCGCCGATGTGCTCAAGGGCTGGGGCTTTGCGCCGACCGTGACCAGCGAGAGTTTCCATCTGGACGTGGACGGGCGTTGGCCGGGTTCGCCGGCCTGGGTCGGTCCCAAGCGTTTCTCCGGCAGCCTGGATGCGTCGTTCCGCAAGGGCCAGTTTGTCGAGGTGGAAGGTGGGGCCCAGGCGTTGCGGGTGTTCGGCTTGCTGAACTTCAACTCGATTGGCCGGCGCTTGCGCCTGGACTTCTCGGACTTGCTCGGCAAGGGCCTGAGCTATGACCGGGTCAAGGGCTTGCTGGTCGCCAGTAACGGTGTGTTTGTGACCCGTGAGCCGATTACCCTGACAGGGCCGTCGAGCAATCTGGAGATCAACGGCACCCTGGATCTGGTGGCCGATCGTATCGATGCCAAGTTGCTGGTGACACTGCCTGTGACCAACAACCTGCCAATTGCTGCGTTGATCGTGGGCGCGCCGGCCATTGGTGGCGCCCTGTTCCTGATCGACAAGCTGATTGGCGATCGGGTCTCGCGTTTCGCCAGTGTTCAGTACAAGGTGGAAGGGCCATGGAAAGATCCAAAAATCACCTTCGACAAGCCATTTGAAAAACCACAATAAGCGCCTGTGGAGTAGCATGGCCCCATGCTTTTTATGGAGTGTGGGCCCATGTCCTTTGCGGTAATCCAGATGGTCAGCCAGAGCGATGTCCTGGCCAACCTGGCCCAGGCCCGGCGCTTGCTGGAACAGGCTGCGGCAGGTGGTGCGCAGCTTGCGGTATTGCCGGAGAACTTCGCCGCCATGGGCCGTCGCGACGTGGCTGAGCTTGGCCGTGCCGAAGCCTTGGGCGAGGGACCGATCCTGCCCTGGTTGAAACTGGCCGCCCGTGACCTCAACTTATGGATAGTGGCCGGCACATTGCCGTTGCCCCCACTGGGTCAACCCGACGCCAAGTCCAACGCCTGCTCGCTGTTGATCGACGCGCAGGGAAAAATCGTCGCCCGCTACGACAAGCTGCATTTGTTCGATGTGGACGTGGCTGACGCGCGTGGGCGGTATCGTGAATCCGACGACTATGCTTACGGCAACCAGGTGGTGGTGGCCGATACGCCGGTCGGGCGCCTGGGGCTGACGGTTTGCTATGACTTGCGCTTCCCGGAGTTGTACAGCGAATTGCGTGCTGCGGGGGCTGAATTGATTACCGCACCCTCGGCCTTTACGGCGGTAACCGGGGCTGCGCACTGGGATGTGTTGATCCGTGCGCGGGCCATCGAAACCCAGTGTTATCTGCTGGCCGCCGCCCAGGGTGGGGTGCATCCGGGGCCTCGGGAAACCTATGGCCACGGGGCGATTATCGACCCGTGGGGGCGCGTGCTGGCGCAACAGGATCAAGGCGAGGCGGTGTTGTTGGCCGAACGCGATAGCAACGAACAAGCGTCGATACGGGCGCGCATGCCGGTGGCAGGCCACCGGCGCTTTTTCTCGCAGGGCGCACAGCGACCTGCTTCAGAACGATGAATTTAAGGCCGAACCTATGAGCGAGTTGTTGTCCTCAGTCAGTGAACACCTCCTGGCGCCCGGTGGCGTGACCATCGAAAGTCTGCAAACCGTACTGGGCGACCTGGCCGGGCCGGGCATCGATGCTGCCGACCTGTATTTCCAGGGGCAGATCTCCGAGTCATGGTCCCTGGAAGACGGGATCGTCAAGGACGGCAGCTTCAACCTCGACCAAGGGGTTGGCGTGCGTGCGCAGTCCGGTGAGAAGACCGGTTTTGCCTACAGCAACGCCATCACCCTGGAAGCATTGGGCCTGGCTGCCCGCGCAGCCCGCTCGATTTCCCGGGCCGGGCAGAACGGCACCGTGCAGGCGTTCAGCACCCAGGACGTGACCCAGTTGTACGGCCCGGACAACCCACTGGAAGTCATGACCCGTGCCGAAAAGGTCGAGTTGCTCAAGCGTGTGGATGCAGCAACCCGTGCCCTCGACCCGCGTATCCAGCAAGTGAGCGTGAGCATGGCCGGCGTCTGGGAGCGCATCCTGGTGGCGTCCACCGATGGCAGCCTGGCGGCGGATGTGCGGCCGCTGGTGCGTTTCAATGTCAGTGTGATCGTCGAGCAGAACGGTCGTCGCGAGCGCGGCGGCCATGGCGGCGGCGGGCGTACGGATTATCGCTACTTCCTCAGCGAAGACCGCGCCATGGGCTATGCCCGCGAGGCGTTGCGCCAGGCGCTGGTCAACCTGGAAGCCATTCCGGCGCCGGCGGGTACGTTGCCGGTGGTGCTTGGTTCCGGCTGGTCTGGCGTGTTGCTTCACGAAGCCGTGGGCCATGGCCTGGAAGGCGACTTCAACCGCAAGGGCAGCTCCGCCTACAGCGGGCGCATGGGCGAAATGGTCGCCTCCAAACTCTGCACCATCGTCGATGACGGTACATTGGCCGGTCGTCGTGGCTCGCTGAGTGTCGATGACGAAGGCACACCCACCGAGTGCACCACGCTGATCGAAAACGGCGTGCTCAAGGGTTATATGCAAGACAAGCTCAACGCGCGCCTGATGGGCGTGGCGCGTACCGGCAACGGTCGACGTGAGTCCTACGCGCATTTGCCGATGCCGCGCATGACCAATACCTACATGCTGGCGGGTGAAAGCGACCCGGAAGAGATCATTGCCTCGGTCAAGCGTGGGATCTATTGCGCCAATCTGGGTGGCGGCCAGGTGGATATCACCAGCGGCAAGTTCGTGTTCTCCACCAGCGAAGCCTATTTGATCGAGGACGGCAAGATCACCGCGCCGGTCAAGGGCGCAACCCTGATTGGCAATGGCCCGGAAGCCATGAGCAAAGTGTCGATGGTCGGTAACGACCTGGCGCTGGACAGCGGCGTGGGGATGTGTGGCAAGGATGGGCAGTCGGTGCCGGTCGGTGTCGGCCAGCCAACCCTGAAAATTGATGCGATCACCGTGGGTGGCACGGGGTCGTAAGGCGTGGAGCTTCGGGTGGCGAAGACCGCCACCCGGGGAAGAGGATCAGCGCAGGCCGCGTTGAGTCTCGTCCAGCTCACGGATGTACTTGAAGATTTTACGGCTGGTCGCCGGCGCCTTGTTCTGTGCCAGTTCGTGCTGGGCCTGACGGATCAGGGAACGCAGTTGCTGGCGGTCGGCATCCGGATAATCCAGGACGAACTTCTCCAATACAGCGTCGTCACCGCCGATCAGGCGGTCGCGCCAACGTTCCAGGTTATGGAAACGTTCGTTGTACTGGCGAGTAGAGGCATCGAGTTGGTCGAGCAAGGTCAGAATGGCGTCAGTGTCCTGGTCGCGCATCAGCTTGCCGATAAACATGATGTGCCGTTTACGCGCGATATTCGCGGTGTGCTTGGGTGCATCCGCCAGGGCCCGACGCATTTCGTCGGTCAATGGCAGCTTGGCAATCAAGTCCGGCTTGAGTGTTGTAAGGCGCTCGCCGAGATCAACCAGAGCATGCAGCTCGCGTTTGACCTGGGTTTTGCTTTTCTCCCCATCGAGGGAGTCGTCGTAAGAATCAACCATGGTGGCAGTCCGCAAAGAAACGCCGCCATGATAACCAGTCGGGGGCCGCTTGTCCGGCCCGGTCGCTCGATGGCCTTAACCGAAAGCAGAATTTGAGTGGAGAAAACCATGAGTGCAGCCCAAAGCGTCGGTCCACAAGCATTACCGGCACTGCAGGAACAAGTTGAGCAGATCATTGCCGAGGCCAAGCGCCAGGGCGCCAGTGCCTGTGAAGTGGCGGTGTCGCTGGAGCAGGGCCTGTCGACTTCGGTACGCCAACGGGAAGTGGAAACCGTTGAATTCAACCGCGACCAGGGCTTTGGCATCACCTTGTATGTGGGGCAGCGCAAAGGTTCGGCCAGTACTTCGGCCAGCGGCCCGGAAGCGATTCGTGAAACCGTCGCCGCCGCGTTGGCGATTGCCAAGCACACCTCCGAAGACGAGGCGTCGGGCTTGGCCGATGCCGCCTTGATGGCGCGGGACCTGAAGGATTTCGACCTGTATCACGCCTGGGATATCACCCCCGAGCAGGCCATCGAAAAGGCCCTGGCCTGCGAAGCCGCAGCGTTTGATACCGATAGCCGGATCAAGAATGCCGATGGCACCACCTTGAGCACCCACCAGGGTTGCCGGGTGTATGGCAACAGCCACGGGTTTATCGGTGGTTATGCGTCGACGCGTCATAGCCTGAGCTGCGTGATGATCGCCGAGGCCGATGGCCAGATGCAGCGTGACTACTGGTACGACGTAAGTCGCCAGGGTGAGTTGCTGGCGGACCCCGCGAGCATTGGCCAGCGCGCCGCGCAACGGGCAGCGAGTCGCTTGGGCGCACGCCCGGTGCCTACATGTGAAGTGCCGGTGCTGTTTTCGGCAGAGTTGGCAGGTGGCCTGTTCGGCAGCTTCCTGGGCGCGATTTCCGGGGGCAACCTGTACCGCAAGTCGTCGTTTCTTGAAGGCGCGCTGGGCCAGAAGCTGTTTCCCGAGTGGCTGACCCTGGATGAGCGCCCGCACCTGATGCGGGCCATGGGCAGCTCGGCGTTCGATGGCGATGGCCTGGCGACCTACGCCAAGCCGTTTGTCGAGAGCGGTGAGTTGGTGTCCTACGTGCTCGGGACCTACGCCGGGCGCAAGCTGGGGTTGCCCAGTACTGCGAACTCCGGTGGCGTCCACAACCTGTTCGTGACCCATGGCGACGAAGACCAGGCGGCGTTGCTGCGGCGCATGGGCCGTGGCTTGCTGGTGACCGAACTGATGGGCCATGGCTTGAACATGGTCACCGGCGATTATTCCCGGGGCGCGGCGGGGTTCTGGGTGGAAAATGGCGAAATCCAGTTTGCCGTCCAGGAAGTGACCATCGCCGGCAATATGCGTGACATGTTCAAGCAGATCATTGCCGTGGGTAACGACTTGGAACTGCGCAGCAATATCCGCACCGGTTCGGTGCTGATCGAGCGCATGACCGTGGCCGGCAGCTAAGCACCAACCCGTTACACAGCAGCGCCACCCCTTGGGGTGGCGCTTTTTTTTGCCTGGAATATCACCAGGCCGAAAAAGCTATAGGCTCAATAGCTTGTTTTGATTCTCAATATCATTTAATAATAAATATCATTATCGAATGAGCGTGGGTCATGAGTTCTGTCTTGCACGAGGATCCCTACCTGGAAAGCTGGCGCTGGATGAGTCGTCAGATTCGCTGCGGGCTCAACCCTGATGAGCCACGCCTGATCGAACACTACTTGAACGAGGGGCGCTATCTGGCCTGCTGTACGGCCACACACCCGTGGACCATCGCCGAGACCTCGTTCCGCCTGCTGATTGACACCGCCAGTGATATCGCCTTGCCCTGGCATTGGCGCTCCGTGTGCCTGGACCAGGCCTGGCGCCCTCTGCGGGACCTGGAAAACCTGTCTCACTGTGCCTGCCGCCTCAAGCGCTGGCAGACCTTTGCCTGGCAATTGGCGACCTGTGAATTGTTGCCGTCTATTTCTCACTCCGACTTGGTGCAAGGATCTTCCGATGAGTAATACCCGTATCGAACGCGACAGCATGGGCGAGTTGCAAGTCCCCGCAGAGGCTTTGTATGGCGCCCAGACTCAGCGTGCGGTGAACAACTTTCCGATCAGCCACCAACGCATGCCGACCCAGTTCATTCGTGCCCTGATCCTGGCCAAGGCTGCGGCCGCCAAGGCCAATGTCGATCTCAAGCAGATCAGCGAAGGCCAGGGCAAAGCCATCGTCGAGGCAGCCCAAGGCTTGTTGGAAGGCGACTTCATGCAGCACTTCCCGGTGGATATCTTCCAGACTGGTTCCGGCACCAGTTCCAACATGAATGCCAACGAAGTGATCGCGACCCTGGCCAGCCGCCTGCTGGGCGAGCCGGTCAACCCAAACGATCACGTCAACTGCGGGCAGAGCAGCAACGACATCATCCCGACCACCATCCATGTCAGCGCCGCGTTGGTGCTGCATGAGCAGACGTTGCCGGCGTTGCTGCACTTGGTTGAAGTGATCGAGCGCAAGGCGGTTGAAGTCCATCCGTTCATCAAGACCGGGCGTACGCACCTCATGGATGCCATGCCGGTGCGTATGAGCCAGGTCCTGGAGGGCTGGGCGCAGCAGCTCAAGGCCAATATCGGTCACCTGCAAGGCCTGCTGCCAAGCCTGCAAGCCTTGGCGCAGGGCGGTACTGCGGTAGGCACCGGGGTCAACGCACACCCTGAGTTTGCTGTGCGTTTCAGCCAGCAACTGAGCAACCTGACCCAAGTGCATTTCACACCGGGCAAGAACCTGTTCGCCTTGATTGGCTCCCAGGACACCGCCGTGGCTGTTTCCGGCCAACTCAAAGCCATTGCCGTAACGCTGATGAAAATCGCCAACGACCTGCGCTGGATGAACTCCGGCCCACTGGCAGGCCTTGGTGAAATCGAGCTCGAAGGCCTGCAGCCGGGGTCGTCGATCATGCCCGGCAAGGTCAACCCGGTGATCCCGGAGGCCACCGCGATGGTTGCGGCACAGGTTATCGGCAATGACAGCGTGATCACGGTTGCGGGGCAGTCTGGCAACTTCGAGCTGAACGTGATGTTGCCGATCATCGCCCAGAACCTGCTCGGCAGCCTGGAGTTGCTGGCCAACTCCAGCCGCCTGCTGGCGGACAAGGCCATCGCCAGCTTCAAGGTCAACGAACCCAAGCTCAAGGAAGCCTTGTCGCGCAATCCGATCCTGGTCACCGCACTCAACCCGATCATTGGTTACCAAAAGGCTGCTGAAATCGCCAAGAAAGCCTATCAACAAGGCCGGCCGGTGATTGATGTGGCTCTCGAACACACCGACTTGCCGCGCAGCCAACTGGAGGTCCTGCTGGACCCGGAAAAGCTCACGGCGGGCGGTGTGTAATCACCGACCCTGCTTTGGAGGCTCACCATGGAGCACTGGAAACGCACGATCGAACGGGCCAATCGCTGCTTTATGCAGGGCGAACTGGTGGATGCCCGCGAGCATTACCTGCAGGCGCTGGCCCTGGCCCAAGTGTTGTTCGAGCGCTGGGGTGATGCCGACGAAGCCGTGGCAGCTTGCGTTATTTCCCACCACAACCTGGCGGACCTGCACCTGCGCTTGAACCAGCCTGAGGAAAGCGCCGAATACCTCTGCGCCATTCACCAGCGCTTGCTGCAGACCATGCAGGACACTCGGCTGCCTCAAGCCTTGCGCGAGGCGGCCTTGCGCCAGAGCAGCAAGACCTACGTTGAACTGTTGAATTTCATCAGCGATCACGGCGAGTACCCCCGTACCCATCGCTTGCTGGGCAGCAATACGGCGCAGACGGATGTGCCGACCCGCAACAGCCCTTTTTATGGAGCCCATTGATATGACCTACACCTTGCCTGCCTTGCCTTATGCCTACGATGCCCTGGAACCGCATATCGATGCGCAAACCATGGAAATCCACTACACCAAGCACCACCAGACCTATATCAATAACCTCAATGCCGCCGTCGAAGGCACTGAGTTTGCCGGTTGGCCGGTAGAGAAGCTGGTCTCCAGCGTCCAGCAACTGCCGGAAAAACTGCGTGTGGCGGTGATCAACCAAGGCGGTGGGCATGCCAACCACTCGTTGTTCTGGGCGGTCATGTCGCCCAAGGGCGGCGGTAAGCCCGAGGGCGTCCTGGGTCAGGCGATTGATGCACAGCTGGGTGGTTTTGACGCGTTCAAGGATGCATTCACCAAGGCCGCGCTGACTCGTTTTGGCAGTGGTTGGGCCTGGCTGAGTGTCACCCCGCAAAAGACCCTTGTCGTCGAAAGCAGTGGCAACCAGGACAGCCCATTGATGAACGGCAATACGCCGATCCTCGGCCTGGATGTCTGGGAGCACGCCTACTATCTGCTCTATCAAAACCGCCGCCCTGAATACATCAACGCCTTCTACAGTGTTATCAACTGGCCGGAAGTCGCTGAGCGCTATCAGGCTGCACTGGCTTAATGCCCTCTCATAACAAGATCTAAGGCCGACTATGGGCACTGAAACACTGGCGATCAGCAGCGTACGAATGTTCCGTTATGCGTTTGGCTCGCTGCTGCTATTGGCGGGAACTGCATTGCTGGTGGCCCACGGGCTGGCCTGGCTGAACCTGGAGCCACGGATTCTGCGGGCCCTGCAGGGTGGTGCAATTTGTGCCCTGGGCACAGCATTGGGCGCGGTGCCGGTCCTGGTGATCCGGCGGATGCCGCTGGCGGTCAGCGACACATTGCTGGGCTTTGGTGCCGGGGTGATGCTGGCGGCGACGGCGTTTTCGCTGGTCGTGCCGGGAATCGCCGCCGCCGAAAACCTGGGGCTGACGCCCTGGGCCTCCAGCGGATTGATCAGTTTTGGCATTATGTTGGGCGCTTTCGGTTTGTTCCTGGTGGACCGCAAGGTCTCCGGGGCCAGCCCGGAGATGCTGGTCGGTACGCCCGACAAACCGGTAATCCCACCGCGCATCTGGCTGTTTGTGTTTGCCATCATTGCCCACAACATTCCCGAAGGCATGGCGGTGGGTGTCTCGGCCGGTGGCGGCATGCCCGATGCCGATAGCCTGGCCATGGGCATCGCCTTGCAGGATGTGCCCGAGGGGTTGGTGATTGCGTTGGTACTGGCAGGGGCGGGGATGTCGCGGGTCAAGGCATTCCTGATCGGTGCTGCATCCGGGCTGGTAGAGCCGGTGTTTGCCGTGCTCTGTGCCTGGCTGGTCAGCCTGGCCGAGATGCTATTGCCTTTGGGCCTGGCCCTGGCGGCTGGGGCGATGCTATTGGTGGTGACTCATGAAGTGATTCCCGAGTCGCGGCGCAATGGCCATGACAAGCTGGCCAGCCTGGGGCTGTGCATCGGGTTTTGTCTGATGATGGCCATGGATACAGCGCTGGGCTGACTTCTAGCGCAAAATCACTGTAGGAGCTGGCTTGCCAGCGATAGCGGTGTATTAGTCGATAAAAATGTTGGCTGATCCACAGCTATCGCAGGCAAGCCAGCTCCCACACAAGCCCGTACACATGGGATTTATGTTGGGCAGGGATTATTCGCCTTCATCGAAGTAGTTGTTGATCAACTTCACCAGCGCATCCAGCGCTTCCTGTTCCTGCTCACCTTCGGTCTTCAGGTGAATTGTGGTGCCCTTGCCGGCTGCCAGCATCATCATCGCCATGATGCTTTTGCCGTCGACCATGGATTCTGGCGTACGCCCAGCACGGACTTGGCAAGGAAACTGGCCCGCAACCCCGACAAATTTAGCCGACGCGCGGGCATGCAAGCCCAGTTTGTTGATGATTTCAATTTCCAGAGCGGGCATCGCGAAGGTGTTCCTTTCAGCTAAGGTCGCGGTGGCGGACCTGGACATTCTTGAGGGTTTTCTGCAGGGCCTGGCCCAGGCGCTCGGTCAGGTAGACGGAGCGGTGATGCCCGCCGGTACAGCCAATGGCGATGGTGACATAGGCCCGGTTGCTGGCGGCAAAGCGCGGCAGCCACTTGAGCAGGTAACTGGAGATATCCTGGAACATCTCCTCGACATCCGGTTGGGCTGCCAGGTACTCGGCCACCGGCTGGTCCAGCCCGGACTGATCGCGCAGTTCCGGCTTCCAGTAGGGATTGGGCAGGCAGCGCACGTCAAACACCAGGTCGGCGTCTACCGGCATGCCCCGCTTGAAACCAAAGGATTCAACCAGGAAGGCCGTGCCGGGCTCCGGCTGGTTCAGCAGGCGCAGCTTGATGGCGTCACGCAGTTGGTACAGGTTCAGGCTGGTGGTGTTGATCTTGAGGTCGGCCAAATCAATGATCGGCCCCAACAGCTTGGTCTCGTCCTCGATGGCTTCCGCCAGCGAGCGGTTCGAGCTGCTCAGCGGGTGGCGGCGACGGGTTTCCGAGAAGCGCTTGAGCAGCGTTTCTTCGTCGGCATCCAGGTACAGCACGTCGCAATGAATATGCTTGGCGCGTACCTCTTCAAGCAGTTCCGGGAATCGCGTGAGGTGGCTGGGCAGGTTGCGTGCGTCGATCGATACAGCCACCAGCGGTTGCGCCAGCTCGGTATGGATCAGTGCGCGTTCGGCCAACTCGGGCAGCAGGCCTGCCGGCAAGTTGTCGATGCAATAGAACCCATTGTCCTCAAGCACGTTGAGGGCAGTACTTTTACCCGAGCCGGAACGCCCGCTGACGATGATCAAACGCATGATTACTGCCCGCTTTGCTCATCCAGGACAACCTGATACAGCGCTTCGTTGGTGCTAGCACTGCGCAGCTTCTTACGTACATCTTCACGGTCGAGCATGCTGGCGATCTGCCGGAGCAGCTCCAGGTGTGCATCGGTAGCGGCTTCCGGGACCAGCAGGACAAACAGCAGGTCAACCGGGGCGCCATCGATGGCGTCGAAATCAATGGGGGCCTCCAGGTGCAGCAGGGCGCTGACCGGGGTTTCACAGCCTTTGAGGCGGCAGTGTGGAATTGCGATGCCGTTGCCAAAACCGGTCGAGCCGAGTTTTTCACGAGCAATCAGGGCCTCGTACACATCTTGCGTATCCAGCTCAGGCACTTCGCGGCCGATCAGGTTGGCAATCTGTTCGAGGGCTTTCTTTTTACTGCCGCCCGGCACGTTCACGAGGGAACGGCCGGGGGTCAGGATGGTTTCAAGTCGAATCATGGGTGGGGAGTGTTAGCGGCCTGTGCCTTGAAGAAGGCTCTGCTGCTTTTCCTTATGCTTTTTGATTTGGCGATCCAGCTTGTCGGTCAGGTCATCAATGGCGGCATACATGTCTGAATGCTCGGCATTGGCGACTACTTCCCCGCCGGGTATACGCAAGGTGGCTTCGATTTTCTGCTTCAGCTTTTCGACAGACATGATGACTTGCACATTGGTGATCTTGTCGAAATGCCCCTCAATTCGTTTGAGTTTTTCGCTGATGTAGGCGCGCAGCGGTTCGGTCACTTCCAGTTGGTGTCCACTGATGTTGACTTGCATACAGCTTCTCCTTCGTTGCCAGTGCATAAAGCGGCGGGTAGGAATACCCGCCACTGGAACGCTGTGGCCCGCCCGTCACATCAACCGCTTACGCTCGCTGGAAGGCGCGATCCCAAGGGACTCGCGGTACTTGGCGACGGTTCGACGGGCGACCTGAATGCCTTGTGCCTCCAGTAAACCAGCGATCTTGCTGTCACTCAACGGCTTTTTCTGATTTTCCGCGGCAACCAGTTTTTTGATGATCGCGCGGATCGCCGTGGACGAGCATTCGCCGCCTTCGGAGGTGCTGACATGGCTGGAGAAAAAGTATTTCAGTTCATAAATTCCCCGTGGGGTATGCATGAACTTCTGGGTGGTTACCCGGGAAATGGTCGATTCATGCATGCCAACCGCTTCGGCAATATCATGCAGTACCAGCGGTTTCATCGCCTCGTCGCCATATTCCAGGAAGCCACGCTGGTGCTCGACGATCTGGGTAGCCACTTTCATCAGGGTTTCGTTACGGCTTTGCAGGCTCTTGATGAACCAGCGCGCTTCCTGCAACTGGTTGCGCATGAAGGTGTTGTCGGCGCTGGTATCGGCCCGGCGTACGAAACCGGCGTACTGCGGGTTGACGCGCAGGCGCGGTACCGATTCCTGGTTCAGTTCCACCAGCCAGCGCTCGTTGTCCTTGCGCACGATCACGTCGGGGACGACGTATTCGGCTTCGCTGGACTCGATTTGCGAGCCGGGGCGCGGGTTGAGGCTCTGTACCAGTTCGATAATCTGGCGCAGATCGTCTTCCTTGAGCTTCATCCGGCGCATCAACTGGCTGTAGTCGCGGCCGCCCAGCAGGTCGATGTAATCGGTGACCAGGCGCTGGGCTTCGGCCAGCCATGGGGTCTTGGCCGGCAACTGGCGCAGTTGTAGCAGCAGGCACTCGCTGAGGTTGCGGGCGCCGATGCCGGCAGGCTCGAACTGCTGGATGCGGTGCAGGACTGCTTCGATTTCGTCCAGCTCGATATCCAGTTCCGGGTCGAAAGCCTCAAGGATTTCTTCGAGTGTCTCGTCCAGGTAGCCCTGATTGTTGATGCAATCGATCAGGGTCACGGCGATCAGGCGATCGGTGTCGGACATCGGTGCGAGGTTCAATTGCCACAGCAGGTGGCTCTGCAGGCTCTCGCCAACGGAGGTGCGGGTGGTGAAGTCCCACTCGTCATCGTCGTTGCTGGGCAGGCTGCTGGCGCTGGTCTGGTAGACGTCTTCCCAGGCCGTATCCACCGGCAGTTCATTGGGAATGCGTTCGTTCCATTCGCCTTCTTCCAGGTTATCCACCGTGGGTGCGGTTTCCTGGTAGGACGGCTCCTGGACGTCGGTATTGGGTTTTTGCTCGATGTTGTCGGCCAGCGGGTCGGCGTTATCGAAGTCGTCGCCTTCTTCCTGGCGTTCGAGCATCGGGTTGGACTCCAGGGCCTCCTGGATTTCCTGTTGCAGGTCCAGGGTCGACAATTGGAGCAGGCGGATGGCCTGTTGCAGCTGCGGTGTCATCGTCAGCTGCTGGCCCATTCTCAGGACTAGCGATGGTTTCATGGCAGGGGCTTAACACCTTATTCGCCGGCGCAATGCGCCATCCACGACAGGGCGCGTGAGCGCCAAACATAAGCAAATTATATGCCTGATATCGGGGGCTTTGCCTAGAGCGCGGTAACAATAAAAATAATGAGGTTTTTATTGACTCCCGCGCCTGATGGCGAATGTCCTGACACCACAGTGCTTACAGGCGGAATTCGTGCCCCAGGTACACTTCCTTGACCAGTTCGTTGGCCAGGATGGTAGCGGAGTCACCTTCGGCAATCAGTTGGCCATCGTTGACGATGTACGCGGTTTCGCAGATATCCAGGGTCTCACGCACGTTGTGGTCGGTGATCAGCACGCCGATCCCCTTGGCCTTGAGGTGATGGATGATCTGCTTGATGTCGCCAACCGAAATCGGGTCGACACCGGCGAAGGGTTCATCCAGCAGGATGAATTTCGGTGCGGTGGCCAGGGCGCGGGCGATTTCCACACGACGACGCTCGCCGCCGGACAGGCTCATGCCGAGGTTGTCGCGAATGTGGTTGATGTGGAATTCCTGCAGCAGGCTTTCCAGCTCCTGGCGACGTCCGTCGCGATCCAGTTCCTTGCGGGTTTCAAGGATCGCCATGATGTTGTCGGACACTGACAGTTTGCGGAAGATCGACGCCTCCTGGGGGAGATAGCCGATACCGGCCCGTGCACGACCGTGCATTGGCTGGTGGCTGACGTCCAGGTCGTCGATCAAGACACGACCCTGGTCGGCCTGGACGAGGCCGACGATCATGTAGAAGCAGGTGGTCTTGCCGGCACCGTTGGGGCCAAGCAGGCCGACGATCTGGCCGCTGTCGATCGACAGGCTGACGTCGCGCACGACCTGACGGCTTTTATAGGCCTTGGCCAGATGCTGGGCTTTCAGGGTTGCCATTACTCGGCCTTCTTCTTCGGCTGGATAACCATGTCGATACGCGGGCGTGGTGCGGTGACCTTGGTGCCATTGGCGCGGCCGGCAGTCGCAACTTGCTTGACGGTGTCGTAGACGATTTTCTCGCCTTCGGTCGAGTTGCCGTCGCTGCTGATCACTTTGGCGCGGTCAGTCAGTACGATGCGGTTTTGCGGCGCGTGGTACTGGATGGTTACGCCGTAGCCTTTGATCGGACCTGGATCGGCGGCGTTCTGCTTCTGTTCGAAATAGGCAAGGTTGCCCACCGAGGTCACGACGTCGATGTCGCCGGCCGGGGTGCGGGTCAGGGTCACGGTATTGCCGGTAATTTTCATCGAGCCTTGGGTGATGATTACATCGCCCTTGTAGGTCGCGATACCTTGCTTGTCATCCAGCTGCGCATCGTCAGCCTGAATGTGGATCGGTTGCTGGCTATCGTTCGGCAGAGCCCAGGCGCTCACGCTTCCCAGTGCTGCGCCCAGACCGAGCAAAATAGGGAGGGTTTTAACGAGCCTCATACTGTCCTCTTACGTTCGATAGCAGGTGTATCCTGCTTTCTTTCAAATACGCTTTCATTCCCTTGCCAGTCGATACACCGCCAGCGCCGTCGATTCTAACGTCTTGCTCGGTCTGCGCATATTGCTTCTGTGGGAATACGGTCATGCGACTGCTGGTAATGATGGTCTCGCGGTTCTGTGCGTCGGTGCGCGCAACGCGCACCGAATCGATCAGCTCCACTTCGGTACCGTCCGGGTTGACCTCGCCACGCTTGCTGGTGACATGCCACGGGAATTCGGTGCCGCGATACAGGTTCAGGTCGGGATTGGTCAGCAATGTGACCTCCGAAGCCTTCAAGTGTTCGACCTTGTCCGACGTCATTTCGTATTGCACCTTGCCGTCAGGCAGGAACTGCACGCTGTAGGCGTTGGTGGCGTAATAGTCGATGGCGCCCTGGTCGGCCTGCACAACAGGCTGGTCGAGGAAGCGCTCCGGGCTGATATTCCAGTAGCCCACCGCCAGGAACAGCGCGGTGATGGCTCCGAATATCAGGAAGTTGCGAATCTTTTTGCTCAGCATAGAAGGCTCTATAGGTAGGCGGCGTGGGCCGCTTCAAGGCTGCCCTGGGCACGCAGGATCAGCTCGCAGAACTCGCGGGCGGCGCCTTCGCCGCCACGGGCCTGGGTGATGCCATGGGCATGCTCGCGGACAAACGACGCGGCATTGGCCACGGCCATGCCCAGGCCTACGCGGCGAATCACCGGCAGGTCAGGCAAGTCGTCGCCCAGGTAGGCAACCTGCTCATAGCTTAGGTTGAGTTTGCCAAGAAGCTCATCCAGAACCACCAGTTTATCCTCGCGCCCCTGATAGAGGTAAGGAATCCCCAGGTTTTGTGCGCGGCGTTCCACAACTGGCGTCTTTCGACCACTGATGATCGCGGTTTGCACACCAGAGGCCATCAGCATCTTGATGCCCTGGCCGTCCAGTGTGTTGAAGGTCTTGAATTCGCTGCCGTCTTCGAGAAAGTACAGGCGGCCGTCGGTCAGCACGCCGTCGACGTCGAAAATTGCCAGTTTGATGGCCTTGCCCCGTTGCAACAGGTCGTTGCTCATTTACATCACTCCTGCGCGCAGCAAATCGTGCATGTTCAGGGCACCGATCGGGTGATCGGCATCGTCGACCACCACCAGGGCGCCGATTTTGTGGTCTTCCATGATCTTCAGGGCTTCAGCCGCGAGCATTTCGGCGCGGGCGGTCTTGCCGTGGGGGGTCATGACTTGATCGATGGTTGCGGTGTGGATATCGATGGTGCGGTCCAGGGTGCGGCGCAGGTCGCCGTCAGTGAATACCCCGGCCAGGCGCCCGTCGGCTTCCAGGATCACCGTCATGCCCAGGCCCTTGCGGGTCATTTCCATCAAGGCGTCCTTGAGCAACGTGCCGCGCTGTACCTGTGGCAGCTCATCGCCGGAATGCATCACATTTTCCACTTTCAGCAGTAGGCGACGACCGAGGGCACCACCTGGGTGGGAAAAGGCGAAATCTTCGGCGGTAAAACCGCGGGCTTCCAGCAGGGCCACGGCCAGCGCGTCGCCCATGACCAGGGCGGCGGTGGTTGAGGAGGTCGGCGCCAGGTTGAGCGGGCAGGCTTCGTGGGCCACGTGCACGTTCAGGTTCACTTCGGCGGCCTTGGCCAGCGTCGAATCCGGGTTGCCGGTCACGCTGATCAGCTTGATGCCCAGGCGCTTGATCAGCGGCAGCAGGGTCACGATTTCGTTGGTGGTGCCGGAGTTGGACAAGGCCAGGATCACGTCATCACGGGTGATCATGCCCATGTCACCATGACTGGCTTCGGCCGGGTGCACGAAAAATGCGGTGGTGCCAGTGCTGGCCAGGGTGGCGGCAATCTTGTTGCCGACATGGCCTGATTTGCCCATGCCGACCACGACAACCCGGCCTTTACTGGCCAGGATCATCTCGCAGGCGCGTACGAAATCTGCGTCGATATGGGCCAGCAAGCCTTCTACGGCTTCAAGTTCGAGGCGGATGGTGCGTTGTGCGGATTGAATAAGGTCGCTGGATTGGCTCATGTCTGAAATCGTATAGCCTGACGAAAAGTCGGCGATTATAGCGGTAATGAGCAATTCCCTCACGCAAGTTCGTCAGGCGTTGTGCTTCTTAAGACTGAGAACAGTCGCAAAAGCGCTTTTTACCTGTCCTGTTTCTGAACAAGCGCTGCTCCGGCCTTGGGCGCTTTATGTCAGCAGTGATATAGTTCGCCGCCAGTTCGGTCCGCGCAGTCCACATGTGTCTAACTGTCGCAAGCAGTTGTCCCAAGCATGGTGTCTGAGTGAGAAGCTGCATCCCAAGGAGTTTAGATGAGTGCCGATAACGCCTACGCGGTCGAGCTGAAGGGCCTTTCCTTCAAGCGCGGTACGCGCAGCATCTTCAATAATGTCGATATTCGCATTCCCCGCGGCAAAGTGACGGGCATCATGGGGCCGTCCGGCTGCGGCAAGACGACCCTGCTGCGCCTGATGGGCATGCAACTGCGCCCAACCGCCGGGGAAGTCTGGGTCAACGGCCAGAACCTGCCGACCCTGTCGCGCAGTGACCTGTTCGATGCGCGCAAGCACATGGGTGTGCTGTTTCAGAGCGGCGCTCTGTTCACCGATCTCGACGTTTTCGAAAACGTCGCGTTCCCGTTGCGGGTGCACACCCAACTGTCCGAAGAAATGATTCGTGACATTGTATTGCTGAAACTGCAGGCCGTCGGCCTTCGCGGTGCCATCGACCTGATGCCAGATGAACTCTCCGGCGGTATGAAGCGGCGTGTCGCCTTGGCACGTGCGATTGCCCTCGACCCCCAGATCCTGATGTATGACGAGCCGTTCGTCGGCCAGGACCCCATCGCCATGGGGGTCTTGGTGCGTCTGATCCGTCTGCTCAACGATGCGCTGGGTATCACCAGTATCGTGGTTTCCCATGACCTGGCCGAAACCGCGAGCATTGCCGACTACCTCTATGTTGTCGGTGATGGCCAGGTGTTGGGGCAGGGTACGCCTGAAGAACTGATGAACGCTGACAACCCGCGTATTCGCCAATTCATGACCGGCGATCCTGATGGCCCGGTGCCTTTTCATTTTCCGGCAGCGGACTACCGCTCAGATCTTCTGGGGAAGCGCTGATGCGCAAGACATCTTTAATCGAGAAGGTTCGTCTTTTCGGTCGCTCTGGCATCGACATCCTCGAAGTGCTCGGGCGTTCGACGATTTTCCTGTTTCACGCCTTGCTTGGCCGCGGCGGTATTGGCGGTGGTTTTGGCTTGCTGCTCAAGCAGTTGCATTCGGTGGGCGTGATGTCCCTGGTGATCATCGTGGTCTCCGGGGTGTTCATCGGCATGGTGCTGGCGTTGCAGGGCTTCAATATCCTGTCCAGCTACGGTTCCGAGCAGGCGGTGGGGCAGATGGTTGCGCTGACGCTGTTGCGTGAGCTGGGGCCGGTGGTCACGGCATTGCTGTTTGCCGGGCGTGCCGGTTCTGCGTTGACCGCCGAGATCGGCAACATGAAGGCCACCGAGCAGTTGTCCAGCCTGGAAATGATCGGCGTGGACCCGCTCAAGTACATTGTTGCCCCGCGCCTGTGGGCCGGCTTCATTTCCCTGCCACTGCTGGCGATGATCTTCAGCGTGGTCGGGATCTGGGGTGGTTCGTGGGTGGCGGTGGACTGGCTGGGGGTCTACGACGGCTCCTACTGGGCCAACATGCAGAACAGCGTGACCTTCAGCGGTGACGTGCTCAATGGCATTATCAAGAGCATCGTCTTCGCCTTTGTCGTGACTTGGATCGCCGTATTCCAAGGCTATGACTGTGAGCCCACTTCAGAGGGGATCAGTCGTGCCACCACCAAGACCGTTGTGTACGCCTCGCTGGCGGTACTGGGCCTTGACTTCATTTTGACCGCCTTGATGTTTGGAGATTTCTGATGCAAAACCGCACTGTGGAAATCGGTGTCGGCCTTTTCTTGCTGGCTGGCATCCTGGCTTTACTGTTGCTCGCCCTGCGAGTCAGCGGCTTGTCGACCAGTCCGGCCGCCGATACCTATAAACTTTACGCCTACTTCGACAATATCGCCGGTTTGACGGTCAGATCCAAAGTGACCATGGCCGGTGTGACCATCGGCAAGGTCACGGCAATCGATCTGGACCGCGACAGCTTCACCGGCCGCGTGACCCTGCAACTGGACAAGAAGGTAGATAATCTGCCGAATGACTCCACTGCATCTATTCTCACGGCGGGTCTGCTGGGCGAGAAGTACATCGGTATCAGCGTGGGCGGGGAAGAAGCCTTGCTCAAGGATGGCTCGACCATTCATGACACACAGTCGTCGTTGGTGCTTGAGGACCTGATCGGTAAATTCCTGCTTAATACGGTTAGCAAAGACGCCAAATGAGGAGTTTGTTCATGATCTCTACCTTGCGACGTGGCCTGTTGGTGCTGTTGGCAGCCTTGCCATTGATGGCTAACGCCGTGGCGGCGCCTTCGGCGCACGACATTATTGATAGAACCACCAAAGAACTGCTGGCTGACCTTGCCGCGAACAAGGACAAGTACAAGCAGAGCCCAGGCGCGTTCTACGACGCCCTTAACGGGATCGTGGGGCCGGTGGTCGACGCTGACGGCATCTCCCGCAGCATCATGACCGTCAAGTACTCGCGCAAGGCTACGCCTGAGCAGATGCAACGCTTCCAGGAAAACTTCAAGCGCAGCCTGATGCAGTTCTACGGCAACGCCCTGCTGGAATACAACAACCAGGGCATCGTCGTTTCCCCGGCCAAGGATGAGTCTGGCGACCGCACCAGCGTGGATATGCAGGTCAAGGGCAACAATGGCTCGGTCTATCCGGTTTCCTACACCCTTGAGAAAATCAACGGTGAGTGGAAAGTGCGCAACGTGATCATCAACGGCATCAACATCGGCAAGTTGTTCCGTGACCAGTTTGCCGACGCCATGCAGCGCAATGGCAACGACCTGGACAAAACCATCAATGGTTGGGCTGGCGAAGTGGCCAAGGCCAAGGAAGTGACCGAAGAAGCCGCAGAGAAGCAGGCCCCATGACTGAGTCGGCTGTTCGTCAAGGCCAGGCCGGCGAGTTGCTCTTGAGTGGCGTGCTCGACTACAGCACCGGGCCGGCCTTGCGCAAGCAGGGCCAGGCGCTGATCAATGCCAGCACTGCGTCGGCATTGGTTATCGATTGCTCGGCGGTGGTGAAGTCCAGCAGTGTTGGCTTGTCATTGCTCCTGTGTTTCCTACGTGACGCCGCCGCAGTCAGCAAACCTGTCAGTATTCGCGCATTACCCGAGGATATGCGGGAAATTGCCCAGGTTTGCGGTCTGGCGGAGCTGTTGGCGCATCCTTAATACACATTATTGAAGAAGCCCCCCGTCAGAGTCCTGCTATGCGGGGTTCGCAGGCGCGGGGCTTTTTTGTATGATGTGCGACCCGCGCGCACTGGGCGCCGATAGAGGTTGAGCATGCAGGCCCTAGAAGTTAAAAGCTTCCTTGAAGGAAAGCTGCCGAATACTGAGGTTGCAGTTGAAGGCGAAGGCTGCAATTTCCAGCTGAACGTGATTAGCGATGAACTGGCGGCATTGAGCCCGGTCAAGCGTCAGCAGCAGATCTATGCCCATTTGAACCCGTGGATCACCGATGGCAGCATCCATGCGGTCACTATGAAATTTTTCAGCCGCGCGGCCTGGGCCGAGCGCACCTGAGCCCCCAAGGCGTCGAGATTCTTATGGATAAATTGATTATTACCGGCGGTGCCCGTCTTGATGGCGAAATCCGTATCTCCGGGGCTAAAAACTCGGCCTTGCCGATCCTGGCCGCTACCTTGCTGTGCGATGGCCCGGTTACCGTAGCCAACCTGCCGCACCTGCACGACATCACTACGATGATCGAGCTGTTCGGCCGCATGGGCATTGAGCCTGTGATCGACGAGAAGCTGTCGGTCGAAATCGATCCGCGCACCATCAAGACCCTGATCGCACCGTACGAACTGGTGAAAACCATGCGTGCCTCGATCCTGGTGCTGGGCCCGATGGTCGCCCGTTTCGGCGAAGCCGAAGTGGCTCTGCCTGGCGGTTGCGCCATCGGTTCGCGTCCGGTGGACCTGCACATCCGTGGCCTTGAAGCCATGGGCGCAACCATCGACGTCGAAGGCGGCTACATCAAGGCCAAGGCGCCGGAAGGCGGCCTGCGTGGTGCGAGCTTCTTCTTTGATACCGTCAGCGTGACCGGTACCGAGAACATCATGATGGCCGCTGCCCTGGCCAAGGGCCGCAGCGTCCTGCAAAACGCCGCGCGCGAGCCGGAAGTGGTCGACCTGGCCAACTTCCTGAACGCCATGGGCGCGAAGGTTTCCGGGGCTGGCACCGACACCATCACTATCGATGGTGTAGAGCGTCTGCACACGGCCACCTATAAAGTGATGCCGGACCGTATCGAGACCGGTACCTACCTGGTTGCCGCTGCCGTGACCGGCGGCCGCGTCAAGGTCAAGGACACCGATCCGACCATCCTGGAAGCGGTCCTGGAAAAACTGCGTGAAGCAGGTGCCGAAATCACCTGCGGCGAAGATTGGATCGAGCTGAACATGCATGGCAAGCGGCCAAAGGCCGTCAACGTGCGTACTGCTCCGTACCCGGCGTTCCCGACCGACATGCAGGCGCAGTTCATCTCCCTGAACGCGATTGCCGAAGGTACCGGTGCGGTCATCGAAACCATCTTCGAAAACCGCTTCATGCACGTGTATGAACTGCACCGCATGGGCGCCAAGATCCAGGTCGAAGGCAACACTGCCATCGTTACCGGCATCGAGCAGCTCAAGGGCGCGCCAGTGATGGCGACCGACCTGCGGGCTTCGGCCAGTCTGGTGATCTCGGCACTGTGCGCTGACGGCGACACCCTGATCGATCGCATCTACCACATAGACCGTGGCTACGAGTGCATCGAAGAAAAACTGCAGATGCTCGGCGCAAAAATCCGCCGCGTACCGGGCTAGTCCCAGCTGCACTGTAGGCGCGAGCTTGCTCGCGAAAAACGTCAACGATAACGCGTTTATCCAGAATCAACGTGGTGTCCATGAGTTCTTCGCGAGCCAGCCCGCTCCTACAAACACTGGTTTGTTTCAAATCGAGGCTGTCATGGCCTCGATCTGTGTCTGGCGCCGTTTGCGACCGGACAGCAATAGCCTGATGAAGGACTGACGTTTCCCATGTTGACCATCGCACTGTCCAAGGGCCGCATCCTTGACGATACATTGCCGCTTCTGGCTGAAGCGGGCATCGTGCCGACCGAGAATCCGGACAAGAGCCGCAAGCTGATCATCCCCACGACCCAGGACGACGTTCGCCTGTTGATCGTGCGGGCTACCGACGTGCCGACCTATGTTGAACATGGCGCCGCCGACCTCGGTGTCGCCGGTAAGGACGTGCTGATGGAATACGGTGGCCAGGGGCTGTACGAGCCGCTGGACTTGCGTATCGCCCTGTGCAAGTTGATGACTGCTGGCCGTGTCGGTGATGTCGAGCCCAAGGGCCGCTTGCGGGTGGCCACCAAGTTCGTCAACGTCGCCAAGCGTTATTACGCCGAGCAAGGCCGTCAGGTCGACATCATCAAGCTCTACGGCTCGATGGAGTTGGCGCCGTTGATTGGCCTGGCCGACAAGATCATCGACGTGGTCGACACCGGCAACACCCTGCGCGCCAATGGCCTGGAGCCCCAGGACTTTATCGCCGACATCAGCTCCCGGCTGATCGTCAACAAAGCTTCGATGAAAATGCAGCACGCCCGTATCCAGGCGTTGATCGACACCCTGCGCAAGGCAGTGGAGTCTCGACACCGCGGTTGACTCACCCGCGTAGCTGAAAAGCTGCGCCCGTCTATCCGCCTCATAGCCAGAATTCTCAGGTGCCCAAGCGGAAACGACTGCTAGTTTAGGGCGCCTGAGTCTTTGCCAATTCTATTGAGGCCCTCGCTATGACCACGTCCACTGCAATTGCCCGACTCAACGCTGCCGACCCGGATTTCGCCCATCATCTGGATCATCTGCTGAGCTGGGAAAGCGTGTCCGACGATTCGGTCAACCAGCGGGTGCTCGACATCATCAAGGCTGTGCGCGAGCGCGGCGATGCGGCGCTGGTGGACTTTACCCGGCAGTTTGACGGCCTGGACGTCAAGTCCATGGCTGACCTGATCCTGCCCCGCGAACGCCTGGAGCTGGCCCTGACGCGCATCACGGCGCCTCAGCGTGAAGCCCTGGAAGTGGCGGCAGCGCGGGTGCGTAGCTACCACGAGAAGCAGAAACAAGACTCCTGGAGCTACACCGAGGCTGATGGCACGGTGCTGGGCCAGAAGGTCACGCCCCTGGACCGTGCCGGCCTGTATGTGCCGGGTGGCAAGGCTTCGTATCCGTCGTCGGTACTGATGAACGCGATTCCGGCCAAGGTGGCAGGTGTGACCGAAGTGGTCATGGTCGTGCCGACCCCGCGCGGTGAAATCAACGAGCTGGTGCTGGCAGCGGCCTGTATCGCTGGGGTTGATCGCGTGTTCACCATCGGTGGCGCGCAAGCCGTTGCGGCCCTGGCCTATGGCACCGAAAGCGTGCCGAAGGTGGATAAGGTGGTCGGCCCAGGCAACATCTACGTCGCCACCGCCAAGCGCCACGTATTTGGCCAGGTCGGCATCGACATGATCGCCGGCCCTTCGGAAATCCTCGTGGTGTGCGACGGCCAGACCGACCCGGACTGGATCGCCATGGACCTGTTTTCCCAGGCCGAGCACGACGAAGACGCCCAGTCGATCCTGGTCAGCCCCGACGCCGAGTTCCTCGACAAGGTGGCCGCCAGCATCAATAAACTGCTGCCGACCATGGAACGTGCCGAGATCATCGAGAAGTCGATCAATGGCCGTGGCGCGCTGATCCTGGTGCAAGACATGGAACAGGCCATCGAAGTCGCCAACCGCATCGCGCCGGAACACCTGGAGCTGTCCGTGGCCGATCCACAAGCCTGGCTGCCGTCGATTCGCCATGCCGGGGCGATCTTCATGGGCCGCCACACCAGCGAAGCCCTGGGCGACTACTGCGCCGGTCCCAACCACGTCCTGCCGACGTCCGGCACTGCGCGCTTCTCGTCGCCGCTGGGGGTGTACGACTTCCAGAAGCGCTCGTCGATCATCTTCTGCTCGCCACAGGGCGCCTCGGAGCTGGGCAAGACCGCCTCGGTGCTGGCCCGTGGTGAATCGCTGAGCGCGCACGCCCGCAGCGCCGAATACCGCATCGTCAAGGGAGAGTAAGGCATGAGCAAATTCTGGAGCCCCTTCGTCAAGGACCTGGTGCCTTACGTGCCCGGCGAGCAGCCGAAGCTGACCAAGCTGGTCAAGCTCAACACCAACGAAAACCCCTATGGTCCATCGCCCAAGGCGCTGGCAGCCATGCAGACCGAGCTGAACGACAACCTGCGCTTGTACCCCGACCCCAACAGCGATCTGCTCAAGCAGGCGGTGGCCAAGTATTACGGGGTCGATGCAGGCAAGGTCTTCCTCGGCAATGGTTCCGATGAGGTCCTGGCGCACATCTTCCACGGTCTGTTCCAGCACGACTTGCCGCTGCTGTTTCCGGATATCAGCTACAGCTTTTATCCCGTCTACTGCGGGCTGTATGGCATCAAGTCCGACCCGGTGCCGCTGGATGAGCAGTTCCAGATCCGCGTGGCGGACTATGCCAAGCCTAACGGCGGGATCATCTTCCCCAACCCGAACGCGCCGACCGGCTGCGTGCTGGCACTGGATGCGGTAGAGCAACTTCTCAAGGCCAGCCCGGATTCGGTGGTGGTGGTTGATGAGGCCTATATCGACTTCGGCGGCGAAACCGCGATCAGCCTGGTGGACCGTTACCCGAACTTGCTGGTCACCCAGACCCTCTCCAAATCGCGCTCACTGGCCGGTCTGCGGGTCGGCCTGGCGGTGGGCCATCCGGACCTGATCGAGGCGCTGGAGCGGGTCAAGAACAGCTTCAACTCGTATCCGCTGGATCGCCTAGCGATTGTCGGCGCGGCGGCAGCCTTTGAAGATCGTGAATACTTCGAGAAGACCTGCCAGTTGGTCATCGACAGTCGCGAGAAGGTGGTTGCGCAGTTGGAGGGTAAAGGCTTTGAAGTGCTGCCTTCGGCGGCCAACTTCATCTTTGCCCGCCACCCACGGCACGACGCAGCCGGCCTGGCGGCCAAACTGCGTGAGCAAGGGGTGATCGTGCGGCACTTCAAGCAGGAGCGGATTGCCCAGTTCCTGCGGATCAGCATCGGTACGCCAGAGCAGAACCAGGCGCTGGTCGATGGCTTGGGCGATCTTTAAGGCTTGGATCTACATCGGCTGGACTGGCCTCATCGTGGGCAAGCCCGGATCCCACATTGGAATACACTTCAATGTGGGAGTCGGGCTTGCCCACGATGAGGCCATCAGCAACACCGACAATCCGCAGCTTTTAGAGCAACGGCTCGTCCGGCTTCTTGTGCTTCCAGCCATCATTGCCCGGCAGCAGCAGGTTCAAACCAATTGCCACCACGGCACAGAGGGCGATGCCCTTGAGGCCGAAATCATCCGGACCGGTGCCGGTGCCGATCAGCACACCACCAATCCCGAAGACCAGGGTCACTGACACAATCACCAGATTGCGCGCTTCGCCCAGGTCGATCTTGTGACGGATCAGGGTATTCATCCCCACCGCGGCAATCGAGCCGAACAACAGGCACAGAATCCCGCCCATCACCGGCACCGGAATGCTCTGCAGCAGCGCGCCGAACTTGCCGACAAAGGCCAGGGTGATGGCGAATACTGCCGCCCAGGTCATGATCTTCGGGTTGTAGTTCTTGGTCAGCATCACCGCGCCCGTCACTTCGGCGTAGGTGGTGTTGGGCGGGCCGCCGAACATACCGGCAGTGGTGGTGGCGATACCGTCGCCCAATAGCGTGCGATGCAGGCCGGGCTTTTTCAGGTAATCGCGACCAGTCACGCTACCCACGGCAATCACGCCGCCGATGTGCTCGATGGCCGGTGCCAGGGCCACCGGGACGATAAACAGGATCGCCTGCCAGTTGAACTCCGGTGCGGTGAAGTGGGGCAGGGCGAGCCATGGGGCGGCGGCGATCTTCGCGGTATCGACCACGCCAAAGTAGAACGACATGCCAAAACCCACCAGCACCCCGGCAATGATCGGCACCAGGCGGAAAATGCCCTTGCCGAATACGGCCACGATCAGCGTGGTCAGCAGCGCTGGCATCGAGATCATCATCGCCGTCTGGTAATGGATCAGCTCGGCACCGTCACCGCTCTTGCCCATCGCCATATTGGCGGCGATCGGCGCCATGGCCAGGCCGATGGAGATGATCACCGGCCCGATGACCACGGGCGGCAGCAGCCGGTCGATAAAACCGGTGCCTTTGATCTTCACGGCCAGGCCGAGGAAGGTATAGACGAACCCCGCCGCCATCACGCCGCCCATGGTCGCCGCGAGGCCGAACTGGCCCTTGGCGAGAATGATCGGGGTGATAAAGGCAAAGCTCGATGCCAGGAACACCGGCACTTGGCGCCCGGTCACGATCTGGAACAGCAACGTGCCAAGGCCTGCGGTAAACAGTGCAACGTTTGGATCAAGACCTGTGATCAGCGGCATCAACACCAACGCGCCAAATGCTACGAAGAGCATTTGTGCGCCAGACAGGATCTGGCGCCAAAGCGGGTCGTTGAATTCATCCTGCATGCTCACGCGTCCTTCTGCTTGGTGCCGAAGATCTTGTCGCCAGCATCGCCCAGGCCCGGAATGATGTAGCCGTGCTCGTTCAGGCGTTCATCAATGGACGCGGTGTAGATCATCACATCCGGGTGCGCTTTTTCGACGGCGGCGATCCCTTCGGGCGCAGCCACCAGCACCATGGCGCGGATGTCCTTGCAGCCGGCTTTCTTCAGCAGGTCGATGGTGGCGACCATGGAACTGCCGGTGGCCAGCATCGGGTCGATGATCATCGCCAGGCGTTCGTCGATTTCCGGGACGAGTTTTTCCAGGTAGGTGTGGGCCTGCAGGGTTTCTTCGTTGCGGGCTACGCCCACAGCGCTGACCTTGGCGCCCGGGATCAGGCTCAGCACGCCTTCAAGCATGCCGATGCCGGCGCGCAGGATCGGCACCACGGTAATTTTCTTGCCGGCGATTTTCTCGACCTGGACGGGACCGCACCAACCGGGGATCTCGTAGTTTTCCAGGGGTAAATCTTTAGTGGCTTCGTAGGTGAGCAACGCTCCGACTTCCTGAGCAAGCTCACGGAAGTTCTTCGTGCTAATGTCGGCGCGGCGCATAAGGCCGAGCTTGTGTCGGATCAGCGGGTGGCGGATCTCACGGATGGGCATGGGGAAAGGCTCCGGCGGCGGGCAAAAAAACCGGCCTAGATTAATCTATCCGAGGGTGTTGTCCTATAGACAACCAGTACGTTAGTCCATAAAGGCTTGAACGTTGCGTCCCAGAAGCGTACCTTCGCCCGCTTTTCTTGCCACAGTACCCCTCTGGAGAGCGCCATGTCCGCTGATCTCGACCATATCCGTCAAATCATGCGCGAGGCTGACTGCCTGTACACCGAAGCACAAGTCGAAGAGGCTATCGCCAAGGTCGGCGCGCACATCACCCGCGAAATGGCCGACACCAACCCGGTGGTGTTCTGTGTGATGAACGGTGGTCTGATTTTCGCCGGCAAATTGCTGACTCACCTGCAATTCCCCCTGGAAGCGTCCTACCTGCACGCCACCCGCTATCGCAATGAAACCAGCGGCGGTGACCTGTTCTGGAAAGCCAAGCCGGAAGTGTCGTTCATCGACCGCGACGTATTGATCATCGACGACATCCTCGACGAAGGTCATACCCTGGGCGCGATCATCGACTTCTGCAAACACGCCGGTGCGCGCAAAGTGCACACCGCCGTGCTGATCGATAAAGACCACGACCGCAAGGCCCGCCCGGACCTGAAAGCCGATTACGTTGGCCTGCCGTGCATCGACCGCTACATCTTTGGTTACGGCATGGACTACAAAGGCTACTGGCGTAATGCCAATGGCATCTTTGCTGTGAAGGGGATGTAAGCCATGGCGCGTTTTCTTGATCAATCTCTGTTTGCCGAATTGGCCGAGAAAGCCGCCGCCAGCCCCCGTGGCCGGCAGAACGTCAACTTCCACCAGATGGAAGAGCCGTGCCATCGCATGGCTGTCGGTTTACAGCCACACACCTACGTGCAGCCTCATCGTCACCTCACTGCTGACAAGGCCGAGACCCTGCTGGTACTCAAGGGGCGCCTGGGCATTCTGATCTTCAGCGACTCAGGCGAAGTTCTCGAACGGCGCATCTTGCAGGCGGGTGGAGAGTGCCAGGGTGTTGATCTGTCGCCCGGCGTTTTCCATGGCTTGGTGGTGCTTGAGCCCGACTCGGTGATGTTCGAGTGCAAGGCTGGCCCTTATCGCCCGGTAGGCGAGGGCGAGCTGGCGAGCTGGGCACCCCGTGAAGGCGAAGCCGGTATGGCTGAGTATCATCGCTGGATGCTGGCCCAGTTCGACTGAGTCCACATTCGATTTTCGTGGCTTCCGAACCTTGAGTCCCGCAGGTAGACTTCTACCCCCGTGTAAATGTCTGCAGGCTGGAGTCGGCAATGCGTAAAGATAAGAAACAGTTGATTGGTGACGAGATCGGCGACGATCAAATCAAGTTGTTCCTGGACTTCGAGCCGGTCGACGCCACTTCACCTTCCCTGCACAAACTGATCAAAGCCTATCGCGGCTTGCGCATCGACGATTTCGGGCGTTTCCTGGCCTTTTTCAAGGAGGCCGGCCTGGACCTCGACGGCAAGGACGAGCACGGCCAGACCTTCGTCGACCTGATCAAGGACCAGCGCAATGCGGACGAGTACATCGAGTTGATCGACCAAGCTCGCGGCTGATTGTCCAAGACATAAAAAAACGCCCCGCTCTCATCACGAGAGCGGGGCGTTTTTTATCGCTTCTTTGTAGGAGCGAGCTTGCTCGCGAAGAGCCTGAGAGCGCCGCGTTGAATCAAGTACGCTGCGTTATCGTTAACGATTTTCGCGAGCAAGCTCGCTCCTACAGGTTTCGCTGCTTTGCTCAACCAGCTCCAGGCTGATGTTGTTCTGTACGCTGATCTTGCGGTACAGCTCGGCATCAGTCTCCAGGACTTTTTCCCGGGCCGGGAAGATTTCCTGCAGCTTGGTCGCCCACTCGCCGGCAGCCTGGGCCGGGAAGCAGCGTTCGATCAGTTCCAGCATGATCGAAACAGTTACCGACGCACCCGGGGAGGCACCCAGCAGCGCGGCCAGCGAACCGTCCTTGGCCGCGACCAGTTCGGTACCAAATTGCAGCACGCCGCCTTTCTTCGGGTCTTTCTTGATGATCTGCACTCGCTGGCCGGCCACTTCCAGGCGCCAGTCCTCGGCTTTCGCCTCGGGGTAGAAGCGGCGCAGGGATTCCAGGCGCTGTTCCATGGACTGCATCACTTCGCTGACCAGGTATTTGGTCAGGTCCATGTTGTCGCGGGCCACGGCCAGCATCGGGCCGATATTGCCGAGGCGAATCGACATGGGCAGGTCAAGGAACGAGCCGAACTTGAGGAACTTGGTGGTGAAACCGGCGTATGGCCCGAACAGCAGGGATTTCTTGCCCTCCACCACGCGGGTGTCCAGGTGCGGCACCGACATCGGTGGCGAACCCACCGCCGCCTGGCTGTAGACCTTGGCCTGGTGCTGCTTGACCACTTCAGGGTTGTCGCAACGCAGCCACTGGCCGCTGACCGGGAAGCCACCAAACCCTTTGCTTTCTTCGATACCCGAGGCTTGCAGCAGCGGCAGGGCCGCGCCACCGGCGCCGAGGAACACGAACTTGGCGTCGACATGGCGTGTGTTGCCGCTGTTGACGTCCTTGATGCTCACGGTCCAGCCGGCGCCATTGCGCTTGAGGCCGGTGACGCGCTTGCTGTATTTGACCTGGGCATCTGCCGAGCTGCTCAGGTGCGCCAGCAATTGGTTGGTCAGGGCGCCGAAGTTGACGTCGGTGCCGTTCATCACGCGGGTCGCGGCGATTTTCTCGTCAGCCGGGCGACCTGGCATCATCAGCGGCATCCACTCGGCCATCTCGCTACGGTCTTCGGTGTAGTGCATATCCGAGAACGCGTGGTGCTGGCTGAGGGTTTCAAAGCGCTTCTTGAGGAACGACACGCCTTTTTCGCCCTGCACGAAGCTCAGGTGCGGCACCGGGCTGATAAACGACTTGGCTGAGCCAAAGGTGCCTTGTTTGGTCAGGTACGCCCAGAACTGCTTCGACACCTCGAACTGGGTGTTGATGTGCACGGCTTTCTTGATGTCGATGGAACCATCGCCAGCCTGCGGGGTGTAGTTCAGCTCGCACAGCCCGGCGTGACCGGTACCGGCGTTGTTCCACGGGTTGGAACTCTCTGCTGCACCCGAGTCCATCAGCTCAACGACTTCCAGCTTGAGGCCGGGGTCGAGCTCCTTGAGCAGTACGGCGAGGGTGGCACTCATGATGCCCGCACCTACCAGTACTACGTCGACTGCTTCGTTATGCGCCATTTAACGCGTCTCCAAAATCTGCAGCACCAAATTGACGGCATGGCTGCCAGGAGTGACGGGGCGGTTCACGTGATGCCCCAGGTTACCCATGGCCAGGATTGCCATGTCCGATTCTTCGCAATTTTTTTGCAACTTCAGCGGACGCTGCCGACCAGGCCTTATCTGCATATGAACGCATTTCAGGGCCCCTGTGGCAATTCGACTTATGGTCAAGTTCGTCCGATCGTGCAACCAAATCCGTAGCGGACAGGCTTCAAGCTCCGGTTCTTGGGGAGTACTCGGTCCTGTGTGGTTGGGCAGTGCCAGACGTTGATGGTGCTTGTACAAACGCAAA
Organism: Pseudomonas sp. TAE6080; assembly: GCF_018732265.1. Classification (NCBI taxonomy): domain Bacteria; kingdom Pseudomonadati; phylum Pseudomonadota; class Gammaproteobacteria; order Pseudomonadales; family Pseudomonadaceae; genus Pseudomonas; species Pseudomonas sp. TAE6080. The sequence goes on from NZ_JAHIDY010000001.1 coordinate 196,237, forward strand.
ACTATTCATTTGCTCGCCACACTCTTGTGAAGTTGTGAAAACCCGTTTTTTCACGCTCTTTTGAAGACGTGAACCTCAAAAAAGGGCTGCCCCAGCCTGGCACCTGGCCCGAAATCACTGCCGACATGCGGCATAACGGGCAAACAACTCAAGTGGCCGAGCGCAATGGCAGCTCTGGCAGATTCGGTAAAGGCGCAGGTTTGCAGACAAAACAGCCAGCTCGCCAGCTTCACTCGATCTGTGTGGGCGGCTCTCTGTGGGCGGTGCGGGGGAGCTAATACCAGGGCATTAGCGATGCTGCGAGGCCCGATCAGGAGACGTCCTTATAATCGGGGGGAGATTGTAGCGAAGAAATGCGGGGAAATGGACGTGTTTTATGACTTTTATTAGCGCTTCGGTCAGGCGGTCAACGGCAGACGGTGTGATGACCGTGCGCGGCGCGGGCTGACGCGGGCGCGGGCGGGCAGTGGCTGGTGCATCCAGCTAAGACGGATCTCTTCGACTTCGACCCAACCCTCGCCCACGGGCGGCTGGCTGCATTGCTTGAATGCCTGGCAGCGACCTTGTGGGTCGAGCAGGGCAAAGTTGCGATAGGCGGGCGTGCGAGCGAAAAAGCGCCAGAGAAAATTGAGCATGGTGGGCCTCCTGAGAATGACACCAAGCATATCTGTCAAGAATGACATCTCGGTGACACTGAACCGCTGCACACGGGCCTGGGTCTGAGGTTGTAACTGGCGCTAGTTCCAGGCGGTGACGCACCGTTATACTGCCGGGCTGTCGGTACCTGAATTCTGGAGAGAAAAGCATGTTGCAACGCCTGTTGTTCGGTTTGATCACTGTGACCAGCTTGACCCTGGTTGGCTGCGCCCACAGCCCGCAGCAACTGAGCCCGCAACCCAAGCTCACCACCCAGTTGGCGCCTGTGGGCCATGGCCAGCCGGTGTCGGTGCGTGTCGTTGATGGTCGTCCATCGCCGACCCTGGGCACCCGCGGCGGCCTGTACCCGGAAACCAGCGCCATCACGGTGACCGGTGCCGACGTGCTGCCCAAGCTGCAAGCCCAGGCCGAAGCGGCTGTGCGTCTGCTGGGCTTCACCCCGACCAGCAATTCGCCAGGCGCGCCGCAGTTGACCGTGACCCTGGCCGAGCTCAAGTACCAGTCGCCCAAGGAAGGCCTGTACGTGACCGAAGCCACCATCGGCGCGACCTTCCGCTCTGATGTGTCGGCCGGCAACCGCCGCTACAACGGCCGTTACGCTGCGTCCCTGGACCAGCGCTTTGGTATGGCGCCGAACCAGGAAACCAACACCAAGCTGGTCAGCGACGTGTTGAGTGATGCCCTGACGCGACTGTTCAAGGATCCAAGCATCGGCCAGATCCTCAGCTCGCAGTAATCTTTAGTAAAAAGCCGGGCCCCAGTCAGGGGCCCGGCTTTTTTGTGCCTGCGGCTGTCATGCCGCCGTTTCGACATAAAAGTCCAGCACACTGACTCCAGTCAGCAGGTCCAGCTCCGGCAGGTCGGCATGCTGATGCCCGCCGAGGGCGCAATACACCAGCCAGTGCCGGTCCTGGACATTGAACGCCAGGCCTCCGACCAGCGCCTCTTGCTCATCGGTTGGGGCGATCAGGTACAGCCGATCCTGGTTTTGCGCATGCAACATGACAAGCTCCCGGGTGTTCGAAGGGCAACAGAGTGGCTTGTTAAGGTGACGTTCAGGTGACGACGTAAATTACTCGATACATTGCTCGTCATTGGGGGATGGAGCTGTACTGCGCAGGAGAGCGCATCTGGATGGATGACTGTCACACCGGGGTTTGAAATGCCGTTGCCTGCGTTATTGATCAATACCACTGCACTGCTGATTGCCTGTCCTGGCGCGGCGTTGCTGTTTATTACCCGCCTGCGGGAGCAGCGTGCGATGGCCAATCTGGCCGCACAAAGCGAAGAGCGGGCCATCGACCAGCCCATGCTGTTTCTGGATGTGCGCACCGAGCGCAGCCATCGTCTCGGTTATCGCATCGGCTTTGCCTGCCTTGGCCTGGCGCTGCTGCTGTCCTGGCTCAGCACTCAACTGTAAAGGCACCACAAAACAACTGTAGGAGCTGGCAAGCCAGCTCCTACAGTTGATTGCGCCGTGTTGTTTACAGGGGGACCCCGGCGTTGACCCGATACTGATTGCGCACCGGCATCGCATATTGCAGCACCAGATACGGCCGGTGTTCCGCCGGGCATGCAGCCAAGCGCCGTTCCCACTCCGCTTTCGCCTTGGCCAACTCATCGGCCGGGAATACTTCGGCAGCCGTCGGCACCAGCAATTGCGGGTCGGCGTCGCTCCACTGTGCATACGCCAGGTAATGCACAGGAAACAACCGGTAACCGCCCAGGATCTGCCGGTCCATCTCGATGGCCAATAGCTTGGTGTCTTCAAAGCGCTCGGTGATGGGCGGCGCAAAGTTGATATGGACCCGGCCCTTGTAACCGGTGATGCCCAGGGCAATGCTCGCGTCATCCTCGCCGGGCGCCTTGCTGTAGATGCCAGTGGTGGCGCGGATAAACAGCTCGCGCGCCTTGGCCGCGTCGCACGGGTCATATTCGTAGCTGATGGACACCGGTGTCAGGTTCAACGACAGGATGACGTCGGCGAACGGCTCATCCTTGCGGCTCATATGGAACATCTTGAGGATCGCCGACTCGGTGCGATCATCCCCATCCTTGGCCCGACCTTCGGCCTGGGCGATCCATATCGACTGGCAGTCGTTGCGGATCGAATGGTTGATGTAGGCGGACAGCAACTGATAAGCCGCCATCTTCTCGCGTCGCCCGGTGATGGAGCGGTGCACGATAAAACTCTTGTTCAGGCGCATCAGGTCGCTGACGAACGGCTTTTGAAGCAGGTTGTCACCGATGGCAATGCGCGGTGTTGGCAAGCCGGCGTGGTACACCGCATAGTTGACGAAGGCCGGGTCCATCACGATATCGCGGTGGTTGGCCAGGAACACGTAGGCCGTGCCGGACTTGAGCTGTTCGACCCCGGTGTAGGTGACGCCGTCGGTCGCCCGGTCGATGGTGTGGTCGACGTAATACTCGACTTTGTCCTGCAAGGTGGCGACGGTGGTGACGCCGGCGAACTCACGGCGCAGTTTCTGGGCGATCAGCGGCTTGAGCAGCCAGCCAAAGGCGCCGGCAAAGCGCGGGAAGCGAAAGTGGGTCAGGATGTCCAGAAAGGCCTTGTCACTGAACAGCCGGGCCAGCACTGCCGGGACTTCGCTGTCGTTGTAAGGTCGGATGGTATCGAATTCGCCCATCATGCTCTCTTGTTAGAAACGGCTAGGGTAAGTAAAGGTTTGGATCGATAAGTGACAGGGCCGGTCTGAACAAATGGCATCAAACGAAAAAGCCCTGCAAATAGACCGGCGATTATACGCACAAGTCACTTGGGAGAGACCGCGATGCTAGAACCTGCGCTGTACGATTGCCCTTATTGTGGTGAAGAGGTTGAGACCAGCGTGGATTTGTCCGGCGGTGACCAGAACTATATAGAAGACTGCCAGGTGTGCTGCCGGCCGATCGTTTTCGACCTGCAGGTTCATGGTGATGAGTGGATGCTTGAAGTGCGCAGCGAGAACGAATAAAGGGGGCGACGATGCAACGAATCTACGAGCCGGAGAACCTGATGGAGGGCGAGTTGCTGCAACAAATGCTTGCCAGCGAAGGTATCGACGCCCATCTGGTCGGGCGCCATCTGCTCGGTGGCACGGGTGAGCTGCCGATCTTCGGCCTGCTGGGCCTTGAGGTAGAGAACGACCAGGCCCTTGTTGCCCGAGAGCTGATTACCACCTATATCGGCGCGCAACCCCTGCCGGGCGATGAACCCGACAGCTTCCCTGACGTGCTGGTCTGTTAGGCTGTCGACCGGTTTACCCAAGAGTCGTGTTGCCCCATGTGTGGACGTTATGCCCTGTTTCGCTGGAACCCCTCGTTTGCTGCCTTGCCGGGCTTCCCAGCGGATCAACAGGCCCAGTGGAATATTTCCCCCAATGATTCGGTACTGATCCAGCGCCTCGACGACGGCCAGCGCAGCTTGGCGCGGGCGCGCTGGGGGCTGACGCCGCCGTGGTTGACTGACCTGTCCCGCACGCCGGCCCATGCCCGTGCCGAAACCCTGGCTGAGCAACCGATGTTTCGCGAAGCCTTCCGCCTGCGCCGTTGCCTGCTGCCTGCCAATGGCTTTTATGAATGGCGCGGCACCCAGCGCAAGCGACCGTACTGGCTGACGCCGGGGGAGGGCTCGACGTTGTTCTTTGCGGCGATCTGGGAGGCCTACCCGGTGCAGGAGCAGGTGTGGTTGAGTACGGCGGTGGTGACCCAGGCGGCGCAGAGCCAGCGTCGGCCGTTGATTCTCGATGCGGCGGGGCAGGAGGCCTGGCTGGACCCCGAGACGCCACTGCATGTGTTGCAGGGATTGCTGGCCGGCGAGCCGACGGCGTTGCGCGAGCGGGTGCTGGCTAATATGGTCAATGATCCGAAGCTCAATGGGCCGGAGTGCCTTACTCCGGGGTGAGCCTGTCAGTGCTTTGTTGTTTTGGTTGGCCTCATCGCGAGCCTCCCGCAAAAGAATCAGAAGTGTCGTCAATAGAATGGTCGCAGGCGTGGGGCGTATCGGAAATTTAGCGGTTAAGCGTCAGGTGTATCTGGCGCCGATACATGGGAGGGCCTACGATACGCGCCATGTTTTCAGGGAGAATGTGCATGAAAAAATCATTGGTGGTCACGGCATTGAGCGCAGCCTTGCTGCTCGCCGGTTGCCAGTCCGTCAACACCACCAGCGGCGGTGCCGTGGGTGTGGAGCGCAAGCAGTACATGTTCAGCATGCTGTCGAGCCAGGAAGTCGACCAGATGTACGCGCAGTCGTACCAGCAGACCCTGGGTGAAGCCAGTGGCAAGGGGTTGGTGGACAAGACCAGCGCCAACGCCAAGCGCGTACAGGCCATCGCCAAGCGCCTGATCGCCCAGGCACCTACCTTCCGTCCGGATGCGGCGCAGTGGAAGTGGGAAGTGAACCTGATCAAAAGCGACGAGATGAACGCCAACTGTGGGCCTGGCGGCAAGATCTTCGTCTACAGCGGGTTGATCGAAAACCTCAAGTTGACCGACGACGAATTGGCTGCGGTCATGGGCCATGAAATCGCCCACGCCTTGCGCGAGCACGGCCGTGAAGCGATGTCCAAGGCCTATGGCATCGAAATGGCCAAGCAGGGCGCTGGCGCATTGTTGGGCCTGGGCCAGGACAGCATGGCGCTGGCCGACACCGTGGCCAACTACGGCATGACCTTGCCCAACAGCCGCAGCAATGAGAACGAAGCCGACCTGATTGGCCTGGAACTGTCGGCCCGCGCCGGTTATGACCCGAACGCTGCGATCACGCTGTGGAACAAAATGGCCAAGGCTTCCGAAGGTGCACCGCCTGAGTTCATGAGCACTCACCCGGCCTCCAGCAGCCGGATCGCTTCGCTGCAGGCGGCGATTCCCAAGGTGATGCCGCTTTACAAGGCGCGGTAAGTTTCAAGCTGCAAGCTGCAAGAGAGGAGCAAAAGCATAACTGTCTTTTCTTGCAGCTTGTAGCTTGTAACTTATATCCAGCCGCTGCTTTGCATGGCCTTGTACACCGCTACCAGCGCCAGGATGAAGAACGCCGAGGCCGCCAGGCGACGGATCAGGGTCAGTGGCAGTTTCTCTGCCGCGAAATTCCCCGCCAGAACCACCGGCACGTTGGCAATCAGCATGCCTAAGGTGGTGCCGATAATCACCAGCCACAACTCCGGATATTGCGCCGCCAGCATCACTGTGGCGATCTGCGTCTTGTCACCGATCTCAGCGATGAAGAATGCAATCAGGGTGGTCAGGAACGGCCCGAACTTGCGTGAAGTGCTGGCCTCGTCATCGTCGAGCTTGTCCGGCACCAGGGTCCACAGAGCCGTGGCGCAGAAGCTTGCGGCGAGGATCCAGTGCAGCACCGCTTCCGAGAAGAAACTGCCAAACCAGGCGCCCACGGCACCGGCAGCGGCGTGGTTGGCCAGGGTTGCGGCGATGATGCCGGCGATGATCGGCCAGGGTTTGCGAAAGCGGGCGGCGAGAATAAGCGCGAGCAGTTGGGTCTTGTCGCCGATTTCGGCCAAGGCAACGATTGCGGTAGGAACGAGAAGTGAATCCAGCATCAGGTAGGTTTCCAGGGGCGGGTCGACACGGCTATGACACGTACAGCCTTCCCGCCCCGGGTAAGGTGTGCGTGTCATAGGTCTTGTCAAACCCCGGTCCGTCTGTGCGGACTCCTGGGTCGCATACGCCATGGTCTGCTGACCAAGTATGTTGACGTATGCCGGACGAGCATGTTGCTCGTGGGAGACTACTCCCCTAGGACGGAGCGGATTCTGCCTTGGCAAAATCCATTCGGCAAGCCTTCTTTTTCAAACACCCGTCAGCCGCGCTTGGCCCGGTAAATACGAAAACCCTGGCCTTCGGCCTTGATCGCACACACACCCAGGTGTTCTTCGATCAGTGGCTGGTACTTCAGGAAGCTGTTGGCGACTAGCCGAAGTTCGCCGCCATTTTTCAGATGTTGGCGTGCTTTTCGCAGCAGGTTTTCCGTGGCGAAATAGTCCGTATGCACCCCGACATGGAACGGCGGGTTGCTCAAGATCGCATCCAGCCCCATCGGCGCGGCGTCGATGCCATCACCGGTCAGCACTTCGCCTTCCAGGCCATTGGCCTCCAGGGTCAGGCGACTGCTGGCGGTGGCGAAGGCGTCCACATCAAGCAGGGTCACGGTGTTGTGCGGGTAGCGCCGCTTGACCGCCGCGCCCAGCACGCCGGCGCCACAGCCGAAGTCCAGCAGATGACCGCTGGGCAGTTTGTCCAGGTGCTCCAGCAACAGCGCGGTACCGCGATCCAGGCGGCCGTGGCTGAACACGCCTGGCAGGCTGACAACCTTGAGCGGGCCGTCGGCCAGTGGCACCTCAAATACCTCGGCCAGGCTCGCAAGGTCTGGCGTCGCCGGGGCGTTGGCCACGGTGGCCAGCCACAACTGGCAGTGTCGCGCGTTGTCGAGTTTGCGTGGCTTGCCAAAAGCGTTCAGTTGCTTGGCGGCGCTTTCGATGCCGCCGCGCTTTTCGCCGACCAGGTACAGCTCGGCGCCCGGCAGGCGCGCGGCCACGGCCTTGAGGATGTAGTCGGCCAGGTCCTTGGACTTGGGCAGGAACACCACCGCCGTGTCGAATGCACGCTGCGGTACATTCACCCCGAAATGGCTGCGCTCGGCAAACCGCGCATCCAGCGCCGCCTGATCGCCGGCATGCCAGCACCAGCCGTGGGCATTGGGCAGGCGCCCCAGCAGGTCATCGGCGGGCAGGCCGGCCAGCAACACGTTGCCTTGAAAAAGTTCGGCCTGACGAAGCAGTACTTCACTGCGCGGATCCATGGTCTGCTCCCTGAAAAAGGAGCGCAGTTTATCAACTGACGACGCGCTGCGGTGCGCCGCTGAAAAAGCCCCGGGCGTTTTCGGTCAATTGGCCGACGATCCGTTGCCGTGCCTCGCGACTGCCCCAGGCACTGTGGGGGGTGATGATCAGCCGCGGGATGTCGCCGGCCAGCAGTGGGTTGCCGGTGGTCGGCGGTTCGACGCTCAGCACATCGGTGGCTGCGCCGCCCAGATGACCGCCGCGCAAGGCATCGGCCAAGGCTTGTTCATCGATCAGGCCACCGCGTGCGGTGTTGACCACAAACGCGCCCGGCTTGAGCAGCGCCAACTCGCGGGCACCGATAAAGTGACGCGTGTGTTCATTGAGTGGGCAATGCAGGGTCAGGGCGTCGACTTGCGGCAGCAGTTCGTCCAGGGGGACCCGATCTGCACGGGCCGGGCGGCCCGGAATGGCTCCCAGCACCACGCGCATGCCAAAGGCTTCGGCCAGGCGCGCGACGGCGCCGCCCAGTTCGCCGTGGCCGAGCAAACCCAGGGTTTTGCCTTCCAGCTCGACAATCGGGTAATCCAGCAGGCAGAACTGCTTGGCTTGCTGCCACAGGCCGGCGTCGACGTCTTTTTGATAGTCCTTCAGGCGTGTGGCGAGGTTGAGCAACAGCATGATCGTGTGCTGCGCCACCGACGGCGTGCCGTAGCCCTGGCAGTTACTGACGGTAATGCCTTGGGCGCGGGCAGCGGCCAGGTCGACGTTGTTGGTGCCGGTGGCGGCGATCAGGATCAGCTTCAGGTCGGGGCAGGCGGCCAGGGTCTGGGCGTTGAGCAGGATCTTGTTACTGATCGCTACCTGGGCACCTTGCAGGCGCTCGACCACCTGGTCCGCCGAGGTCTGCTCGCACAGCTGCAAGTCGCTGAAAACTTCCCGCAACTCGCTGAGGTCAAGGTCCCCCTGGTCCAGGGAAGGGTGATCAAGGAAGACGGCGCGGCGATTGTTCGTCATCAACTGTACCTTTTGCGACAGGGTTCGAAGGCGTAATCTGCCGAGCCTACCAGATGAAATAATCAGTTACTTCTTGGAGTGTGCATGTACCTCACCGAGTTTTTGACCGTGGCGTTGATTCACCTGCTGGCCGTGGCCAGTCCCGGGCCGGACTTTGCCGTGGTGGTGCGCGAGAGCGTGACCCATGGCCGGCGCGCTGGCACCTGGACGGCGTTGGGCGTCGGTTCGGCGATTTTCCTCCACGTCGGCTACTCGTTGCTCGGTATCGGCTTGATCGTGTCCCAGTCCATCGTGCTGTTCAACGCTTTGAAATGGGCGGCAGCGGCCTACCTGTTGTACATCGGCTTCAAGGCCCTGCGTGCGCAACCGGCCAAGCCTGCCAGTGAAGAAGACCTGCACCGCGAAGCGGGCGAGCGCAGTGCCCGCGGCGCCTTTACCTCGGGCTTTGTGACCAATGGCTTGAACCCCAAGGCCACGCTGTTCTTCCTGTCGCTGTTCACCGTGGTGATCAACCCCCACACGCCGCTGGCGATCCAGGCGGGTTATGGCGTTTACCTGGCCGTGGCCACCGCGCTGTGGTTTTGCATGGTGGCCATGCTGTTCAGCCAACAGCGCGTACGCGCCGGCTTTGCGCGCATGGGCCATTGGTTTGACCGGAGCATGGGGGTGGTGTTGATTGCGATTGGCGTGAAGCTGGCGTTTACCTCGGCCAAATAAACCCTGGTCTTGAGTGGGCACGGTAAAAATGTGGGAGCGGGCTTGCTCGCGAAAGCGGTGGATCAGTTAATACAGATTCGACTGATCCACCGCTTTCGCGAGCAAGCCCGCTCCCACATTTGAACTGTGTCGATAGCGAGAGGTGGCGCAAGGCTACTATTCGCGACGTTCTGCAAATCATTCCTTCGGCTGATTTGGCCGGCGTGCAAGGTCTCTACAGTGCAAATCCTTTAGCCAAGACCGTGCAGTCATAAAAAGGGATTCGTATGTTGCAGACTCGTGTTATCCCGCCCGCCGAAGGCGCCTACCAATACCCGCTGTTGATCAAGCGCCTGTTGATGTCGGGCGCCCGCTACGAGAAAACCCGGGAAATCGTCTACCGCGACAAGCTGCGCTACACCTACCCGACCCTGATCGAACGTGTCGCCCGCCTGGCCAATGTGCTGACCGCAGCCGGGGTCAAGGCCGGTGATACCGTGGCCGTGATGGACTGGGACAGCCACCGTTACCTGGAGTGCATGTTCGCCATCCCGATGATTGGCGCGGTGATCCACACCATCAACGTGCGCCTGTCGCCGGAGCAGATCCTCTACACGATGAACCACGCCGAAGACCGCTTTGTACTGGTCAACAGCGAGTTCGTCGGCCTGTACCAGGCCATTGCCGGGCAGTTGACCACGGTCGACAAGACCCTGCTGTTGACCGATGGCGACGAGAAAACCGCTGACCTGCCGAACCTGGTGGGTGAGTACGAAACCCTGTTGGCCGCCGCCAGTACTCAGTACACCTTCGAGGACTTCGACGAGCATTCGGTAGCCACCACCTTCTACACCACCGGCACCACCGGTAACCCCAAGGGTGTGTATTTCACCCACCGCCAACTGGTGCTGCACACCATCGGCGTGGCGACCATCATGGGCAGCATCGACAGCGTGCGCCTGCTCGGCACCAATGACGTTTACATGCCGATCACGCCGATGTTTCACGTGCACGCCTGGGGCTTGCCGTATGTGGCGACCATGCTCGGCCTGAAGCAGGTCTATCCCGGCCGTTACGACCCGGAATACCTGGTGGAGCTGTGGCGCAAGGAGAAGGTGACGTTCTCCCACTGTGTGCCGACCATCCTGCAGATGCTGCTTAACGCCAAGGCCGCCCAGGGCGTGGACTTTGGCGGCTGGAAGATCGTGATCGGCGGCAGCGCTCTCAACCGTTCGCTGTATGAGGCGGCCAAGGCCCGTGGTATCCAATTGACGGCAGCCTACGGCATGTCCGAGACCGGGCCGCTGGTGTCCTGCGCCCACCTCAATGAAGAACTGCTGGCCGGCAGCGAAGACGAGCGCACCACCTACCGGATCAAGGCCGGTGTGCCGGGGCCGTTGGTGGAGGCTGCGATCGTCGACGCTGACGGCAACTTCCTCCCGGCCGATGGCGAGTCCCAGGGCGAACTGGTGCTACGTGCGCCATGGCTCAGCGAGGGTTATTTCAACGAACCGCAGAAGGGTGCCGAACTCTGGGAAGGCGGCTGGATGCACACCGGCGACGTGGCCACCCTGGATGCCTTCGGCGTGATCGATATTCGTGACCGCATCAAGGATGTGATCAAGACCGGCGGCGAGTGGATCTCGTCCCTGGCCCTCGAAGACCTGGTCAGTCGTCACCCGGCGGTACGCGAAGTAGCGGTGGTCGGGATTGCCGACCCGCAGTGGGGCGAGCGCCCGTTTGCCCTGTTGGTGGTGCGCGAGGGCCACGGGATTGGCGCGCGTGAGCTCAAGGAACACCTCAAGCCGTATGTCGAGCAGGGCCACCTGAGCAAGTGGGCGATTCCAAGTCAGATTGCCATTGTTACGGAAATTCCCAAGACCAGTGTCGGCAAGCTCGACAAGAAACGTATCCGTATCGACATCATTGAATGGCAGGCCAATAACAGCACCTTCCTCTCTACGCTTTGACCCCTTTCGCCGTGCCCGCCCGGGCACGGCAATGCTCTATTACAAGCCTTCGCCTTGTCATTTGGCAAATTTCAGCCATCCTCTTTCGCGTCAGCTCTCGCTGACATGGCGAAAGGGCTGTTGCAGACGGGTTGGTGATGCAAATCACACTTTAGAGGGATCAAGCGATACCCCCTGCTGGCTATAGTCCCTCCCAGAGTTTTTCAAGAATGTGGCGCTGCGGTCCTGGGTGGTCCGGCGGTTGTCTGGCATTGGAATCGTTGTATTCCGGCTGTTGCAAGCATGTTTGAAAAGGCTCACTGCCATAACAATAAAATGCACATGGAGTAGCGTCGATGACCTCAGTAAATCAGTTCTGGCGCCGGGCGAGATTACCCCTGGCGGTCAGTCTTGCCTCGACCCTCGCCGGGCCCGCATTCGGCGTCAGTTTCAACATCGGTGAGGTCGAAGGCAGCTTCGACTCGTCCCTGTCGGTGGGGGCCAGCTGGAGTACGGCCAAGCCCGATCGCGACCTGATTGGTGTCAACAACGGTGGCAAGGGGTTGTCTCAGACCTCTGACGACGGTCACTTGAACTTCAAACGTGGGGAAACGTTCTCGAAGATTTTCAAGGGTATCCATGACCTGGAACTGAAGTACGGCGATACCGGTGTGTTTGTGCGTGGCAAGTATTGGTATGACTTTGAACTCAAGGATGAAAGCCGCGAGTTCAAGGACATCAGCGACCACAACCGCAAAGAGGGCGCCAAGTCTTCTGGCGGGCAGATCCTCGATGCGTTCATCTACCACAACTACTCCATTGCCGATGCGCCGGGTTCGGTGCGGTTTGGTAAGCAGGTTGTGAGCTGGGGTGAAAGTACGTTCATTGGCGGTGGTATCAACTCCGTCAACCCGATCGACGTGTCTGCGTTCCGTCGTCCGGGCGCCGAAATCAAGGAAGGCCTGATTCCGGTCAACATGTTCTACGTGTCGCAATCCTTGACCGATAACCTGTCGGCAGAAGCCTTCTACCAGTTGGAATGGGACCAGACGGTTACCGACAACTGCGGGACGTTCTTCTCCCAGCCGGATGTGGTGTCCGATGGCTGCAGCGACAACCTGCGCCTGCTGGCCAAACGTTCGACCATTGCTGCAACGGCCCCAGGTCGTGGTGCATTGGCGGTATTTGATCGCATGGGCATGGACATTAACAATGAGGGCACACTGGTTCGCCGTGGTCCCGACCGGGATGCACGCGACAGCGGCCAATTCGGCGCGGCGATGCACTACAACTTCGAGCCGCTGGATACCGAGTTCGGCGCTTATTTCATGAACTACCACAGCCGGGCGCCGATCTTCAGCGCGACGGCTGCGCCGGCGTCGGCTTATGCAATGGCACCTGGTTTTGGTTCGTTGGCCCCGGTGTTTATTGCGGGTAACTCCAAGTACTTCATCGAGTACCCGGAAGATATTCGCCTGTATGGCTTGAGTTTCTCCACGACCTTGCCTACCGGTACCGCGTGGAGCGGTGAAGTCAGCTATCGCCCGAATGCTCCGGTACAGCTCAATACCACCGATATCTTGTACTCCGCCGTTAAGCCTTTGAAGGGCCTTTACGATAATGCATCGCTGCTCAATGGCGTTCCTGGGCAGGACATGCATGGCTATCGCCGTAAGGAAATCACCCAGTTCCAGACCACACTGACCCATTTCTTCGATCAGGTGATGGGCGCCAGTCGTCTGACCGTGGTTGGTGAAGTTGGGGTGACGCACGTGGGTGGGCTTGAGAGCTCATCGAAGATTCGTTATGGCCGTGACCCGGTTTATGGTCCAGGCGCACTGCCTAATACCGGCTCTGCGAATACCTGTTCGCAAATCTTGAACACGGGCACCATCGGTGGCGCGGGTCCGGGAACAGACGCCAGTAATCTGTCCAAGAACTGCAACAACGACGGCTTCACCACCTCCACCTCCTGGGGCTACCGTGGCCGCGCTATCTGGGAATACCCGGATGTGTTCGCCGGTGTAAACCTCAAGCCTAGTGTGGCCTGGTCCCATGACGTGAGCGGTTACTCGCCAGGTCCTGGCGGCAACTTCGAAGAAGGTCGCAAAGCGGTGAGCCTGGGGCTGGACGCGGAATACCAGAACACCTACACCGCGAGCCTGGCCTACACCAACTTCTTTGATGGCGACTACAACACCTCGGTTGACCGCGATTTCGTGGCCCTGAGTTTCGGCGCGAACTTCTAAGCACACTGCATTTCAGGAAGACCAGAACATGAAAATAACCAAAAGTCTGTTGCACGTGGGTGTGCTGGGACTGTCGATCATGGCCAGCAGCGTCATGGCGGCCGTCTCGGCGGATGAAGCCGCCAAGCTGGGAACCACGCTGACCCCGATGGGCGCGGAAATGGCCGGCAACGCTGCCGGCACCATCCCCGCCTGGAAAGCCCTGCCAACCAACGCTGGCGCCGTGGATGCCAAGGGCTTCCTGGCCAACCCTTATGCCAGCGAGCAGCCGCAGTTCACCATCACCGCGCAGAACGTCGAGCAGTACAAAGACAAGCTGGCTCCGGGGCAGTACGCGATGTTCAAGCGCTACCCTGAAACCTTCAAAATGCCGGTGTACACCACCCATCGCGGCGCCACCGTGCCGGCCGAAGTGTTCGCCTCCATCAAGAAAAACGCCACCAGCACCAACCTGGTAGGCGGCGGTAACGGCCTGGAAAACTTCGAGACCGCGATCCCGTTCCCGATCCCGAAAAGTGGGGTCGAGGTGATCTGGAACCACATCACCCGTTATCGTGGCGGCAGCGTGACGCGCCTGGTGACCCAGGCCACGCCACAGGCCAACGGCTCGTACAGCCTGGTGTACTTCCAGGATCAGTTCGTGTTCCGCGACAAGATGAAGGACTACGATCCGGCCAATCCGGGCAACATCCTGTTCTACTTCAAGCAGCAAGTGACTGCACCGGCGCGTCTGGCCGGTGGTGTGCTGCTCGTACACGAGACCCTGGACCAGGTGAAGGAGCCACGCGCGGCGTGGGTCTACAACGCCGGTCAGCGCCGTGTGCGTCGGGCGCCGCAAGTATCCTATGACGGGCCGGGTACTGCTGCCGATGGCCTGCGTACCTCCGACAACCTCGACATGTACAACGGTGCGCCGGATCGCTACGACTGGAAGCTGGAAGGCAAGAAGGAAATCTACATCGCGTCCAACAGCTACAAGCTCGATGATCCGAAACTCAAGTACGCCGACATCATCAAGGCCGGCCACATCAACCAGGACCTGGCACGTTATGAACTGCGCCGCGTCTGGCACGTGGTCGCGACCCTGAAGGAAGGCCAGCGTCATATCTACGCCAAGCGTGACTTCTATATCGACGAAGACACCTGGCAAGCAGCCGTGATCGACCACTACGACGGTCGTGGTCAGCTGTGGCGTGTGGCTGAAGCCCATGGCGAGAACTACTACGACAAGCAAGTGCCGTGGTACGCCCTGGAAACACTCTACGACCTGCAGTCCGGCCGCTACCTGGCACTGGGCATGAAGAACGAAGAGAAAAAGGCCTATGACTTCGGCTTCACCGCCACCACCAAAGACTTCACGCCGGCGGCCCTGCGCCAAGAGGGTGTTCGCTAACTTGTAGTAAACACGTTGGCCTCTGTAGGAGCTGGCTTGCCAGCGATGGCATCACCTCGGTCTATCTGACATACCGAGGCGATGCCATCGCAGGCAAGCCAGCTCCTACATTTGTTTGGGGGCCCTGAACATCGCTGGTTATTTCTTGTTGTAGTCTTTTTCAGACAAATGTTGCAAAGATCTACAAAGCTGCCGCTTTTAACGCTAGTCTGCCGACATCTGCAATGCCGACCACAGCCTATTACAAGAGCCCGGCGATGACTGATCTGTCCCGAATCCAAGGGCCTGCCAGCACGGTAATCCCCACGCTGGAAGGGCGCTTCTATCGACCCCCGCTGCCCGACGGCTATGTGCTGCGCCCGCGCCTGTGCGAGCGTTTGAGCGCGGGCCTGGAGGGCCGTTTGCTGTTGGTCAGCGCGCCGGCCGGGTTTGGCAAGAGTTCGCTGGCGGTGGAGTTCTGCCAAAGCCTGCCTGACCACTGGCAAAGCCTGTGGCTGGGCCTCAGTTCGCGGGACAGTGATCCGGGACGTTTTCTTGAGCGCTTGCTGGAAGGTTTGCAGCAGTACTTCCCGCAGGTCGGCAACCAGGCCCTGGGCTTGTTGAAAATGCGCCAGCGCCATCAGCCATTTGCCTTTGAAGAATGGCTCGATGGCTTGCTCGATGAATTGACTGTCCATCTGTCTACACGCACGCCGTTGTTACTGGTGCTGGATGACTACCATCTGGCCCAGGGTCCGGTGCTGGATCGCTGCCTGCAATTTTTTCTCAATCATCTGCCCGATGGCCTGTTGGTGCTGGTCACCAGTCGCCAGCGCCCCGACTGGCATTTGGCGCGGCTACGCCTGTCGCGGCACTTGCTGGAGTTGCATGAGCAGGACCTGCGCCTGACCAACGATGAATCCCTGGCCTTGCTCGACCGCCATAGCAGCTCGTTGCGCGGTGAGGCGCTGGACAACCTGATCCGCCGTAGCGAAGGCTGGGTGGCCGGCCTGCGTTTCTGGTTGTTGGCGGCCTCCGAAGCCGGCAGCGAGGCCGACCTGCCCCAAGGCCTGCATGGTGGGGAAGGGCTGATCCGTGACTATCTGCTGGAAGAGGTGATCGACTGCCTGTCGCCAGAGGTCCAGGCCTTCCTCTATGACACCGCTTCCCAGGAGCGTTTTTGCAGCGAGCTGTGCGACGCCGTGCGTGAGGCCCATGACAGCGCGGAAATCCTGCGCTACTTGCAAGCCCACCAAGTATTCCTGGTGCCGCTGGACGAGCAGGGCCACTGGTATCGCTATCACCACCTGTTTTCCGATTTGCTGCGCACCCGGCGCTCGCCGAACGCGATGCTGCCGGCCGCCAGCCTGCACTTGCGCGCCTGTCGCTGGTTCAATGCCCAGGGTTTGCTTGATGAGGCGGTGGAGCAGGCCCTGCGCGCGGGGCATCTGGATGTGGCGGCGAACCTGGTGCAGAACCTGTCCGAAGAGCAACTGTTGGCCGAGCAGAACGTCGGCATGCTCCTGCGCTGGAAGATGGACCTGCCCGATAGCCTGTTGATCAGCACGCCACGCTTGATCGTGCTCTACAGCTGGGCGCTGGGGCTGGCCTGTCAGTTGGATGCGGCAGAGGAGTTGTCCAGCCATCTCAGTCGCTTCCTGCCTGCACCGTCGGCCACGGCGCAGAAGTCGATGCTGGCCCAGTGGCTGGCCCTCAGCGGCATCATTGCTCGTGGCCGCGGCAATCGCGAGTTGACCCAGCTGTATTGCAGCGAAGCCCTGGAAAGCCTGCCGCACAAGCGTTACGGCCAGCGCTTGATGTGCCTGTCGACCTTGTCGAACCTGGCCATCGTCGATGCCGACCTTTGGCGCGCGCGTGGCTTGAATCGTGAATCCCTGGAGCTGGCGCAACGTGTTGGCAACCCGCTGTTCGAGGCCCTGGCCCATTACGACCGGGCGCGCGTGCTGCAGGCGCGCGGGGAAATCCTGCGTTCCCTGGATGAGGTGCACGAGGGCCTGCAACGCTTGCAGGGCCTGGGGCCTCAACGCCTGTATGCGGTGCGCGCACGCCTGTCATTGTATGAAGGGTTCCTGCTGCTGATGCGTTGCCAGCCGGAAACCGGCCTGTTGCGTTTGCGTACGGGGTTGGCTGAAGCCCGTGCCTGCCGAGATATCAGCGTGTTGATCGGGCACTGTGTCATTGCCAACTTTGAAGGGCGCCGTGGCGACTTTCCCAAGGCTTTTGCCGAGCTGGCCGAAGCCGAGCGGCTGATGCACATCTGGGACGTGCCGCCGATCTACTACCTGGCCATGATTACCCTGATCAAATGCGAGTTGTGGCTGGCCCAGGGGCGTACCGACCTGGCCGATGCCTGGCTGGCCCGCCTGGGGCAAACCTATAACGGCGAGCAGGCAGCGGCCGCCCCGGAGTTTCACCCACATCTGCCGCAACATATCGAACTGCAACAGGCGGCCCTGGAGGCCATTCGTGGTCAGTCCGAAAGCCCCCTGCGTCGGCTCGATGCGCTCGCCCGGCAGGCTGAAGACAAGGGCCAGCAGATGATCGCGGTGATGGCCCTGAACCAGCACACCTTGTTGTTGCTGGATGATGGCCAGGCAGCGTCAGCTCGGCCGGTTTTTGCCCGGGCTCTGCAAATGGCGAGCGGCGGCGCGTTGCAACCCTTCCAGCGCCTGTTGGAGCGTTATCCCGACTGGATGCGCGAGCAACTCCAGGCGCCGCGTGACTTGCTACGGCAAAGCCTGTGGGCCCTGCTGCCGGCGGTTGCCCCGCGTGAGCCGGTCGAAACCAGCCACTCCAGCGAAACCTTGAGCGCCCGTGAGTTGGCGGTGCTGCAGTTGATCGCCCAAGGCTGCTCCAACCAGGAAATCAGCAACCAGCTGTTTATCTCGCTGCACACCGTCAAGACCCACGCCAGTCATATCAACAGCAAACTGGGGGTCGAGCGCCGCACTCAGGCGGTCGCGCGGGCACAGGAGATGGGGTTGTTGGGGTAAGGGGGAGACTTGCGCTGCAAAAGCCGGATAATGGCGGCCAATTCGTTTGCTCCGCTATTCTGGTAATCCCGCATGGAAATCAAGGTCAATTTTCTCGACAACCTCCGGCTTGAAGCCAAGTTCGATGACTTCACCGTGGTGGCCGACCAGCCGATTCGCTACAAGGGCGATGGCTCGGCCCCCGGTCCGTTCGACTACTTCCTGGCTTCGTCGGCGTTGTGTGCGGCTTACTTTGTGAAGTTGTATTGCAGCACGCGCAACATCCCCACGGATAATATCCGTCTGTCACAGAACAACATTGTCGACCCGGAAAACCGCTACAACCAGATCTTCAAGATCCAGGTCGAGTTGCCTGCGGATATTTCCGACAAGGATCGCCAAGGCATCCTGCGCTCCATCGACCGCTGTACGGTCAAGAAGGTCGTACAGGCCGGGCCTGAGTTTGTCATCGAAGAGGTGGAAAACCTCGACGCCGATGCCCAGGCGTTGCTGATGCCGGCCTCTGCTTCGGACGCGGGCACTTATATCGCGGGCAAGGACCTGCCGCTGGAGCAGACCATCGCCAACATGTCGGCGATTCTCGCGGGCCTGGGCATGAAGATTGAGATCGCCTCGTGGCGCAATATCGTGCCCAATGTCTGGTCGCTGCATATCCGCGATGCCCATTCGCCGATGTGCTTTACCAACGGCAAGGGCGCGACCAAGGAAGGCGCACTGGCGTCGGCCCTGGGCGAGTTTATCGAACGCCTGAACTGCAACTTCTTCTACAACGACCAGTTCTGGGGCGAAGACATCGCCAATGCGGCGTTTGTGCATTACCCGGACGAGCGCTGGTTCAAGCCGGGCCGCAAAGATGCGCTGCCGACTGAGATCCTCGACGAGTACTGCTTGAAGATCTACAACCGCGATGGCGAATTGCGTGGTTCGCACCTGATCGACACCAACTCTGGCAATGAAGAGCGCGGCATCGTTTCGCTGCCATTCGTGCGCCAGTCGGATGGCGAGGTGGTGTATTTCCCCTCCAACCTGATCGAAAATCTCTACCTGAGCAACGGCATGAGTGCCGGTAACACCCTGGCTGAAGCCCAGGTGCAGTGCCTGTCGGAGATCTTCGAGCGCGCGGTGAAACGCGAAATCATCGAAGGCGAATTTGCCCTGCCGGATGTACCGGCCCACGTGCTGGCCAAATACCCAGGCATCCTCGCCGGTATCCAGGCCCTGGAAGAACAGGGGTTCCCGGTGCTGGTCAAGGACGCCTCCCTGGGCGGCGAATTCCCGGTAATGTGCGTGACCCTGATGAACCCGCGCACCGGTGGTGTGTTTGCCTCGTTCGGTGCCCACCCAAGCCTGGAAGTGGCGCTGGAGCGCAGCTTGACCGAGCTGCTCCAAGGCCGCAGTTTCGAAGGCCTGAACGATTTGCCGCAGCCGACCTTTGAAGGCCATGCGGTGACTGAACCGAATAACTTTGTCGAACACTTCATCGACTCCAGTGGCGTGGTGTCGTGGCGCTTCTTCAGTGCCAAGTCCGATTACGAATTCGTGGAATGGGACTTCTCCGGCCAGGGCGAAGACTCCAACGCCGAGGAAGCTGCGACCTTGTTCGGCATTCTCGAAGGCATGGGCAAGCAGGTCTACATGGCGGTCTACGAACATATCGGCGCCAAGGCCTGCCGCATCCTGGTGCCGGACTATTCGGAAATCTATCCGGTTGACGACCTGATCTGGGATAACACCAACAAGGCGCTGTTCTTCCGCGCCGATATCCTCAACCTGCACAGCCTGGATGAGGATGGCCTGCAAGCGCTGGTCGAGCGTCTGGTGGAAAGCGAACTGGATGACTACACCGATATCACCACCCTGATCGGCATCGAGTTCGACGACAACACCGCTTGGGGCCAGTTGACCATCCTGGAGTTGAAGCTGCTGATCTATCTCGCCTTGCAGCAGTTTGAAGAGGCGAAAGAGGCGGTGGAGATGTTCCTGCAGTACAACGACAACACCGTCGAGCGTGGCCTGTTCTACCAGGCGGTGAATGCGGTGCTGGAGATGCAACTGGACGAGGACCTGGAGTTGGAAGACTACGAGGCCAACTTGCGTCGCATGTTTGGCAACGAGCGCATGGATGCCGCCATCGGTTCGGTGGATGGCAGCGTGCGGTTCCATGGCTTGACGCCGACCAGCATGAAGCTCGAAGGCCTGGACCGACACCTGCGGTTGATCGACAGCTATAAAAAGCTGCACGCCGCTCGGGCTAATAGTTAGGACGGATCTCTTATGCACGCTGCAAAGCTCCAACTGATTCGCGAGACATTTCCTGTCGGCCCGTTGCAGTGCAACTGCACGATCATCGGCGACCCGATCAGCAAGAAGGCCATCGTGGTCGATCCGGGCGGCAACCATGAATTGATCCTGGCGCGGCTCGACGCGCTGGGCTTGAAGGTGGTGAGCATCATTCATACCCATGCGCATCTGGATCACTTCCTGGCTTCCGGCCAATTGAAGGAGAAGACCGGTGCCACGCTGCACCTGCACAAGGAAGATCAGTTCCTGTGGGATAACCTGGAAATGCAGTGCCAGATGTTCGGCGTGCCCTACACGCCGGTGCCGTCGCCGGACCGCTGGCTGGCCGATGATGAAGAGCTGGCGTGTGGCTGCGGGGTGGCCTTGCACACACCCGGGCATACACCGGGCTCCATGAGTTTCTGGTTTGCCGATGCCAAGCTGCTGATCGCCGGGGATACCTTGTTCCGGCGCGGGGTAGGACGTACAGATTTGTGGGGCGGCGACCAGGCGACCATCGTTCGCTCGATCCAGCAGCGCCTGTATACCCTGGATGAGGACGCGACCGTGGTGACGGGGCATGGTCCGGATACGCGACTGGGGGATGAAATGCGCGAAAATCCGTTTGTCAGGGCCTGATATGGCGAGGCTCTGCTAGTGTTCAGGTAAGCGCACCGGTCTCCATCTTTTGTTACAGGACAGAGGCCGGGCATGGAATTTTTGTCGTTTGTCGCGTTCCAAACTCGGCACAGGTCCATTGCCAATGTCCTCTGCATCACAGAATGCAAAAGTAGGAGCTTCCTTCATGTTCACTTCGCGTCGTCTGCTTGTTGTTGCTACAGCGGTAGCCCTGTTGTCGGGCTGTGCCTCCCCTAACCCTTACGATGGCAGCCAGGGGCAGGCGGACAGCGGTTCACAAGGCATGAGCAAAACCGCCAAGTACGGCGGCCTCGGCGCGCTGGCTGGCGCATTGGCTGGTGCAGCCATCGGCCATGATAACCGTGGCAAGGGCGCGCTGATCGGCGCAGCGGTGGCCGGTATCGGTGCCGCAGGTTATGGCTATTACGCCGACCAGCAGGAAAAGAAATTGCGTGAAAGCATGGCCAATACCGGCGTCGAGGTGCAGCGCCAGGGTGACCAGATCAAGTTGATCATGCCGGGTAACATCACCTTCGCGACCAACTCCGATGCAATTGCCAGCAGCTTCTACTCCCCGCTGAATAACTTGGCCAACTCGCTCAAGCAGTTCAACCAGAACACCATTCAGATCGTCGGCTACACCGACAGCACCGGCAGCCGCCAGCTCAACATGGACCTGTCCCAGCGTCGTGCGCAAAGCGTGGCCAATTACCTGACATCCCAAGGTGTGAGTCCGACCAACCTGACCACCCGCGGTGCCGGCCCGGATAACCCGATTGCCAGCAACGCCGACGTCAACGGCCGCGCACAGAACCGTCGTGTTGAGGTCAACCTCGGCCCGATCCCTGGCCAGCAATATGGTCAGCCTGCACAGCAGCAACAGCAGCAGAACAACCAGTTCCAGGGCAATCCATACCAGCAGTACCAGTAACCGTCAGCCACAAAAAAGGGCGCCGTGCAGTCAATGCACGGCGCCCTTTTTTGTGGCTGGTGATTACATCAGTCGATGTATTCGAACAGCTTGACGATTTTCTGTACGCCGGACACACCCTGCACCAGGTTGGTTGCGCGAGTGGCTTCCTGTTGAGTCAACAGTCCCATCAGGTAGACGATACCGTTATCAGTCACGACTTTGATCCGTGAGCCGGGAATCGCGCTGTCGGTCAACATCTGCGCCTTGATCTTGGTGGTCAGCACCGCATCGTTGCTGATTGCCAGCAGCGTGATCGGCTGCGTGACCTGCAATTCGTTGTGGACCTTCTTGACCCGTTGCACGGTTGCGGCGGCTTGTTCGGCCTGGGTCTTGAGGTCGGCGCGCGGGGTTTGCCCGGCGAGCAGCACGATGCCGTTGAAGCTGGTCACGACGATACGCGATGCGCCGTTGCCCAGGTCGGGTGCGGCCTTGGCGACGTTGACGCCGACCTTGGTTTCGATCAGCGAGTCATCGATCTTGCTACCAAAGGTGCGCGTGCCCCGGTCGTCCTGGATAGGTGTGTCGCGGGTCGCGGTGATGGCCGAGGTGCAGCCGCTGATACCGAGGCACAGCGTGATGGCCAAAAGGCTGAGGCGGTTAACGGTCATTCTTCACTCCCGAACAGTTGGCTGTCGATCAGATCGCACAGGCAGTGGATCGTCAGCAGATGGACTTCCTGAATACGTGCAGTGACATTGGCCGGGACGCGGATCTCCACGTCTTCGGGCAGCAGCAGCGAGGCCATGCCGCCACCGTCGCGGCCGGTCAATGCTACGACAATCATTTCGCGATCATGTGCGGCCTGGATCGCTTGAATAATGTTCGCCGAGTTTCCGCTGGTGGAAATAGCCAGCAGCACATCGCCCGGTTGGCCGAGGGCACGGATTTGTTTGGAAAAGATTTCGTTGTAGCTGTAGTCGTTGGCGATCGAGGTGATCGTCGACGAATCGGTGGTCAAGGCGATGGCTGGCAGGCTCGGTCGCTCGCGCTCAAAGCGGTTGAGCAGCTCGGAGGAAAAGTGCTGGGCGTCGCCGGCCGAACCACCGTTGCCACACGAAAGCATTTTGCCTTCGTTGAGCAGGGCGTTGACCATGACCTGGCTGGCTTGCTCGATGTGCGGTGCAAGTACGTCCATCGCCTGTTGCTTGGTATCGATACTGGCCTGGAAAAGCTGGCGAATTCGGGATTGCATGTCCATCTGTGTGACCTTAAGTAGCGCGGCTGTATGGCACACGAATGTGCAGCCCGCAAAGCAAAGAGCAAAAGTGTGCGGTGAAGATGTCCGATCCGTCCCGGTGGTGCTCAGCCGTCGAAGGCGTTGCGCAGCCAGTTCAGATCAGTGGTTCCGTGGGGCGTGCTTTCCATGGCAACCACATCGAAACGGCAGGGGGAGTCAGCCCAGCGACGTTCACTGAGCAGGAAAAACTGCGCGGCGAGTATCAGCTTTTGGCGTTTGCGCTCGTCGATACTGGCGAGCGCGCCACCCCATTGTGCGTATTTTCTGTAGCGGACTTCGACAAATACTACTGTATCGCCGTCAAGCATGACCAGATCAAGCTCGCCGCGTTTACACAACCAGTTCTGCGCCAGCAGGCGCAGACCCTGTTGTTGCAGGTGTTCAAGTGCTTGTTGTTCGGCATCCTTGCCGCTTTGTGCGCTGGAGCGTGAGGGCATCAGCGCGGGGTATCGGGCAGGCGTTCGATCTGGCCACTGACAAACTTGGCCCACGGCAGTTGGCGCTCGATCCGTTGGCTTGGGCTCATCCCCAGGTTGCCGGAAAGGCCATCGATGCGGGTATCCGGCAGCGCCTTGAGTTGACCCAGGCGCGGTGCCAGGCGGTAGGCATCCACACCCATCGCGTACAGGCGGCCCAGGCTGCCATTGGCTTGTGGCCATTGTGCGGTGACCTGGTTGCGCAGTGGATCAGTGGTGTTGAGCAGCCACGGCGTCTCGCAGAACATGATGGCGTTCATGTCGTTGTACTGGTTCTTGTCGCCGCTGGCGCTGTACACGTGGGAGGTGGCATACACCGGCACATCGCCTGCGTACTGGAAGTTCAGCGTTGGCTTGATCTGCTGGGCCTGCTGTGGCGTCACGGCGAGGAAGATGAATTCGATGTCCTGGCGGCGCGATGGCTGTGCGGCGACGTCAGCGCCGACCGTGCTTTGCAGGCTCTTGGCGCGGCCTTCGCTCTGGCGCAGCTTGAACAGGTCGGCGATCTGCTGGGCCAGGGCGACGGGCTGGTCGACATGCTCGACACCGATCAGGGTGCCGCCATTGGCTTCCCAGTCCTGACGGAAGGCCTTGAGTACGCGGTCGCCCCATTCGCCTTTCGGCACCATGGCAGCAGCGCGATGCAGGCCGTCGGCGCGGGCACGACGCGATACTTCGCGGGCTTCGTCCTCGGCAGCCAGGCCGAACTGGAACAGTTGTGCAGGCGCTTGATCGCCTTCGCTGTAGTTCAGGGCCAGGGTGGTGATGGGCAGTTGCGGGCGGGCGCTGAGTTGCTTGACCAGCGGTTTTTCCAGCGGGCCAATCACCAGTTGCACGCCGTCAGCCTGGGCCTTTTTGTAGAACTCATCGAGGGAGCTGACCCGCGAGCTGTCATAGAACTCGATGGTCGGTGGTTTCTGCCCGGCCTGCTGCGCCTGGTAGTGTGCGGCCAGGAAACCTTCGCGCAAAGCCTTGGCCACGTTGGCCAGCGGGCCTTGCTGCGGCAACAGCAGGGCGATTTTGTTCAGCGGCTGGCTCGCCAGCTCCTTGAGCTTGGTCAGCGGCAGGGGCAGTTGCACCGCCGCCGGATGCGCAGGGTTCTGCGCACGCCAGGTGTCGATGGCGGCTTGTTGCTGCTCCAGGGTGCCGGCGTTCTTGACGGACTGGGCCAGGCTGATCCAGCCATCGAGTGTCGGGTTACCGCTGGCCTGCAATTGCTCGCCAGGCACGGCGGCAATCAGGCTCCAGATGGCCTCGTGGTTGCTGGCGGCGGCAGCGCCCGTCAGCAGCGGGGCCATGTCCACGCGTTCGCGGGCTGCGGCCAGGGTCTGGCCATCGGCTTCAAAGGCGCGGGCGTGCACGGTGCCGGTGCGGACCTGTTGCTCCGGTGGCAACTCCTTGAGGTTTTGCAGGCTCGGATGGCTCAACGCCGTCAGCGCCGCCTTGGGCTGGTTGCGGGTCATGGCCAGCTCTGCAGTCAGGGTGCTGGCAAAGACCTGGGCCGCCGGCTTGAGGCTGTCCAGTGGCACCTGCGCGAGAATCTGCGCCGAGCGGCCGGGATTGTTCTGGTGGAAGGCCATGTCAGCCGCGCTCAGGCGCAGCAGTGCAGCTTTTTCCGGAGTCTTGGCCGAAGTCGCCTGTTCGAGCAACTGCTCGATCGTGGCATCCGGGGTCCGTGGGAGTTCGCCAAGGCTTGACGAGGGCGAGCTTGCGCAAGCCGCCAACAGGGCAGCCAGGCAAAGGGCAGAGAACAGCCGCAGGCAAGCGATCATGTAAGTGTTCCTGATACCGATCAAATTAGCGTGGAATTGTACCCAAGCACTGGCCGGGGCGCGATGTTACTGGCGTGAAACCGTCTATTTAGATCGTTTAAATGTTGCAGGGCGTCAGTAACCGCCGCAAACAGACCCGATGGACGCTACCCCGTTGGCGCATTTTCTTGACGTCTACGCGCTACAATGTGGCTTTTGCCAATCTTCGAGGTGTGCGCTTTGACTGCTCCAGGTCCTTTGAATTCCACTGCTGGCTCGCTTTTTGTGGTGGCGACGCCCATTGGCAACCTGGACGACATCAGCGCGCGGGCGCTGAAGGTGTTGCGCGAAGCCAAGTTGATTGCGGCGGAAGACACTCGGCACTCGCTGCGCCTGATGCAGCACTTTGGTATCACCACGCCCTTGGCGGCTTGTCACGAACATAACGAGCGTGACGAGGGTAGCCGCTTCATTACCCGCCTGTTGGCGGGGGACGACGTGGCGTTGATTTCCGATGCCGGTACCCCACTGATCTCCGACCCTGGCTACCACCTCGTGCGTCAGGCTCGTGCCGCTGGTATCAATGTAGTCCCGGTTCCCGGGGCGTGCGCGTTGATTGCGGCCTTGTCGGCGGCGGGCTTGCCGTCTGACCGCTTTATCTTTGAAGGCTTCCTGCCTGCCAAGGCCGTGGGGCGTCGCGCGCGCCTGGAGTTGTTAAAAGAGGAGCCGCGCACCCTGATCTTCTACGAAGCACCGCACCGCATCCTTGAGTGCCTGCAAGACATGGAGCTGGTCTTCGGTGGCGAGCGCCTGGCCCTGCTGGCGCGGGAGTTGACCAAGACCTTTGAAACCCTCAAGGGTTTGCCGCTGGAAGAGCTGCGCGCCTTTGTCGAGGGTGACAGTAATCAGCAGCGCGGCGAGTGTGTGGTGCTGGTCGCAGGCTGGAGTGCGCCGGAAAGTGAAGATGCCGTGGGCAGCGAAGCCATGCGCGTGCTGGACCTGTTGCTCAAGGAAATGCCGCTCAAGCGTGCGGCGGCCCTGGCGGCGGAAATAACCGGGGTGCGCAAGAACGTGTTGTATCAGGCTGCGCTTGATAAGCAAAAGAGCGAATAGTTCCAGGGTTTAACGTGCACGACGTCGGAACATGATGGCAATGCTGTCTTTTAATACTTGTTCTAAGGCCGCCGTGCCGTTAACCTTCGCGGCGGAGAGTCGATTGGACAGTCGCTGCCCTCTATGAAAATTAGGGGGGGGAGGAAAGTCCGGGCTCCATAGGGCGAAGTGCCAGGTAATGCCTGGGGGGCGTGAGCCTACGGAAAGTGCCACAGAAAATAACCGCCTAAGCACTTCGGTGCCGGTAAGGGTGAAAAGGTGCGGTAAGAGCGCACCGCACGACTGGCAACAGTTCGTGGCTAGGTAAACCCCACTTGGAGCAAGACCAAATAGGGTTCCAAGGCGTGGCCCGCGCTGGAACCGGGTAGGTTGCTAAAGATGTCCAGTGATGGCCATCGTAGACGAATGACTGTTCAAGACAGAACCCGGCTTATAGATCGACTCTCCACCTTTTTCCTTCTGCACGAGTCTCGGGCAGAAACCAGGTAGTAACGCAAGAATCCCTCCCTGCCAAATCATTGGCAGATGCGTCTTCGTAATACCGAAAAAATCTTACTCTTAATAAATTACTTTAACTTCAAGCTCTAGCTCTTTGAGCTATTTGGGGTTGTTGAGTCAAAAACATCGCCGAACTCTCGTTTCTCCTCCTTTTACGCTCCTAAATCTCCGTTCTGTAAGGCTTTTCCTTTAATCCGCGCCTTGACGGTGTGGTGGGCGCATTCCTATAGTGTGCGCAAGTGGCGGAAAGTGGCACAAAGTGGGTTTTTTGAACGTAAAACGCTAATATTTGGAGAAACGCATCTGTGTTTCGCGGAGCTAACGCTATCAGTCTCGATGCAAAAGGCCGTCTCGCCATGCCGAGCCGGTATCGTGACGAGCTCATTTCGCGAAGTTCAGGCCAGTTAATCATCACGATTGATGCCGTTGATCCATGTTTGTGCGTTTACCCACTCGATGAGTGGGAGTTGATTGAAACCAAGTTGCGCGCTCTGCCTTCGTTACGTGAAGAAAACCGCCGTCTGCAACGTTTGCTGATTGGTAATGCCGTCGACCTCGAACTCGATGGCAGTGGTCGTTTCCTGGTTCCGCCGCGTCTGCGCGAATACGCCAAGCTGGATAAGCGCGCGATGCTGGTAGGCCAACTGAACAAGTTCCAATTGTGGGACGAAGATGCCTGGGATGCTGTTTCTGCAGCTGACCTGGCTGCTATTCAACAACCGGGCGCCATGCCTGATGAACTGCGTGATTTGATCCTGTGACTATTGATAGCGGCTTTAACCACATCACCGTGCTGCTTGACGAAGCCGTCGAGGCTCTCGCCGTGCGCCCTGATGGCTGCTATCTGGATGGCACATTCGGGCGCGGCGGGCACAGCCGCTTGATCCTCAGCCAGCTTGGCCCGGAGGGCAAACTCCTCGGGTTCGACAAGGATCCCCAGGCGATTGCCACCGGGCAAGCGCTAGCGGCCGAAGACGGCCGCTTTGTCGTTGTGCAGCGCAGCTTTGCCGAGTTGGGTGCAGAAGTCGCCGAGCGGGGCATGGCGGGCAAGGTGGCCGGGGTCTTGCTGGACCTGGGCGTGTCTTCGCCACAGTTGGACGACCCTGAGCGCGGCTTCAGTTTCATGAACGATGGCCCGCTCGATATGCGCATGGACCCGAGCCGTGGCATCAGTGCTGCGCAGTTCATCGCCAGCGCGCCCCACGAAGAAATTGCCCGCGTGTTCAAGGAATATGGCGAAGAGCGTTTCGCCGGCCGCATGGCGCGTGCCGTGGTCGAGCGCCGGGAAATCCAGCCGTTCGAGCGCACTGCCGACTTGGCCGAAGTGCTGAAAGTCGCCAATCCTGCGTGGGAAAAGGGCAAAAACCCGGCGACCCGTGCATTCCAGGGCCTGCGCATTCACGTCAACAACGAACTGGGTGACCTGGAGGCTGGCCTTGAGGCGGCCCTGGAGTCCCTGGAAGTGGGTGGTCGCCTGGTGGTGATCAGTTTCCACTCCCTGGAAGACCGCATCGTCAAACTGTTCATGCGTCGTCTGGTCAAGGGCGAAACCGACAACCTGCCGCGCAACCTGCCGGTACGTTTCGAAGCCTTTGTGCCGAAAATCAAAATCCATGGCAAAGCGCAGTTCGCTTCCGAAGCCGAACTCAAGGCCAACCCACGTTCCCGTAGCGCCGTCATGCGCGTCGCGGAGAAGCTGCGGTGAGCAAGCTTTTCGCCAAGCCCCTTCCGGGCGGCAGCTTCTTTATGATGCTGCTGTATGTCGGCGTGCTGGTGTCCGCGATTGCGGTGTCCTACAGCGCCCACTGGAACCGTCAGTTGCTCAATAGCCTGTACGGCGAATTGAGCGTGCGTGACAAGGCGCAGGCGGAGTGGGGTCGGCTGATTCTGGAGCAAAGCACCTGGACGGCCCACAGCCGGATCGAAGTGCTGGCTGCCGAGCAACTGAAGATGCACATTCCTGGCGCAGCAGAAGTACGCATGGTGGCGCCATGATGAAACTCGAAGGCGCACTCTACCCGTGGCGCTTCCGCGTCGTGCTGGGCTTGCTCGCATTGATGGTGGGCGCGATTGTCTGGCGCATCGTCGACTTGCAGGTGGTGGACCGCGACTTCCTGATCGGCCAGGGCGATGCCCGCAGCCTGCGACATATCCCGATTCCAGCGCACCGCGGCCTGATCACCGACCGTAACGGCGAACCCCTGGCTGTCAGCACCCCGGTAACCACCCTGTGGGCCAACGCCAAGGAACTGCAAGTCGCCAAGGACAAGTGGACCGAGCTGGCCCACGCCCTCGGCCAGGACCCCAAGGCCCTCAAGGAACGTCTTGAAGCCCAGGCCAATAAAGAGTTCATCTATCTGGTTCGCGGCCTCACCCCCGAGCAGGGTCAAGGCGTACTCGACCTGAAAATCCCCGGTGTCTATGGCATCGAGGAATTCCGCCGTTTCTACCCGGCCGGTGAAACCACTGCCCACATGGTCGGCTTCACCGACATTGATGATCATGGTCGCGAAGGGGTGGAACTTGCCTACGACGAGTGGCTGGCCGGGGTTCCCGGCAAACGGCAGGTCATCAAGGATCGTCGCGGCAGACTGATCAAGGATGTCCAAGTCACCAAAAACGCCAAGGCCGGTAAGCCCTTGGCGTTGTCGATTGACCTGCGTCTGCAATACCTGGCCAACCGTGAGCTGCGCAACGCGATCATCGAGAACGGTGCCAAGGCCGGCAGCTTGGTGATCATGGATGTGAAGACCGGCGAGATCCTGGCCATGGTCAACCAGCCGACCTATAACCCGAACAACCGTCGCAACCTGCAACCGGCGATGATGCGTAACCGCGCGATGATCGACGTGTTCGAGCCGGGCTCGACCATGAAAGCCATCTCCATGAGTGCGGCCCTGGAAAGCGGGCGCTGGAAGCCGACCGACAAGGTCGAGGTGTATCCAGGCACCCTGCAGTTGGGCAAATACACCATTCGCGACGTATCGCGCAGCGAAGGCCCGGTGCTGGACCTGACCGGCATCCTGATCAACTCCAGTAACGTGGGCATGAGTAAAGTCGCCTTTGATATCGGCGGCGAGACCATCTACCACCTGGCGCAGAAGATCGGCCTGGGCCAGCCCACCGGCCTGGACTTCCCGGGCGAGCGCGTCGGCAACCTGCCCAACTACCGTGAGTGGCGCAAGGCCGAGACTGCGACCCTGTCCTACGGCTATGGCCTGTCGGTGACTGCGATCCAGTTGGCTCATGCTTTTTCCGTACTGGCCAACAATGGCCGCATGACGCCGTTGAGCCTGATCCACGTGGACGAAGCGCCGAAATCCGAACAGGTCATCCCGGAAAACGTCGCCAAGACCATGCAGACCATGCTGCAACAAGTGATCGAGGCGCCGCGTGGTGTGTTCCGTGCACAGGTCCCGGCCTATCACGTGGCCGGCAAGTCCGGTACCGCGCGTAAGACTTCGGTGGGCACCAAAGGCTATGCCGAAAACTCCTACCGCTCGTTGTTCGCCGGCTTCGGCCCCATGAGCGATCCGCGCTACGCCATCGTCGTGGTCATTGATGAGCCGAGCAAGGCCGGCTACTACGGTGGCCTGGTCTCGGCACCGGTATTCAGCAAAGTCATGTCCGGCACCCTGCGCTTGATGAACATCACGCCGGACAACCTGCCGCCGACCCAACAAGCCAACGCCGGACCACCGGCCGCAGCGGTAAAAGCCAATGGAGGGCGCGGCTGATGTCTCTTAGCCTGAACAAGATTTTCGCCCACGCTGGCCGCGATCTGTTGATCCGCGAATTGAGCCTGGACAGCCGCAATGTGCGCGCTGGCGACCTGTTCCTGGCCGTGCCGGGTGGCAAGCTCGATGGCCGTGCACACATTGCCGATGCCTTGCAGCGTGGTGCGGCAGCGGTGGCCTACGAAGTTGAAGGCGCCACTGTCCTGCCAATCACCGATGTGCCGCTGATCCCGGTCAAGGGCCTGGCGGCACAGCTGTCGGACATCGCCGGGCGCTTTTATGGCGACCCGAGTCGCCAGCTCAACCTGATTGGCGTTACCGGCACCAATGGCAAGACCAGCGTTACCCAGTTGGTGGCGCAGGCACTGGACCTGCTGGGCCAGCACTGCGGCATCGTCGGTACCCTGGGCACCGGTTTCTACGGCGCGCTGCAAAGCGGCCTGCACACCACGCCGAACCCGATTGCCGTGCAAGCGACCCTGGCCGACCTGAAAAAGGCCGGCGCCAAGGCGGTTGCCATGGAAGTTTCGTCCCATGGCCTGGATCAAGGCCGGGTGACCGCGCTGGCCTTCGACGTGGCGGTGATGACCAACCTGTCCCGCGACCACCTGGACTACCACGGCAGCATGGAGGCCTACGCTGCGGCCAAGGCCAAGCTGTTCGGCTGGAATGACCTCAAGTGCCGGGTGGTCAACCTGGACGATGCATTCGGTCGCCAACTGGCCGCTGAAATAAGTGAATCGCGCCTGATCAGCTACAGCCTGGAAGATTCCAGCGCCTACCTGTATTGCCGCGAAGCCCAGTTCAATGACGAAGGCGTACGCGCCACGCTGGTCACGCCCCAGGGCGAACACCATCTGCGCAGCACCTTGCTCGGTCGCTTCAACCTGAGCAACGTGCTGGCGGCCATCGGTGCCTTGCTCGGCCTGGATTACGCCCTGGATGAAATCCTGCGCGTACTGCCCAAGCTCGAAGGCCCGGCCGGGCGCATGCAGCGCCTGGGTGGTGGTACGCAACCGCTGGTGGTGGTCGATTACGCCCACACCCCGGATGCCCTGGAAAAAGTACTCGAAGCCCTGCGCCCGCACGCCAAGGGCAAGTTGCTGTGCCTGTTCGGCTGCGGCGGTGACCGTGATCGCGGCAAGCGCCCATTGATGGCTGAGATCGTCGAGCGCCTGGCAGATGCTGTGCTGGTGACTGACGACAACCCGCGCAGCGAAGCGCCGAGCCAGATTTTCGATGATATTCGTGCGGGCTTCAAAGACGCCTCTAAAGTGACCTTTGTTGCTGGTCGCGGTGCAGCTATTGCCCAATTGATTGCCAGCGCTGGTGCTGATGATGTGGTGGTCCTGGCCGGTAAAGGGCATGAGGACTATCAGGAAATCAACGGCGAGCGCCATGCCTTCTCCGATCTGGTCGAGGCTGATCACGCCTTGACTGCATGGGAGGTTGCCCATGCTTAAGGCCATGACATTCAGCGAACTGACCCAGGCCCTGGCGGCTCGCGTCCTGTCGAGCGATTGCAGTTTCGACGGCGTCAGCATCGACAGCCGCGCGATCAAGCTGGGGCAGTTGTTTGTTGCGCTGGCCGGGCCGCGTTTCGACGGTCATGACTACCTGAACGAAGTGGCCGCCAAGGGCGCGGCCGGCGCTCTGGTGCAGCGCGAAGTGGCTGATTCGACCTTGCCGCAATTACTGGTGGCCGATACGCGCCTGGCCCTTGGCCAACTGGGGGCCCTTAACCGCGCAGCGTTTACCAACCCGGTGGCTGCGATCACCGGCTCCAGTGGCAAAACCACGGTCAAGGAATTGCTCGCCGGCATCCTGCGCACGCGCGGGCCGGTGCTGGCCACCCGTGGCAACCTCAATAACGATTTTGGCGCACCGCTGACCCTGCTCGAACTGGCCCCGGAACACACGGCGGCGGTGATCGAGTTGGGCGCGTCGCGCATTGGCGAAATTGCCTATACCGTGGCCATGACCCGGCCGCACGTTGCCATCATCAATAATGCCGGCACCGCCCACGTTGGCGAGTTTGGCGGCCCCGAGAAAATTGTCGAAGCCAAGGGCGAAATCCTTGAAGGCCTCGACGCTTCGGGCACTGCGGTACTGAACCTGGACGACAAGGCCTTCGAAACCTGGCGTGTACGTGCCGCCGGCCGCAAGGTCCTGACATTTGCCGTGCATAACGCCGCCGCTGATTTCCACGCCTCGCGCATCACTGTCGATGCTCGTGGCTGCCCGGCTTTCACCCTGCACAGCCCGCAAGGTGATGAGCACGTCCAACTGAATCTGTTGGGTAACCATAACGTGGCCAATGCCCTGGCCGCAGCAGCTGCTGCTTATGCCCTGGGCGTGTCGCTGTTCGGGATTGCCACGGGTCTTGGCGCGGTACAACCGGTCAAGGGCCGTACCGTGGCGCAACTGGCGACCAACGGTATGCGCGTGATTGATGACACCTACAACGCCAACCAGTCCTCGGTCTGCGCCGCCATTGACCTGCTCAAAGGCTTCGATGGTCGCAAGGTCCTGGTGCTGGGCGATATCGCCGAGCTGGGCGACTGGGCCGAACAGTCCCATCGTGAAGTTGGTGGCTATGCCAGCGGCAAAGTAGACGCTTTCTACGCAGTCGGCCCGAACATGGCCCACGCCGTAGCTGCGTTTGGCTCCGCTGCCCGGCATTTCGCGACCCAGGCTGAATTGATCCAGGCCCTTGTCGGCGCCGAACAAGACAAACACACAACCATTTTGATCAAGGGATCGCGCAGCGCGGTGATGGAAAACGTCGTCGCGGCCTTGTGTGGCTCAAGTACGGAGAAACATTAATGCTGCTGCTGCTGGCTGAGTATCTGCAACAGTTCCACAAAGGCTTCGCGGTCTTTCAGTACCTGACCCTGCGCGGGATCCTGGGTGTGCTGACCGCGCTGTCGTTGTCGCTGTTTCTGGGGCCATGGATGATCCGTACTCTGCAAAACCTGCAGATCGGCCAGTCCGTGCGCAATGACGGCCCGCAGTCGCATCTGTCCAAGTCCGGCACGCCGACCATGGGCGGGGCGTTGATCCTGTCGTCCATCGGTATCAGCACCTTGCTCTGGGCCGACCTGGCCAACCGCTACGTGTGGGTGGTGTTGCTGGTGACCCTGTTCTTCGGGGCCATCGGCTGGGTCGACGACTACCGCAAAGTGATCGAGAAGAACTCCAAGGGCCTGCCAAGCCGCTGGAAGTACTTCTGGCAATCGGTGTTCGGCTTGGGCGCGGCGATCTTCCTTTATATGACTGCGCCAAGTGCGGTGGAAACCACCCTGCTGATTCCGATGCTCAAGGATGTGAGCATCCCGTTGGGCGTCGGCTTCGTAGTGCTGACCTACTTCGTGATCGTCGGCTCCAGCAACGCGGTCAACCTGACTGATGGCCTCGATGGCCTGGCGATCATGCCGACGGTCATGGTGGGCGGCGCCCTGGGCATCTTCTGCTACCTGTCGGGTAACGTGAAATTCGCGGAGTACCTGCTGATCCCTTATGTACCGGGCGCAGGTGAGTTGATCGTATTCTGCGGCGCGCTGATCGGCGCCGGCCTGGGGTTCCTGTGGTTCAACACCTACCCGGCGCAGGTGTTCATGGGCGACGTCGGCGCCCTGGCGCTGGGTGCGGCCCTGGGCACCATCGCCGTGATCGTGCGCCAGGAAATCGTCCTGTTCATCATGGGCGGTGTGTTCGTGATGGAGACCCTGTCGGTGGTGATCCAGGTGGCGTCCTTCAAGTTGACCGGCCGCCGTGTGTTTCGCATGGCGCCGATTCATCACCACTTTGAACTCAAGGGCTGGCCTGAGCCGCGGGTGATCGTCCGTTTCTGGATCATCACCGTGATTCTTGTGCTGGTTGGCCTTGCCACCCTGAAACTGAGGTAGAAACGAGTGTCCCTGATCGCTTCTGACCACTTCCGCATCGTTGTCGGCCTCGGCAAGAGCGGCATGTCCCTGGTTCGCTTCCTGGCGAACCGGGGCACGTCGTTTGCCGTGGCCGATACGCGGGAAAATCCACCGGAGCTGGTCACGCTGCGCCGTGACTACCCGCACGTGGAAGTGCGTTGTGGCGAGCTGGATGTCGAGTTTCTGTGCCGTGCCGACGAGCTCTACGTGAGCCCGGGCCTGGCCCTGGCTACACCGGCCCTGCAAGCCGCCGCAGCGCGTGGCGTGAAGTTGTCTGGCGATATCGAGTTGTTTGCCCGCAACGCCAAGGCGCCGATCGTGGCGATCAGCGGCTCCAACGCCAAGAGCACCGTCACTACCCTGGTCGGCGAGATGGCGGCTGCGGCCGGCAAGCGCGTGGCTGTGGGCGGTAACCTCGGTACGCCGGCGCTGGACCTGCTCAGCGACGATATCGAGCTGTACGTGATGGAGCTGTCGAGCTTCCAGTTGGAGACTACCGATCAACTCGGCGCCGAAGTGGCCACCGTGTTGAACGTCAGCGAAGACCATATGGACCGCTACAGCGGCCTACCGGCTTATCACCTGGCCAAGCACCGGATCTTCCGGGGCGCGCGGCAGGTGGTGGTCAATCGCCAGGATGCCCTGAGCCGTCCGTTGATGGGCGAAGGCCTGCCATGCTGGACGTTTGGCCTGAGCAAACCCGATTTCAAGGCCTTTGGTATCCGTGAAGAGAATGGCGAGAAATACCTGGCCTTCGAATTCCAGAACCTGATGCCGGTGCGTGAACTGAAGATCCGTGGCGCCCATAACCAGTCCAATGCCCTGGCGGCCTTGGCATTGGGGCACGCGGTTGGCCTGCCGTTCGACGCGATGCTGTCGAGCCTGCGCACCTTTGCCGGCCTTGAACACCGCTGCCAGTGGGTGCGCGACCTGGATGGCGTGAGCTACTACAACGATTCCAAGGCCACCAACGTCGGTGCCGCACTGGCCGCCATTGAAGGCCTGGGCGCCGATATCGACGGCAAGCTGGTGCTGATCGCCGGTGGCGATGGCAAGGGTGCCGACTTCAAGGACCTCAAGAACCCGGTGGCAGCCCATTGCCGCGCCGTGGTGTTGATGGGCCGTGATTCGGACTTGATTGCCGCCGCCCTGGGCGACGCTGTGCCGCAAGTGCGTGCCACCTCGCTGGACGACGCCATCGCCCAATGCCGTGCCCTGGCCCAGCCCGGCGATGCCGTGCTGCTGTCGCCAGCCTGCGCGAGTTTCGACATGTTCAAGAACTACGAAGAGCGCGGCCAGTTGTTCGCCCGCGCCGTGGAGGGCTTGGCATGAGTCTGGACCTGAAAAACATCATCAAGCCGTACCCGTCGCCGATCATTACCGGGCGCGGGATCGACCTCGACTTCCCGATGCTCGCCGGTTGCCTGGCGCTGCTGGGCCTGGGCCTGGTGATGATCACCTCGGCGTCCTCGGAAGTGGCCGCCGTGCAGTCGGGCAACACGCTGTACCACATGATCCGCCACCTGATTTACCTGGTGATCGGTCTCGGCGCCTGCATCGTCACCATGATGATTCCTATCGCCACCTGGCAGCGCCTGGGTTGGCTGATGCTGATCGGCGCCTTCGGCTTGCTGGTGATGGTGATCGTCCCCGGTATCGGCCGTGAAGTGAATGGTTCGATGCGCTGGATCGGCTTCGGTGCCTTCAACGTGCAGCCCTCGGAAATTGCCAAGGTATTCGTGGTGATTTACCTGGCCGGCTACCTCGTGCGCCGGCAGAAAGAAGTGCGCGAAAGCTGGATGGGCTTTTTCAAACCGTTCATCGTGCTGCTGCCCATGGCCGGCCTGCTGCTGATGGAGCCGGACTTCGGCGCCACCGTGGTGATGATGGGCGCGGCTGCGGCGATGCTGTTCCTCGGTGGCGTGGGCCTGTTCCGCTTTGCCTTGATGGTCGGGCTGGCGGTTGCCGCCGTGACGATTCTGGTGCAGGCGCAACCCTATCGGATGGCGCGACTGATCACCTTTACCGACCCCTGGTCCGACCAGTTCGGTTCCGGCTACCAGTTGACCCAGGCACTGATCGCCTTCGGTCGCGGCGAGTGGCTGGGTGTGGGCCTGGGCAACAGTGTGCAGAAGCAGTTCTACCTGCCGGAAGCGCATACCGACTTCGTGTTCTCGGTCCTCGCCGAAGAGCTGGGCGTGGTTGGCTCCCTGGCCACTGTCGGGCTGTTCGTGTTCGTCTGCGTGCGGGCCATGTACATCGGCCTGTGGGCGGAGAAAGCCAAGCAATTCTTTGCGGCCTATGTCGCATACGGCCTGGCCTTCCTGTGGATCGGCCAGTTCCTGATCAACATCGGCGTGAACGTCGGCCTGCTGCCGACCAAGGGCCTGACCTTGCCGTTCCTCAGCTACGGCGGCAGCTCGTTGGTGATCTGCTGTGCCTGTCTCGGCTTGTTGCTGCGTATCGAATGGGAGAGTCGAACCCATTTGGGCAGCGAAGAGATGGAATTCAGCGAGAGCGACTTTGCCGAGGAGCCGACCCATGGGCGCTAACGTGCTGATCATGGCTGGCGGCACCGGCGGCCACGTGTTCCCGGCGCTGGCCTGTGCCCGTGAGTTCCAGGCCCGTGGCTACACCGTGCATTGGCTGGGCACACCGCGTGGCATTGAAAATGAGTTGGTCCCGGCTGCCGGTTTGTCCCTGCACCTGATCAACGTCAGCGGCCTGCGTGGCAAGAGCAAGTTGTCCCTGCTCAAGGCGCCGTTCGTGTTGCTCAAGGCGGTGTGGCAGGCGCGCAAGGTCATCCGTGAATTGAAACCGGTTTGTGTGCTGGGTTTTGGTGGCTATGTCACCGGCCCCGGCGGCGTGGCCGCGCGGTTGGCGGGTGTGCCGGTGATCGTCCACGAACAGAATGCCGTGGCCGGTACGGCCAACCGTCTGTTGGCGCCTTTGGCTGCGCGGGTATGCGAGGCGTTCCCGAATACGTTTGCGGCCATGGACAAGCGGCGCACCACCGGCAACCCGGTGCGTACCGAACTGTTCATGGACATTACCCGCCAGGCCCTGGTCGGGCGCAAGGCTCACCTGCTGATCCTGGGCGGAAGCCTGGGCGCCGAGCCGTTGAACAAATTGCTGCCAGAAGCGCTGGCGCAACTGCCTGTGGACCTGCGTCCCGAGATCTTCCACCAGGCTGGCAAGAACCACGATGAAGTGACCGCTGGCCGCTACCGCGAGGCCGGGGTCGAGGCGACAGTAGAGCCTTTTATCAAAGACATGGCCCATGCCTATGGCTGGGCCGACCTGGTGGTCTGTCGCGCAGGTGCGTTGACCGTCAGTGAACTGGCTGCCGCCGGTCTGCCGTCCTTGCTGGTGCCTTTGCCCCACGCGATTGACGATCACCAGACCCGCAACGCCGAATATTTGGCCGCAGAGGGCGCTGCCTTCCTGCTGCCGCAAAGAACGACTGGCGCCGCCGACCTGGCCGCTCGCCTGACTGAGGTTTTGATGCAACCCGAACGACTGAACAGCATGGCGAGCACCGCAAGCCGCCTGGCCAAACCCGACGCCACCCGCAGCGTGGTCGATATCTGCCTGGAGGTGGCCCATGGTTGAGAATCAAAAAGCCATGCCGCAACCGGAAATGCGCCGCATCCGTCGCATCCACTTCGTCGGTATCGGCGGCGTGGGCATGTGCGGGATCGCCGAGGTGTTGCTGAACCTGGGTTACCAGGTTTCCGGCTCCGATCTCAAGACCTCGCCGGTCACCGAGCGCCTGGAATCGTTCGGCGCGCAGATCTTTATCGGCCACCGTGCCGAGAACGCCGCGCAAGCCGATGTACTGGTGGTTTCCAGCGCCGTGAACACCTCCAACCCGGAAGTGGCCACTGCCCTTGAACGCCGTATTCCGGTAGTGCCGCGCGCCGAGATGCTGGCTGAGCTGATGCGCTACCGCCACGGCATCGCCGTCGCCGGTACCCACGGCAAGACCACCACCACCAGCCTGATCGCCTCGGTGTTCGCTGCCGGCGGCCTGGACCCGACCTTCGTGATCGGTGGCCGGCTGAATGCAGCAGGTACCAATGCACAACTGGGTACCAGCCGCTATCTGATCGCCGAAGCCGATGAAAGCGATGCCAGCTTCCTGCACCTGCAACCTTTGGTCGCTGTGGTCACCAACATCGACGCCGACCATATGGCGACCTACGACGGTGACTTCAACAAACTGAAGAAAACCTTCGTCGAGTTCCTGCACAACCTGCCGTTCTATGGCTTGGCCGTGCTGTGCCTGGACGATCTGGTGGTGCGGGAAATCCTGCCATTGGTCAAGCGTCCGACCGTGACCTACGGCTTCAGCGAAGACGCTGACGTGCGCGCGATCAATGTTCGCCAGCAAGGCATGCAGACGTTCTTCACCGTGTTGCGCCCGGATCGCGAACCGTTGGACGTGTCGGTGAACATGCCGGGCAACCACAATGTGCTCAATTCCCTGGCAACCATCTGCATTGCCACCGATGAAGGCGTCAGTGATGAAGCCATCGTCGAAGGTCTGTCGGGCTTTGCCGGCGTGGGCCGGCGCTTCCAGGTCTACGGCCAGTTGCCGGTAGAAGGCGGCGAAGTGATGCTGGTGGACGACTACGGTCACCATCCGACCGAAGTTGCGGCCGTGATCAAGGCTGTGCGCGGTGGTTGGCCGGAGCGTCGCCTGGTGATGGTCTACCAGCCGCACCGCTATAGCCGCACCCGCGACCTGTACGACGACTTTGTAAATGTATTGGCCGATGCCAACGTGTTGCTGCTGATGGAAGTCTACCCGGCCGGTGAAGAACCGATCCCCGGCGCCGACAGCCGCAAGCTGTGCAACAGCATCCGCCAGCGCGGCCAGTTGGACCCGATCTACATCGAGCGGGGTGTCGACCTGGCGCCAATCGTCAAGCCGTTGCTGCGTGCCGGCGACATCCTGCTGTGCCAGGGTGCCGGTGATATCGGCGGCCTTGCCCCTAAATTGTTGGCGAGCCCGCTCTTCGCCGTGGCCAAGGGGAAGTCGAAATGATCACTGACTACGGCTCCCTGTTCTCCACCATCGCGCCTGCCGATTTCGGCCGTGTGGCGGTGCTGTTCGGCGGCAAGAGTGCTGAGCGCGAAGTGTCGCTCAAGTCCGGCAATGCCGTACTTGAAGCCCTGCAAAGTGCAGGCGTGAATGCCTTTGGTATCGACGTGGGCGATGACTTCCTCGCCCGCCTGCTGGCCGAGAAGATCGACCGCGCCTTCATCATCCTGCACGGTCGTGGCGGTGAAGACGGCAGCATGCAGGGCTTGCTGGAGTGTGCTGGCATTCCCTACACCGGCAGCGGCATCCTCGCTTCGGCACTGGCCATGGACAAGTTGCGCACCAAGCAGGTGTGGCACAGCCTGGGGATTCCAACCCCGCGTCACAGTGTGCTGTGCAGCGAAGACGATTGTATTTCTGCAGCCAAGGAACTGGGCCTGCCTTTGATCGTCAAACCTGCCCATGAAGGCTCCAGTATCGGCATGGCCAAAGTGAACTCGGCCGCCGAATTGATCGACGCATGGAAAGCGGCAAGTACCTACGATTCGCAAGTGTTGGTGGAACAGTGGATCCAGGGTCCCGAGTACACCATCGCCACCCTGCGTGGCCAGGTATTGCCGCCCATCGCATTGGGCACGCCCCACACCTTTTACGACTACGACGCCAAGTATGTGGCTTCCGATACCCAGTACCGGATCCCATGCGGCCTCGATGCAACCAAAGAGCAGGAATTGATGGACCTCACGGCGAAAGCCTGTGAGGCGTTGGGTATCGCCGGTTGGGCGCGGGCAGACGTGATGCAGGATGACCAGGGGAATTTCTGGTTCCTTGAAGTCAACACTGCGCCGGGCATGACCGATCACAGCCTGGTCCCCATGGCTGCACGCGCAGCCGGCCTGGATTTCCAGCAGTTGGTGCTGGCAATTCTGGCGGCTAGCTATATAGAGGCACGAGGTTAAGACCATGCAAGGCGCATCGCTTCGTCATCAGCAACCCGCTCCCGGCCGCAAGCCGGTGCCGCGTGGTGCCAGTCGAATGGTGGCTAAAGAGCCGATGTCGGCGCGCCTGCCGAAAGCCAACTTTGGTTTTCTCAAGGCCTTGTTCTGGCCGGTGCTGCTGGTGGCGCTGGGCTTTGGTACCTATGAAGGTGCGCAGCGCCTGTTGCCGTATGCCGACCGCCCGATCACCAAGATCAGCGTGCAGGGCGACTTGAGCTACATCAGCCAGCAAGCGGTGCAGCAGCGGATCGCGCCTTTTGTCGCGGCGAGCTTCTTCACCATCGACCTGGCAGGCATGCGTGCCGAACTGGAACAGATGCCGTGGATTGCCCACGCCGAAGTACGGCGCGTGTGGCCGGATCAAGTGACGATCCGCCTGGAAGAGCAACTGCCCGTGGCCCGTTGGGGCGACGAGGCGCTGTTGAACAACCAGGGCCAGGCGTTCAACCCGCGTGAGCTGGCCAACTACGAGCATTTGCCGCAGTTGTTCGGACCGCAACGGGCACAGCAGCAAGTGATGCAGCAGTACCAGGCGTTGAGCCAGATGCTGCGGCCACTGGGCTTCTCCATTGCGCGCCTGGAATTGCGCGAGCGGGGCAGTTGGTTCCTGACCACCGGGGCAGGCAGTTCCGGCCCGGGCATCGAGTTGTTGCTGGGACGCGACCACTTGGTGGAGAAGATGCGCCGCTTTATCGCCATCTACGACAAAACCCTGAAAGAACAGATTACGAACATTGCGAGCATCGACCTGCGTTACGCCAACGGCCTGGCCGTTAGCTGGCGCGAACCGGCTGCGCCCACGGCAGCGCAACCCGCTGTCGCGAAGAATTAAGAAGAGGCAGGACCCATGGCAAACGTGCAAAGCGGCAAAATGATCGTCGGTCTCGATATCGGCACCTCCAAGGTGGTGGCGCTGGTAGGCGAGGTCGCGGACGACGGCACGCTGGAAATCGTCGGAATCGGCACGCATCCGTCCCGGGGCCTGAAGAAGGGCGTGGTGGTCAATATCGAGTCCACCGTGCAGTCGATCCAGCGCGCTATCGAAGAAGCGCAGTTGATGGCGGGCTGCCGGATTCACTCGGCATTCGTCGGTGTGGCAGGCAATCACATCCGCAGCCTGAACTCCCACGGCATCGTGGCGATCCGCGACCGTGAAGTCAGCTCGGCTGACCTGGAGCGCGTATTGGACGCGGCCCAGGCCGTGGCCATCCCGGCTGACCAGCGCGTGTTGCACACCCTGCCGCAGGACTATGTGATCGACAACCAGGAAGGCGTTCGCGAGCCCCTGGGCATGTCGGGCGTACGTCTGGAAGCCAAGGTCCACGTGGTGACCTGCGCCGTGAATGCCGCACAGAACATTGAAAAGTGCGTGCGCCGCTGCGGCCTGGAAATCGACGACATCATTCTTGAGCAACTGGCCTCGGCCTACTCGGTATTGACCGACGACGAAAAAGAACTGGGCGTCTGCC
The DNA here is from genome assembly GCF_018732265.1 of Pseudomonas sp. TAE6080. Classification (NCBI taxonomy): domain Bacteria; kingdom Pseudomonadati; phylum Pseudomonadota; class Gammaproteobacteria; order Pseudomonadales; family Pseudomonadaceae; genus Pseudomonas; species Pseudomonas sp. TAE6080. The sequence continues at coordinate 238,135 of NZ_JAHIDY010000001.1, forward strand.
TGGTGGACATCGGCGGCGGCACCACCGATATCGCGATCTTTACCGAAGGTGCGATCCGTCACACCGCGGTGATCCCGATTGCCGGCGACCAGGTGACCAACGACATCGCCATGGCGCTGCGTACACCGACCCAGTACGCCGAAGAAATCAAGATTCGCTACGCCTGCGCCCTGGCCAAGCTGGCCGGTGCCGGTGAAACCATCAAGGTGCCAAGCGTGGGCGACCGTCCACCGCGCGAACTGTCGCGCCAGGCCCTGGCCGAAGTGGTCGAACCGCGCTACGACGAACTGTTCACCCTGATCCAGGCTGAACTGCGCCGCAGTGGCTACGAAGATTTGATCCCGGCCGGCATCGTGCTGACCGGTGGTACCTCGAAGATGGAAGGCGCGGTCGAACTGGCCGAGGAAATCTTCCACATGCCTGTGCGCCTGGGCGTGCCCCATGGCGTCAAGGGCCTGGGCGACGTGGTGCGCAACCCGATTTACTCCACCGGTGTGGGCTTGCTGTTGTACGGCCTGCAAAAGCAGACCGACGGCATTTCCCTGTCGGGCATTGGCAGCCGCGAAAGCTACAGCAGTGACGAGCCGAAAGCGCCGTTGCTGGAGCGCCTGCAAGCCTGGGTGAAGGGCAATTTCTAAAGATTTACCGCAACACCGTTTCAAGTAGTAGGCGAAAAAACTAGAGAAATGAAAGGAGAGGGAAAATGTTCGAACTCGTAGACAACATCCCCGCAAGCCCGGTTATCAAAGTAATCGGTGTCGGCGGTGGCGGCGGCAACGCTGTCAATCATATGGTCAAGAGCAACATTGAAGGCGTTGAATTCATCTGCGCCAACACTGATGCCCAGGCGCTCAAAAGCATCGGCGCGCGGACCATCCTGCAATTGGGCACTGCGGTGACCAAGGGCCTCGGCGCTGGCGCCAATCCGGAAGTCGGCCGTCAAGCCGCCCTGGAAGACCGCGAGCGTATTGCCGAAGTGCTGCAAGGCACCAACATGGTGTTCATCACCACGGGCATGGGCGGCGGTACCGGTACCGGTGCAGCGCCGATCATTGCCGAAGTGGCCAAGGAAATGGGGATCCTGACGGTTGCAGTCGTGACCCGTCCGTTCCCGTTCGAAGGCCGCAAGCGCATGCAGATCGCCGACGAAGGTATCCGTCTGCTGTCTGAAAGCGTTGACTCGTTGATCACCATCCCCAACGAGAAACTGCTGACCATCCTCGGTAAAGACGCAAGCCTGCTGTCGGCTTTCGCCAAGGCTGATGACGTACTGGCCGGTGCCGTTCGCGGTATCTCCGACATCATCAAGCGCCCGGGCATGATCAACGTCGACTTTGCCGACGTACGTACCGTGATGAGCGAAATGGGCATGGCGATGATGGGCACTGGCTGCGCCAGCGGTCCGAACCGTGCACGTGAAGCGACCGAAGCGGCCATCCGCAACCCGTTGCTCGAAGACGTGAACCTGCAAGGTGCACGCGGCATCCTGGTGAACATCACCGCCGGTCCCGACCTGTCCCTGGGTGAGTACTCCGACGTGGGTAGCATCATCGAAGCTTTCGCTTCAGAGCACGCGATGGTCAAGGTCGGTACCGTTATCGATCCGGACATGCGCGACGAACTGCATGTGACCGTGGTTGCCACTGGCCTGGGCGCAAAAATCGAGAAGCCTGTGAAGGTCATCGACAATACCGTTCACACCAGTCAGGCGTCTTCGACTGCCGCTCCAGCGCCTGTGCGTCCGGAAATGCCGTCGGTGAACTACCGTGACCTGGATCGTCCGACCGTGATGCGCAACCAGGCTCAGGCCGGTGCTGCTGCGTCCCGTAGCCCGAATCCGCAAGATGATCTGGACTACCTGGACATCCCGGCTTTCCTGCGTCGTCAGGCCGATTGATGGAATGTATCAGGGCTATGAAGGTGATTGGTGTTCAGCAAAGGTCTGGTCTGTTATTATCGCCAGCCTTTGTTGATACCAGTTCGCAATTTGCGCTGAAGCGGTCCAAGCCATGATTAAACAACGCACCCTGAAGAATATTATCCGTGCCACAGGTGTAGGTCTGCACTCCGGGGAGAAGGTATACCTGACCCTCAAGCCCGCACCTGTCGACACCGGCATCGTGTTTGTTCGTGCCGACCTGGACCCTGTGGTGCAGATTCCTGCTCGCGCGGAAAACGTTGGCGAAACCACCATGTCGACCACATTGGTCAACGGTGACGTCAAAGTGGACACGGTGGAGCACTTGCTCTCGGCCATGGCTGGCCTGGGCATCGATAACGCCTACGTCGAGCTCTCCGCGTCTGAAGTCCCGATCATGGATGGTAGCGCTGGACCTTTCGTATTCCTGATTCAATCTGCCGGCCTGGAAGAACAGGACGCAGCCAAGAAGTTCATTCGCATTCTGCGGGAAGTGACAGTAGAAGACGGCGACAAGCGCGCCACCTTCGTCCCGTTCGAAGGCTTTAAAGTGAGCTTTGAGATCGATTTCGATCACCCGGTTTTCCGTGACCGCACCCAAAGTGCAAGCGTGGATTTTTCCAGCACTTCGTTCGTAAAAGAAGTCAGCCGCGCCCGTACCTTTGGTTTCATGAGTGACATCGAGTACCTGCGCAAGCACAACCTCGCACTCGGCGGCAGCGTGGAAAACGCCATCGTGGTCGACGCGGATGGTGTACTGAACGAAGACGGCCTTCGCTATGAAGACGAATTCGTGAAGCACAAGATCCTCGATGCAATTGGTGACCTCTACCTGCTGGGCAATAGCCTGATAGGCGAGTTCAAAGGCTTCAAGTCGGGCCATGCACTGAACAACCAGCTCCTGCGCAAGTTGATTGAGCAGAAAGATGCTTGGGAAGTTGTGACCTTCGAAGATGCCAGCACCGCACCGATCTCTTACATGCGTCCCGTTGCGGCGGTGTAAGTAACAACTCTCTTTCTTTAGTTTTTAAAGGCTGCCTTCGGGTGGCCTTTTTTTATGCGCAATCAACCTGCGGCATCAACGGTACGGTTGCGTCCGCCATCCTTGGCCTCATACAGCGCCCGGTCGGCACTGAGCAGCAGTTCTTCCAATGACGCATTGCTGCGTGTGTGCCAGCTACTGAGGCCAATGCTCACCGTGACTGGCTGTGTATCCCCGGCTACCCTTGGCAAGTGTTCGACGCTGCTGCGGATATACTCGGCAATCACCTGGGCGCCCTGGCTGTCGGTATTGGGCAGGATCACCGCAAACTCCTCACCGCCATAACGGGCCGCGAGGTCGGCGGGCCTGCGGATATTGCTCTCGATCACCTGAGCCACACTGCGCAGTGCTTCGTCACCACCCTGATGGCCATGGCGGTCGTTGAAGGCCTTGAAATGGTCGACATCAATCATCAGCAGGGTCAAGGGTTCGCCGGAGCGCTGGGCGCGATCCCATTCCAGGTTCAGGCGCTGGTCCAGTGTGCGGCGGTTGGCCAGGCCGGTGAGCGGGTCGGTAGCTGCCAGTTCTGACAGCACCCCTTCGGCACGATAGCGACGGCGCAACTCCATGCACAACATCCAGGTCAGCCACAGCAAGCCGATGCACAACACCCCGGCGGCAGCGCTGATCAGCAGGGCGGCACGTTTCCAGGGGGCGAAGATTTCGTCGTTGGACAAGGCCACGACCACAATCAACGGCAGGGCACCGACATTGGAGAAGGTGTACAGGCGCTGTTGACGGTCGACGCTGGAGACGCTGCTAAAGCTGCCATCGCGCTCGCGCAGGATCCGGGCAACATTGGGCCGGGTGCTCAGGTCCTTGTTGATGATGTCCGGCTCCAGCAACGGCTGTTGCGCCAGCAGGATGCCCTGGTGATTGAGCAGGTTGATGGTGCTGTTGTTGCCAATGTTCAGGCTATTGAACAGTTGGGCAAAGTACGACAAACGCATGGACGCGACTGCGACGCCCATAAACCGCCCGTCGGCGGATGACACACGGCGGCTGAAGGCAATGCGCCAGTTGTCCTCGCACACGCAGTGAGTCTGGAAGGGGCGGCTGATAAACAGCCCGAGCTCCGGGTTTTGGCGGTGCACCTGGAAGTAGTCGCGGTCGGCAAAGTTGCCGGGTTTGGGGGTGAGCAGCGAAGAGTCGGCGATGACCTCGCCGGTCCTGTCCAGCAACAGGATATCGCCCTTGTAGCGTGCAGCTGTCGAGCGGTCGAACAACACCAGGTGGCGGATGTTGGCCGACACCCCCTCTAGATCGCTACGCTCGGTGGCGGCGATCAGGCCCTTGAGGGACAGGTCATACAGTTCGACGTTACGCAGCACATCGGCGTCGATCAGTTGGGTGATGGTGCTCGCTGTACGCTTGGCAGCCTGCAGGGTGTTGGCGTGTTCACGAATCAGCAGCACGGTCACGACACTGACGATCATCAGCACGGTGAGGCCGCTGCCCAGGATCAACATAAACTCCGGGCGACGGGTCGGGCGGGGCGGGCGTGCTGGGCTTGAGCTCATCGGGCGTACTTCTGCGTCGAGGATGCCCTTAGCGTAGTAGCAAGCCCGCAAAAGAGTGCAGAACAAGATGTAGGGCCGACAAGCCGGCTCCTACAGTGCTACGGGTTAGAACACGTTGATTGGATAGTCGACGATCACCCGGTACTCATCCACATCCCGGTCTACCGCCGAGTAGCCATTGCTGCCACGGTTGGTCGCCCATTGCAGGCGCACCGCCAGGTCCTTGGCCTTGCCGCCCTGCACCACGTACTTGAGGTCGATGTCCCGTTCCCAGTGCTTGGCGTTCTTGCCGTCAGCGCTGTACCAGGCCGAGTAGCCGCGGCTGTTGGGGTCGACCTTGGTCAGGTCGGTCTTGCCACTGATATAGGACACCGCCGAGGTCAGGCCAGGCAGGCCCAGGCCTGCGAAGTCATAGGCGTACTTGAGCTTCCACGAATGCTCGTTGGGGCCGTTGAAGTCCGAGTATTGCTGGGAGTTGTCCAGGTACACGCTGTCGCCCTGGGCGATGTAGTCGAACGGCGTGTTGCCGTTGACCCGCTGGTATGCGGCGGTGACGCTGTGATTGCCCACGCCCACGGTGAAATGCAGGCTGTAGGTGTTGTTGTCGATATCCCCCAGCAGCGCATGCCCGGTGTCCTGGGTATGGTAGAAGTGCAGGCCCGGGTTGAGGCTGACCAGGTCATTGAGCGCGTAGGTGTAGTCCAGGTCGTAGTAGTACTGGTTCCACACGTCCTTGAGCTCGGAGGCGTACAGGTTGCTGGTCAGTCCTGGCAGGCCGCTCCAGGCCATGCCGGCCCAGTTCATGTGCTGGCTGCTTTCACCTTTGGGCAGCGCGCCATAGCTGGTGCCGATGCGCCCATGGCCACTCTGGTTGTAGAGCTTGGCAAAGCTGGCCTGGCCACCTTCGAACATCCAGCCGTCCAGGCTGTGGTTGGTCAGGCTGACGCCACGAAAGGTCTCGGGCAGCATGCGGGTCATGCCACCGGCAATCACCGGGTTGTTGAGGAACAGGTCACCGGCTTTCAGCTCGGTATCGAAGGCGCGCATCTTGAGGGTGCCGCCACCGGTGGAAAACGACCCGGGCGCTTTGCCGCTGCCGCTGCCGTACGGCAGGATGCTGGAGCCATCGGTGCCGCCACCGCCGTCGAGTTTCAGGCCGAGCATGGCGTGGGCATCCAGGCCAAAACCCACGGTGCCTTGGGTGTAGCCGGATTCGAAGATACCGAGAAAACCCTGGCCCCATTCTTTGCTGTCATCGGTGTGGATATCGCGGCGGTCGCGGTTCATGTAGTAGTTGCGGGTGTTGATGTTGAGCGTTGAGCCTTCGACGAAACCGTCGGTAGGTGGAGCGTCTGCCGCATGGGCGAGCGGGGAGATAGTTGCTGCAATCGCGAGGAATAACGGGGTGAATGTCAGCGCGGTTTTCACCGGGGAGCTCCTTTGGGTCAGTCTGAACGGCCAATGTCGTGGGGTGTTCCTGGCCTTTTTTACGGCAAAAAAAAGCCGCTGAAGTCAGCGGCTTTAAAACAGATTCCCAGTGTAGAGCCCTGGAAATAAGTCGAGGGAAATGGCAGGGCGGGTCGGCTGTCTTTGCCGTCTCGCTCGTCGATGCGACATATTGGCGCAGGCGAGCGGTACGGTACAGAGTGTAACAAGATAATGACTGTTGCCCAAATCGCAACAGTCAGGACGATGAAGATTAACCTGTGGGAGGTTTGAACATTCAAATCGGCAGAGTGATACCAAAGGTGTTGCCACCGTGCTCGCTGCGCACAAACACATCCCCGCCATGCATCAACGCAATCGCCTTGACGATGGCCAGGCCCAAGCCATGATTGGCCCCGCTGTTACTGCGCGAGGCGTCGACGCGGTAGAAACGTTCGAATAAACGGGGCAAGTGCTCGCTGGCAATCAGCTCGCCAGGGTTGGTCACCCCGATCACCACCTGCTGCTCCCGGGCTTCAATCCGCACCTCGATCACCTGCCCCGGTGACGTGTGCTGCACCGCATTGCTCAACAAGTTGATCAGTGCTCGCCGTAAATGGGCCTTTTCGATTTTCACCAAGGCATCGCCAACCACCGAAACCTGTACCTGGGCGTCCTCCAGGATGAAGTCCAGGTAGTCGAGGGTGGTCGCCACCTCATCGGCCAGGGAGCTTTCAATCAGCTTGGTTGCCTTGCTGCCCTGGTCGGCGCTGGCCAGGAACAGCATGTCGTTGATGATCGAGCGCAAGCGTTCCAACTCTTCCAGGTTCGATTGCAGCACTTCGAAGTAGTGTTCGGCGGAGCGGCCACGGGTCAGTGCTACCTGGGTCTGGCCGATCAGGTTGGTCAACGGTGAGCGCAGTTCATGGGCCACATCGGCGTTGAACGATTCCAGGCGCGAGTAGGCGGTTTCCACGCGTTCCAGGGTGGAGTTGAAGGAGTTGACGAACTGCTTGAGTTCCGGCGGCAGTGGCGACAGTTGCAGGCGCCCGGAGAGTTTCGGCGGTGCCAGTTTTTGCGCTTCATCCGACAACTTGATCAGCGGCTTGAGGCCGATACGCGCGACCCAGAAGCCCAGCAAGGAAGCCAGTACCACGCCGACAAACGCCAGGCTGATCAGCGCCATCAGCAAATGATGCTGGGTGGTGCGGAAGTTGGCGGTGTCGATGGCGATCATAAAACGCAGGGGCGGGCGCTGGTCTTTGGCGGGGAACTGACTGACCAGTACTTTGAACGGGTAGGCGTGCCCCGGCAGGTGCAGGTCGCGTTTGCCCGTCGGCCCTGTGGCAAATTCGCGGATGCGCGCATCCGGGTTGCCGTATTCATAGGTTGGGTCGCTGCTGACCACCCAGAAACGAATGCGCTTGTCCTCTTCCCCCAACAACTTGAGCTTGTTGGCCATCTTGCCCCAGTGATCCTGTGTACCGAAGCGGGTGATCGACGACTCCAGCACGCTGTAGCGCGCATCCAGTTCGGCCCCCGGCAACAGGCCCAGGCCGCGGTCCACCTGCTGGTACAGCGCACCGCCAATCAGCAGGAAAATCACCAGCGCCACCAGGCTGAACATGCCGCTCAGGCGCAGGGCAATCGAGTTACTCGACACTGCGGTTCTCCAGCACGTAGCCCATGCCGCGAATAGTGTGCAGCAGCTTGTGTTCGAACGGCCCGTCGAGCTTGGCCCGCAGCCGCTTGATTGCCACCTCGACCACATTGGCGTCGCTGTCGAAGTTGATATCCCAGACCATTTCCGCAATGGCCGTCTTCGACAGGATTTCGCCCTGGCGCCGGGCCAGGACACTGAGCAACGAGAACTCCTTGGCCGTCAGGTCCAGGCGCAGGCCGGCGCGGCTGGCCTTGCGGCTGATCAGGTCGATCCACAGGTCGGCGATAGTCACCTGCACCGGTTCATGCCCGCCGCTGCGCCGGGTCAGGGCTTGCAGGCGCGCTACCAGTTCGAGGAAGGAAAACGGCTTGCCCAGGTAATCGTCGGCGCCTTCGCGCAGGCCGCGAATGCGATCTTCCACGCGCTCGCGGGCGGTCAGCATGATCACCGGGGTTTGCTTGCGCGCCCGCAGTGCACGCAGTACGCCAAAACCGTCGAGGCCGGGCAGCATCACATCCAGCACGATCACCGCGTAGTCGCTTTCCAGGGCCAGGTGCAGGCCCTCGACGCCATCGTGGGCGACGTCCACCGTATAGCCTTGCTCCGTCAGTCCGCGATGCAGGTAGTCGGCGGTTTTTTCTTCGTCTTCAATAATCAGGACACGCATGACCCCGCCTCAATGTGTGGTCGCCAGCCCGAGCGCCGGTTTGGGTCTGTGGAAAAGTTTCTCAAGGTACAAGTATATGACCGGCGTGGTGAACAGCGTCAGCGCCTGGCTCACCAGCAACCCACCGACCACCGCGATGCCCAGTGGCTGGCGCAGCTCCGCGCCGGGGCCTGAGCCGAGCATCAGCGGTACGGCGCCTAGCAGGGCGGCGAGGGTGGTCATGATGATCGGTCTAAAACGCGTGACACAGGCTTCATAAATCGCATCGCCAGGTGCCAGCCCACGTACGCGCTGGGCTTCCAGGGCAAAGTCGATCATCAGGATGCCGTTTTTCTTGACGATGCCGATCAACAGCACCAGGCCGATCAAGGCCATGATCGAAAAGTCCTGGCCCAACAGCCACAGCATGATCAATGCGCCGAGGCCGGCGGAGGGCAGGGTCGAGATGATCGTCAGCGGATGCACGAAGCTTTCATATAACACGCCAAGGATGATGTAGACCGCCACCAACGCCGCGAGGATCAGCCATGGCTGGCTGGCCAATGAGCTCTGGAATGCCTGGGCCGCACCCTGGAAGTTACCGATGATGGTGCTCGGCATGCCGATCTCGTTCTTCGCCTGGTCGAGCATGATTACCGCGTCGCCCAGGGCCACGCCCGGTGCCAGGTTGAACGACAGGTTGGCCGCCGGGAACATGCCGTCATGGCTGATGGACAACGGCCCGACCGTCGGCGGGTCGACCTTGGCCAGCGCCGACAACGGCACCATCTCGCCACTGAGCGGCGAGCGCAGGTAGAAATAATTCAGGCTCTCGGCCTTGCCCCGTTGCTGGCTGTCCAGCTCCAGCACCACCTGGTATTGGTTGGTCTCGGTCTGGAATTCATTGACCTGGCGTTGGCCAAACGCATCGTACAGCGCCTGGTCGACATCGGTAGCCGTCAGCCCAAACCGCGCGGCCGCCTGGCGGTCGATGCTGATGTGGGTGATGCTGCCGCCCAGTTGCAGGTCGTTGGATAGATCGCGAAAGGCCGGGTTGGCGCGCAGTTTTTCGGTCAGGCGCTGGGTCCAGGTATTCAGGGTCGCGCCATCGTTGCTCTTGAGCACGTATTGGTACTGGCTGCGGCTGGGCCCGGAACTGAGGTTGATGTCCTGGCCGGCGCGCAGGTACAGCACGATTCCCGGCACCTGGGCCAGTTTGGCGCGAATCCGGTCGATGAACTGGCTGGCGGACACGTCGCGATCGCCGCGATCCTTCAAGGCAATCCAGAAGCGGCCGTTGGCAATGGTCTGGTTGCTGCCGGTCACGCCCACCGAGTGTGAGAAGTTTTCCACCGCCGGGTCGGCCTTGATGATCTCGGCCAGGGCCTGGTGCTTGGCCACCATATCCGGGTAGGACACATCCGCCGCCGCCTCGCTGGTACCGAGGATAAAGCCGGTGTCTTGTACCGGGAAAAAACCCTTGGGAATAAACACGTAGCCGGCCACGGCCAGGCCCAGGGTCACGGTGAAGATAGCGAGCATCGTGCGCGGATGGGCCAGTGCCCGTCGCAGGTTCCGCGCATAGCTGGCCAGCAGGCGTTCGCCAAAGCCCGGCTTGTCGTGGGGAGGGTGGGTGGGTGCGCGCATGAACTGCCCGGCCAGCATCGGCGCCAGGGTCAGGGACACCACCACCGAAATCAGGATGGTCGAGGTCGCGGTCAGGGCAAACTCCTTGAACAGGCGCCCGACCACGCCGCCCATGAACAGCAGTGGGATAAACGCGGCCACCAGCGAGAAGCTGATGGACACCACGGTAAAACCGATTTCGCCGGCCCCCTTGATCGCTGCCTCGCGCTTGTCCAGGCCCGCCTCAAGATGACGATGGATGTTCTCCACCACCACAATCGCATCGTCCACCACAAAGCCCACGGCGATGACGATGGCCACCAGCGTCAGGTTATTCAGGCTGAACCCCATCACGTACATCAAGGCGAAAGTGGCCACCAGCGATACCCCCAGCACGCTGGAGACAATCAGGGTTGCCGACCACTGGCGCAGGAACAGCGCCATCACGGCCACCACCAGCAACACGGCGATCAACAGGGTGATTTCCACTTCATGCAGCGAGGCGCGAATGGTCTTGGTGCGATCCGACAACGAGCTGACGTCCACCGACGCCGGCAGCATCGCCTGCAGGCGCGGCAGCTCGGCCTGGATGCGGTCCACGGTGTCGACGATGTTGGCCCCCGGCTGGCGGAAAATCACCAGGTTGACCCCTGGCGTGTCGCCAGACCAGGCCTGCACGTAGGCGTTCTCCGAGCCATTGATCACCCGCGCCACATCGCGCAGTTGCACGGGCGCGCCGTCCTTGTAGGAAACAATCAGCTCGCCATACTCCTCGGGATGAAACAGTTGGTCGTTGGTCGACAGCGTCGACACGCTGTCGCGCCCATACAGCGCACCCTTGGCCAGGTTCAGGCTCGATTGCTGGAGCACCAGGCGGATGTCGGCCAGGGTCAGGCCAATGGCGGCGAGCTTGTCCGGCGAGGCTTGTACGCGAATGGCCGGGCGCTGCTGGCCGGTGATGCTGATCTGGCCCACCCCGTCGATCTGGCTGATCTGCCGGGCCAGGAGGGTTTCCACATAGTCGCTCAGTTCGGTGCCGGGCATGTTGTTGGAGCTGATGCTGAGGATCAGCACCGGGCTGTCCGCCGGGTTGACCTTGCGCCAGGTCGGCAGGTTGGGCATGTCGCTGGGCAACTTGCCGGCCGCGGTATTGATCGCCGCCTGCACTTCCTGGGCGGCGGTATCGATGCTCTTGTCGAGGGTAAATTGCAGGGTCAGCAGCGTGGAACCCAGGGCGCTGCTGGAGGTCATCTGGGTCATGCCGGGGATGGCACTGAATTGCACTTCCAGGGGTGTGGCCACCGAGGACGCCATGGTGTCGGGGCTGGCGCCGGGCAGTTGGGCGGTGACCTGGATGGTCGGGAACTCTGCCTCCGGCAGCGGCGCGACCGGCAGGCGCGGGAAGGCAATCAAGCCCAGCAGCACCAGGGCAAAGGTCAGCAGCAGGGTGGCGACCGGATGGTCGACGCACCAGGCCGATACCGAACCATGGCCTTTCATGGCCGGGCCTGCGCTTGGGCCGTCTGGATCACTTGCGGCGGTTCCTTGAGCACCTCCACCAGGGCGCCGGCCTTGAGGCGTGACTGGCCGTCGCTGACCAGCACATCGCCGGACTGCACGCCGGTGACAATCGTCAGGTCGCTGTTCTGGTAGGTCACCTGCACGGGCACCACGTCCACTTTGTCGCCATTGAGGCGGTACACAAAGTGCGAGTCCATGCCGCGCTGGACCACGGTCGGTGGCACCACCAGGGCGGCCTTGTCGAGGGCGGTCTGGATCTTTACCGTGACCAGTTGCCCTGGCCACAGCGTTTGGGCGGCATTGCTGAACTCGGCCTTGGCGCGGATGGTGCCGGTGCTGGCGCTGATCTGGTTATCGATCAGGCTCAGGCGGCCTTCGCCGAGCAAGACCGCCGCCGGGCTATCGGTGTCGGCACCGAGGAACGCATCGACACTGGCCGGATGCTGCGCGGCGATCAGGCCTTGCAGGGTCGGCAGCATCTGTTGTGGCAGGGAGAACTCCACCGCGATCGGGTCGATCTGCGTCACCGAGAACAGGCCTTGGGTATCGCTGGTGCGCAGGAAATTGCCTTCATCCACATTACGAATCCCCACCCGGCCGCTGACGGGGGAGCGAATCTGTGTGTAGGAAAGTTGTACCTGGGCCGCATCAATCGCCGCCTGGTTACCCAGCGCCGTGGCCTTGAGCTGGTTGACCAGGGCTTGTTGCTGGTCGTAAGTCTGCTTCGACACACCGTCGTCGATGCTCAGCTCCTTGTAACGCTTGAGATTGACCTGCGCCACCTGCAACTGCGCCTGGCTTTCGCCCAACTGGGCCTTGGCCTGGTCGAGGCTGGCGCGGATCGCCCGGTCATCGATGCTCGCCAGCAGGTCGCCAGCCTTGACCAGTTGCCCTTCCTTGACCTGCAATTGGGTGAGGATGCCATCGACCTGGGGGCGAATCACCACACTGTGCAGCGACAGCACCGAGCCGATCCCGCTGACAAAGCGCGGGATATCCTGTTGCGCGACACTGACTACCCGCACCGGAATCGCGCTGGAGGCGGACAGCTTGGTCTTGGCTGGCCGGATCGAGAGCCAGGCCACAATCGCCAGGGCCACGCAGACGAGCACAATCAAGGTGGTTTTTCGTTGAATGGGCATGGGGGAGCGCCGTTGGCGCAGCTGCAAGCTTTGAGCTTTAAGCTGCAAGTGGAAAGCTTCTTTATAGCTTTATTATCCGGTCAGTAGAGTGACGGCTAACTGACGGCGCTGTCAGTTGGGGGGCGTTGCAAGCTTCAAGCTTGTAGCTTAAAGCTTAAGGCTTGCAACCTCCGGCACCGGTATACTCAAGGCCTTATACATTTTATGCGCCGGAGCCCCCATGACTTCCCCGACACAATCGCCTGCTGAAAGCGCCGAATTGGCTGATCCCGCCAACCCAGACAGCCTCGACAGTGAAGCCAAGCCGGTGATCCCAGCGTTTAAGTTCCCCTTCAAGCCAGGGGAACTGGCCGGGGCGAAAGACGGTAATCAGCCGTGGTACAAAAACGGCGCCAAGAACGGCCACACCAAGACCCCAGGCATGGCGCCGCCAGGCACACGCCGCTCGATGGGTAAACGCTAACGGCAGTTGTGCCTACAGTGATTGCTGATTTTTCGTCTTGTCGGTCCATGATCATTTCTTGAAAGCTTGCTCGATACCCCTTCGCAGCACCTGGCTGGCAGAAGCCCCGGTTGAAGGCGTTGGTCTTTCAAGAAAGGGATGTCTTCATGGTTTTGGCAAAGATCTTCGTGTTATCCGTTGGGCTGTTGTCAGGCGGTTTTTTTGTTGGGGCAGCAGCCGGTGCTGCGCCGCGCAGTGAGATCCGCTTCGCGATCTCCCCACTGTTTCCTCCCTATGAAAGCCGCAATGCGCAAGGGCAGTTGGTCGGCCTGAACATCGACTTGGGCAATGCCTTGTGTGCCCAACTCGACGTCCGCTGCATCTGGGTTGACCAGGTATTCACCCGCAGTATCGAGGCCCTTGAAAGCCGGCGTTTCGATGCGATCATGGGCATGGCTTCAACGCCCCAGCGCCGCAACCTGATCGACTTTACCGACGACTTGTACCCACTCACCACGCACTTGGTAGCACGTCGGTATTCCGGGCTGATGCCCACGGTGCGCGCCCTCAAGGGCAAGCGTGTGGGCGTGCTGACCGGGAGCAATCGTGAAGCCTTCGCCCAGGCACAATGGGCGCCGGCCGGTGTGATCATCAAGAGCTTCTGGCTCAACGATCAGTTGATCCGCAGCCTGGTGGCGGGTGATATCGACGCGACGCTGCAGGGCACCGCAGAAATCCGCCAGGAATTGCTCGACACTGAGCAGGGGCAATCTTTCGACTTCGTCGGCCCGCCGGTCACCGGCCAACAGATGGGCACCGCCGTGGCCATCGGCGTGCGCAAATCCGATCCCGAGTTACGCAGTGATCTTAACCGGGCGCTGGAGCAGCTCAGGCAGAGCGGCGAGCACCAGCGCATTCTCCAGAGCTATCAGGAGCAAGAGCCCGACGCCGACACCGTGCAAGACCCCAGTGGGCCGCAGTTTTACCCCGCTGACGTGGAACTGCCCTTTTCCGAGGCTGTGCGGGTGGGCAGCACGCTGTATATCTCGACTATTTTGGGTGTGGATGCGAACCGCAATCTGGTGAGAGGAGGCACGGGCGCGCAGATGAAACAGGTGATGAAAACCCTGCACGACCTGTTGGAGCGCCATCAGTCGTCGCTGGATCGAGTGGCCAAATGCACCTTGATGCTGGTCGAGCTGGATGACCTGACCCTGGTCAACCAGGTGTACCTGGGCTACTTCGCCAGTGGCCGCTTGCCCGCCCGCAGCGTACTGGCCGTACGCAGGTTGCCGCGCGGCGCACGGGTGGCGATCGAGTGTGTGGCCCAGACCGAGGACCATCACGGGGCGGTGGTGATCACACCGGGCAACTAAATGCGTGGAACATGAGCTGGATCAGTATTTGCTCAAGCGGTGCGCTTAGAATCGGTGCCCCTTGCCGACTCTCTCAATAACCCCCCCGAGCGCGCTTTCCATGAAGATCAATCTCCCGGTCACGGGGCGAAGTGTGGACATTGCCCAAGACGCCAATATCCTCTCGACCACTGACCTCGGCAGTTCGATTACCTACGCCAACCAGGACTTCATCGACGTCAGTGGCTACAGCCGCGAGGAATTGTTGGGCGCGCCACATAATCTGCTGCGCCATCCGGACATGCCGTCGGCGGCCTTTGCCCATATGTGGCAGACCCTCAAGAGCGGTCGCTCGTGGATGGGCATGGTGAAAAATCGCTGCAAGAACGGTGATCACTATTGGGTCAGTGCCTATGCCTCGCCGGTCACGCGCGACGGCGTGGCGGTGGAATATCAGTCGGTGCGCACCAGGCCTGATGCGCGGCGAGTGATGGCTGCGGAGCGCGCTTATGCGCGCCTGCGTGCAGGGACTCGGCGCTGGCGGCCAATACTGGAGATGCCCTTGAAGTTGTCGCTGGTCACCGGCGCAACGTGCGTCCTGACCTGGGGCGTGGGGGCTGGGATGGCGAGTTATTCATGGGCGTTGCAAGTGCTGGGCCTGGCGGCAGTGGGCGTGGCGGGGGTATTGGGCATCAATCTATTGCTGCGTCCCCTGAGGCAATTGAGTGAGCGGGCGCGGCAGATTGCCGACAACCCCGTCAGCCAGGCGATCTACACCGGGCGCGCGGATGAGCTGGGGCAAATCGAATTTGCCATGCAGATGCTTGAGGCCCAGGTAGGCGCGGTGGTCGGCCGGATTGGCGATGCGTCGCAGCGTTTATCCGGGCACGCCGCCGCATTGGTCGAGCAACTGGACAGCAGTCACACCAGCACCCTTGGCCAGCAGAGCCAGACCGATCAGGTGGCAACCGCCATCCAGCAGATGGCGGCCAGTGTGGCGCAAGTCGCCCAGCATGCCCAACAGGCCTCGAAGGCCGCAGACCAGGCCGGTAGCGAGACCCGCGAAGGCCATCAGCGGGTGGACGAAAGCCGCGATGCGGTGCTGCGCCTGTCCCAGGAACTGGCCAGGGCCACTACCGTGATCCATCAGTTGGAAAGCCACAGCGGTGATATTTCCAGTGTGCTGGAAGTGATCCGGGCGATTGCCGAGCAGACCAACCTGCTGGCGCTCAACGCGGCCATCGAAGCCGCGCGGGCGGGCGAACAGGGCCGTGGCTTTGCGGTGGTGGCCGACGAAGTGCGCGGCCTGGCCCAACGTACCCAGCAATCGACCAATGAAATCCAGCGCATGATCAGCACCCTGCAGGGCGGTGCCCGGGATGCGGTGATGGCCATGGAGCAAAGCAGCCAACATGTCGACGTCAGTGTCGAGCATGCCCAGCGTGCCGCATCGGCCCTGGACGGCATCAGTCAGCGGGTCAACCAGATCACCGCGATGAGTGTGCAGATCGCGACGGCGGTGGAAGAGCAGAGCTCGGTGAGCGAGGACATCAATCGCAATATCGTCGGCATCCGCAATGCCGGCGAGGCCACCGTCAGTGCCGGCCAGCAGAGCCAGTTGAGCTCGGGCGACGTGGCGGCACTGGCGGAGGACCTGCGGCGGCTGGCAGAAGAGTTCTGGGGCAAGCGCCGCTAGCGTTTGCCCGTGCCAGGTCAGGCAGCGCGCAGGGAGATAAACGCATAGTTGGCTGGTACTTCTGTGGCTATCTGCGCCCCGGCGTCCAGCAACTGTTCGGCAATGTCCATCCCGGACACATGAAACACCCATTCATTGACCTCGGCGGGTTGCTCCACCGCCAACTCAATGGCCTGGGCAAAGGCGCCCATGTCCGGCAGGTACGCGGTAAAGCCATCGCCCTTGAGCGCGGTGGTGCGAATCCCCAGCAGGGCGCACACCGCTTCCTTGGTCTGCACATCGTCACGGTCGGCCTGGCGGGAACGGCGGATCAACTCTGCCAGTTCCAGGTCCATCAGTTCGCCACCGACGATCAGCGCCGGGCCCTGTTCCCAGGCGTGCGGCGGGCAATCCTTGGCGGCCGGGTTCAGCGGGATATGCGGGTTGATCTCCATCGGGTAGATGCGACAGACCAGCGGGCGACGCTCATAGATCCCGCAGCGGTTGTCTGCGTCAAGATTCCGACAGGGCCCGGCGTTGTAGGCGGCAAAGGTGATTGCTACAAACGCTTGGGTTTTGCCGCTGGGCACCACCACCGAACGCCGTTCGGCATGCTCGCGTTGCTGCAGTGGCAGGCCCAGGCCGTTGCCCAGGAAGCCTTCCACCAGAACGATGACATTGCCACCGTCTGCCGCCCACATGCGGGCTTCGTCGAGGGTCAGGGGTACATGGTGGTCGGTGCAGCATTTGCCGCAACCTACGCAGGAAAACTGAGTATTCATGGAGGATCTGCTACCAGGCCAGGTCAGAGGGCGCTCTAGGACGGTGACGGGTTTTTACCTCTATCCGCCGTTCAGAGACTCTGGAAGCAAGTTATGCGCCAGTGCCTGTCAGTCTTGCGGCACCACATCGCGCAGGACAAAGACCATGCCCGCACTCTCATACAACTGACGTGCGCGCAGATTGCTCTCGCGTACCTTGAGGTCCACATAGGGTTCGCCACGCTGCTTGAACACCTGGAAGCTATGCAGCAACAAGGCGCGCCCCAGGCCCTGGCCCTGGGCGCAGGGGTGTATGCAGAGGTGCTTGATAAAGGCACTGGTCCAGCACTGTGCGACGCCGAGAATGCCATCACCGTTACTGGCCACCAGGCACAGCGTGGGGTCGAATTCTGCGTCGGTGACGAACTGCTGCTGCCAGGTGTCCAGGTTGGCGACGCGGCCACCGCCCTGTTCCTGGGTCATGCGCAATACCGCATGAATCGCCGGGGCCAGCTCTTCGCGGTAATGATCCAGGCGGGTATCGGCCGGCCACTGCGGTGCGGGCAGGCTGCCAGTGAGGTCGCGGCGTAGCAGTTGGTAATACTCTGTCACCGTCTACAGGCCTTTCTGCGCCACGGTCTGGGCCGCGACAACCAGGCACTTGGTCAGTTCGGGCGACGAGAACTTGGTCAATACCGCGTCGGCACCGGCCAGGCGTGCTTTTTCGCTGTTCATCGCGCTGTCCAGGGAGGTGTGCAGCAGCACGTAGAGATCCTGGAAGTCCGGGGTTTCGCGCAGGGTGCGGGTGAGGGCATAACCGTCCATTTCCGACATCTCGATGTCAGACACCACCACATTGATCTGCCCGGCGCTGCCTTGCAGTTCCAGCAGCACGTCGATGGCTTCCTTGGCGCTGCGTGCGGTGTGGCAGGTCAGGCCGAGGTTGCGCAGGGTGTGTACCGATTGCTGCAGGGCGACCTGGCTGTCGTCCACCACCAGGATGCGTGCATGGCCGAGCACTTCGGCCTCTTCCATGGTCAGGTCGGTGGGGGCCACTTCGATCTGGGCGGGGGCGATGGCATGGATGACTTTTTCGATGTCCAGGACTTGCACCAGCACCCCATCCACCTGGGTCACGCCGGTGATAAACGAGCGCGTGCCGCCGGAGCCAAAGGGCGGCGGGCGGATATCGGTGGTCAGGCAATGCACGATCCGGCTCACGGCCTGCACATGCAAGCCCTGCTTGGAGCGGCTGACGTCGGTGACGATCAGGCAGCCGCCGTCGGGGTCTTGCAGGGGCATCTCGCCCAGCGCGCGGCTGAGGTCGATCACCGACAAGGCCGCGCCACGCAGGGTGGCGATGCCTTTGACGTGGGGGTGGGACTCCGGCAGCTTGGTCAGCGGCGGGCAGGGAATGATTTCGCTGACTTTCAGCAGGTTGATGGCCATCAGCTTGCCGCTGCGCAAGGTAAAGAGCAGAAGCGAGAGTGAATCTGCGCGGGCTTTGGTGGTGGACATAAAAACCTTCTGTGGATCAGGGATAACAATCTTCTATGGCAGGTTATCGACGCAGGCACAAAAAACTGTAGGAGCAAGCGTGCTCGCGAAAAACCCGAGGACGCCGCGTTTATTCAGGATAGACGCGTTATCGTTAATGTTTTTCGCGAGCCAGCTCGCTCCTACAGTGGGGTGTGTTGTGTCTTAGCCTTTCCACACCTGCGGGTTCACCAGATCCTGCGGGCGCTGGCCCAACAATGCGCTGCGCAGGTTGTCCAGGGCGCGGTTGGCCATGGCTTCGCGGGTTTCATGGGTGGCCGAACCAATATGTGGCAAGGTCACCGCATTGCTCAGTTGGAACAGCGGCGACTCGGCCAGCGGCTCCTTCTCATACACATCCAGCCCGGCGCCGCGAATGGTGTGGTTTTGCAGGGCCTCGACCAGTGCGGGCTCGTCCACTACCGGACCCCGGGAGATGTTCACCAGGATTGCACTGGACTTCATCAGCCCCAACTCGCGGTGGCTGATCAGATGCTTGGTCTTTTCACTCAATGGCACCACCAGGCACACGAAATCCGCCTCGGCCAGCAACTGGTCCAGGCTACGAAACTGCGCGCCCAGCTCCTGTTCCAGCACGCTCTTGCGGCTGTTGCCGCTGTAGAGAATCGGCATATTGAAGCCCAGGCGCCCACGGCGGGCGATGGCGGCGCCGATATTGCCCATGCCGACGATGCCCAGGGTCTTACCGTGTACATCACAGCCAAACAACGGCGCGCCGACACTGGCTTTCCACTGCCCGGCCTTGGTCCAGGCGTCCAGCTCGGCCACGCGACGGGCGCTGCTCATCAGCAGGGCGAAGGCCAGGTCGGCGGTGCTTTCGGTCAGCACATCGGGGGTATTGGTGAGCATGATCCCGCGCTCGTTGAAGTAGTCCACGTCATAGTTGTCGTAGCCCACTGAGACGCTGGACACCACCTCCAGCTTGCTCGCCCCTTCAAGCTGCGCCCGGCCCAGCTTGCGGCCGACGCCGATCAGACCGTGGGCGTGGGGCAGGGCTTCATTGAATTGCGCGTTGATATCGCCCTGCTTGGGGTTGGGCGCGATGACCTCGAAGTCCTGTTGCAGACGTTCGATCATCTCGGGGGTGACACGGCTGAAGGCGAGGACAGTCTTTTTCATCGCAAGTGAGGCTCATCGGCAGGGAAGAATGCCAAGCAAGCTAACATTCCTGCACACACTTGTCAGGACACCGGGTAACCAATGTGGGATCTCCACTATTTGGGAGCCCGTGTTCCAAATCAGGTTGTAAGGCGCACTGCCCCCAGACTCCCACTCAACTCATACGCCACCAACTCCGCCTGGTGCGCCGCCAGGATCTCCGGCAGCGAGCCGCGCAGGTATTCGACCCAGGTCTTGATCTTCGCATCCAGGTACTGGCGCGACGGGTAGATGGCGTACAGGTTCAGTTCCTGGGAGCGGTAAGTCGGCATCATCCGCACCAGGGTGCCATTGCGCAGGCCTTCGATGGCCGCGTACACCGGCAGCAGGCCGACGCCCATGCCGCTGATGATCGCGGTCTTCATCGCGTCGGCGGAGTTCACCAAAAATGGCGAGCTGTTGATGCTCACGCTTTCCTGGCCATCCGGGCCGTTGAACACCCATTTGTCCAACTGGATCACCGGGCTGACCAGGCGCAGGCACGCATGGTTGAGCAGATCACTGGGGCGCTGCGCGCAGCCGTTGGCTTTGACGTAGGCCGGCGAGGCACAGACGATGCTGTAGGTGATCCCCAGGCGCTGGGAGACAAACCCTGAGTCCGGCAGCTCGCTGGCGAGCACGATGGACACGTCGTAGCCCTCGTCCAGCAGGTCCGGCACGCGGTTGGCCAGGGTCAGGTCGAAGGTCACATCGGGGTGGGTGCGGCGATAGCGGGCAATCGCGTCGATCACGAAATGCTGGCCGATGCCGGTCATGGTGTGCACTTTGAGCTGCCCGGCGGGGCGCGCATGGGCGTCGCTGGCCTCGGCTTCGGCTTCCTCGACATAGGCCAGGATTTGCTCGCAACGCAATAAATAGCGCTTGCCAGCCTCGGTCAGGGCAATGCGGCGGGTGGTGCGGTTGAGCAAACGGGTTTGCAGGTGGGCCTCCAGATTGGAGACCGCGCGCGAGACGTTGGCCGTGGTGGTGTCCAGTTGCACGGCGGCGGCGGTGAAGCTGCCGGCTTCGGCGACACAACTGAAGGCGCGCATGTTTTGCAAAGTGTCCATGGGGTGCTCTCAAGGGAGATGGCAAATTGTGACACGAAGTTACGGGGGCGAGTGAGCCCGACCAATGGATTATCGCCTTAACGGTAACAAAGATTCACAGGAATCCCACCTTATCGCCATTCCTTGCGCCCCCTAGAATTGCCGCACCGTCCCCGCAACACCACCTCAGGAATTCGCAGCAGTGCCGCGTCGCATCAGCAGAGAGCTGAAGACTCTCAGTGTTTGGGCTTTATCGTTAGCAATCAGCGGCTGCATCGGAACCGGAGGCGTTGCCCCCCAAGGCAAGAGCCTCGCCGCCAATACCCTGGCCACCGACGACGCGATCCAGAGCGCCGCCCGGGATGCCCACTGGCCGACCACCCAGTGGTGGCAGGTTTATGGTGATCCGCAACTCAATGCTTGGATCGACCTCGCCGTACAAGGCAGCCCGAGCATGGCCGAAGCCGCCGCGCGGGTGCGTGAAGCGCGGGCCATGGCCGGGCTGGCCGAGTCCGCCGAGGCCGTGCAGATCAACGGGGATACCACGCTCAAGCGCCACAACTGGCCGAGCGATCAGTTCTACGGCCCCGGCAAACTGGACGACTCCACCACCTGGGACAACAACGCCGCCCTGGGCCTGAGCTACGCCCTTGACCTGTGGGGGCGCGAGCGCAACGCCACTGAGCGCGCGGTGGACCTGGCCCATATGAGTGTCGCCCAAGCGCGCCAGGCCCAGCTGGAATTGCAGAACAACGTGGTGCGCGCGTATATCCAACTGTCGCTGCATTACGCCCAGCGCGATATCGTCGCCGCCACCCTGGCCCAGCAACAGCAGATCCTCGACCTGGCGCAAAAGCGCCTGGATGGCGGCATCGGCACGCATTTTGAAGTCAGCCAGGCGCAGACCCCATTGCCCGAAACCCACCGGCAACTGGACGCCCTCGACGAAGAAATCGCCCTGACCCGCAACCAACTGGCGGCTTTGGCCGGCAAGGGCCCGGGGGAGGGCGCGAAACTGCAGCGACCGACCCTGGCCCTCGGCGAACCGCTGAAACTGCCGTCGGCACTCCCCGCGCAATTGCTTGGCCAGCGCCCCGATGTGGTCGCCAGCCGCTGGCAAGTGGCGGCCCAGGCCCGGGGGATCGACGTGGCCCATGCCGGCTTCTACCCCAATGTCGACTTGGTGGGCAGCCTCGGCTACGTCGCCACCGGCGGCGGCATGCTGGAGTTCCTCACCGGCAAGAAGCTCAACTACAGCGTCGGCCCGGCGATCACCTTGCCGATCTTCGACGGCGGCCGCCTG
Source organism: Pseudomonas sp. TAE6080 (assembly GCF_018732265.1). Taxonomy (NCBI): domain Bacteria; kingdom Pseudomonadati; phylum Pseudomonadota; class Gammaproteobacteria; order Pseudomonadales; family Pseudomonadaceae; genus Pseudomonas; species Pseudomonas sp. TAE6080. The sequence continues at coordinate 259,917 of NZ_JAHIDY010000001.1, forward strand.
CGCGCGCAATTGGGTGAGGCCAGCGCCGGCTACGACATTGCCGTGGCTCGCTACAACCAGACCCTGGTCAATGCGCTCAAGGGCATCAGCGACCAACTGATCCGCCGCGAATCCATGGCCAAGCAGCAAATATTCGCCGCCGAATCGGTGGCCTCGGCGCAGAAAACCTATGACATCGCGATGATCGCCTACCAGCGCGGCCTGACCGATTACCTCAATGTCCTCAACGCCCAGACGTTGCTGTTTCGTCAGCAACAGGTCGAGCAACAGGTCCAGGCTGCGCGCCTGAGCGCCCATGCCGAGCTGGTTACCGCCCTGGGCGGTGGCCTTGGCGCGGGCAGCGATGCCCCGGCCCCGGACAAGACCCTCCCGAGCAAGACCCCGGCGGCACTGGCCGTGTTCGATCACTGATCAGGTTTCCCATGACTCCCTTGCCTGCACCGCTGCGTTGGCTGCATTCCCTGGAATGGCGCCGTGGCTTTTTCGACTGGGCACGCAGTGATGGCGTGACCTGGGTGTATATCTTCAAAGTACTGATCGCCGCGTTTCTCACCCTGTGGCTGGCGATGCGCCTGGAACTGCCACAACCGCGCACCGCGATGATTACCGTGTTTATCGTGATGCAGCCGCAAAGCGGCCAGGTGTTCGCCAAGAGTTTCTATCGTTTCCTCGGCACCCTCGCAGGCTCTGCGGTGATGGTGTTGTTGATCGCCTTGTTTGCGCAAAACACTGAGCTGTTCCTTGGCTCGCTGGCGATCTGGGTTGGCCTGTGCACGGCGGGTGCGACGCGCAACCGTAACTTTCGCGCCTACGGATTTGTGCTGGCCGGTTACACGGCGGCAATGGTGGGTTTGCCGGCGCTGGCCCACCCGGACGGCGCATTTATGGCGGCTGTATGGCGGGTGCTGGAAATCTCCCTGGGGATTCTCTGCGCGACCCTGGTCAGTGCCGCAATCCTTCCGCAAACCAGCAGCGCGGCCATGCGCAACGCCTTGTACCAGCGCTTCGGCACCTTCGCCCTGTTCGTCACCGATGGCCTGCGTGGCCGCAGCCAGCGCGAGGGTTTTGAAAGCAGCAATGTGCGCTTTATCGCCGAAGCCGTGGGCCTGGAAGGGTTGCGCAGCGTCACCGTGTTCGAGGACCCGCACATGCGCCGGCGCAACGGCCGCCTGAGTCGTTTGAACAGCGAGTTCATGGGCATCACCACGCGCTTCAATGCCCTGCACCAGTTGCTCGAACGCCTGCGCAGCGACGCTGCCGACCATGTGGTGGTGGCCATCAAACCCGGTTTGCAGGACCTTGCCGAACTGCTCGATGGCTTCAGCGGACGAGCCTTGACCAGCCCCGATGCGGCGCGCCTAGTGAGCCAACTCACCGCTTATAAAGAGGGCCTGCCCGCCAAGGTGCGCAGCCTGCGGGCGCTGTTTCAGGAGAGCGGGCCGAGCGACGCCGAACAACTGGATTTCCATACTGCCTACGAGTTGCTGTACCGCTTTGTCGATGACTTGCACAACTATGCGCAGACCCACGCCTCCCTGGCCGAACACAGCCACGAGCGCGAGCACTGGGATGAAGCCTACACCCCCAAAACCAACTGGCTGGCCTGCGCCGCCTCGGGGATTCGCGCGTCATTCATTCTGATCGTCCTCGGCAGTTACTGGGTGGCCACCGCCTGGCCCAGCGGCGCTACCATGACCCTGATCGCGGCGGCCACCGTGGGTCTGTCGGCCGCTACGCCGAACCCCAAGCGCATGGCCTTTCAGATGGCCTGCGGCACCTTGATCGGCGCGGTGGTGGGGTTTGTCGAAATGTTCTTCGTGTTCCCCTGGATCGATGGCTTTCCCTTGCTCTGCGTGATGCTCGCCCCAGTGATCGTGCTTGGCGCGTTCCTGTCGTCGCGGCCGCAATACGCCGGGGTTGGCCTGGGCTTGTTGATTTTTTTCAGCACCGGTTCCGTGCCGGATAACCTGACGATCTACAACCCCTACACCTTTATCAACGATTACATCGCGATGATCCTCGGCATGCTGGTATGTGCGGCGGCGGGCGCGATCATCCTGCCGCCCAACAGCCCCTGGCTGTGGCGCCGCCTGGAGCGCGACCTGCGTGAGCAAGTGGTGTACGCGATCAGCGGCAAGCTCAAGGGCCTGGCGTCAAGTTTCGAAAGTCGCACCCGTGACCTGCTGCACCAGGCCTATGGCCTGGCCGCCGGGCAACCGCAGGTGCAGCGCAACCTGTTGCGCTGGATGTTCGTGGTGCTGGAAGTCGGCCACGCCATTATTGAGTTGCGCAAGGAACAGGCGATCCTGCCGGTGCATCCGGCGTATGCCGAATCCCAGCCCTGGCGCCAGGCGATCCGGGTGATGGGGCGCTCGCTGGTGCGGCTGTTCCTGCAACCCGGCCAGAGCAATCTTGAGCGCGCCTTGATCGCGGTCGATCACGCGATCAGCCGCGTGCAAGCCACCGACGAACCCTTCGCCCCGCACTTCGACACCTCGGCCCTGCGCCGGGTGAAAAGCTACCTGCACTTTATCCGCACGTCCCTGCTGGACCCGCAATCGCCCCTGGCTGCCCTGAAGCCTTCCGGAGTCGCCCATGCCTCGTGAAATCGCGTTCCACGGCATCTACATGCCGACCATGACCCTGATGTTTTTCATTGCCGCGGGGCTGGCCTGGGCCCTGGATCGCTTCCTGGCGGGTTATGACCTGTACCGTTTTTTCTGGCACCCGGCGTTGCTGCGCCTGAGCCTGTTTGTTTGCCTGTTCGGCGCCATGGCGCTGACCATCTACCGTTGAGAATGCCCTGATGAAAAAGTTTTTCAGCCTGCTTGCGACATTGCTGGTCCTGGCCCTGGCGATCTGGATTGGCCGCACGCTGTGGGTGCATTACATGCAAACCCCGTGGACCCGTGATGGCCGGGTGCGCGCCGACATCATCAACGTCGCTGCCGACGTCACTGGCGAGGTGGTCGACGTGCCGGTGCGCGACAACCAGTTGGTGAAAAAGGGCGACCTGCTGATGCAGATCGACCCCGAGCACTACCGCATTGCGGTGAAACAGGCGCAATCACTGGTGGCGTCACGCAAGGCCACCTGGGAGATGCGCAAGGTCAATGCGCACCGCCGCGCCGACCTCGACGCCCTGGTGATCTCCAAGGAAAACCGCGACGACGCCAGCAACATCGCCGACTCGGCCCTGGCCGACTACCAGCATGCCCTGGCGCAACTGGAAGCGGCGGAGCTGAATTTGAAACGCACGCACGTGGTGGCGGCCGTCGATGGTTATGTCACCAACCTCAACGTACATCGCGGCGATTACGCGCGCATCGGCGAGGCGAAGATGGCAGTAGTCGATATGAACTCGTTCTGGGTCTATGGCTTCTTCGAAGAAACCAAGCTGCCCCATGTGAAAGTGGGGGATAAAGCCGACATGCAACTGATGAGCGGCGAAACCCTCAAGGGCCATGTGGAAAGCATCTCGCGCGGCATCTACGACCGTGACAACCCTGAAAGCCGCGAACTGATCGCCGACGTGAACCCGACCTTCAACTGGGTGCGCCTGGCCCAGCGTGTGCCGGTGCGCATTCATATCGATGAAGTGCCGGAAGGCGTGCTGCTGGCGGCGGGGATAACCTGCACGGTGATCGTGAACCAGACGCAACACTAAACCTGTAGGCGCCGGCTTGCCGGCGAAGAGCCTGAGAACAACGCGGGGTACCTGGTGCTCCGCGTTAGCGTTGACGATTTTCGCTGGCAAGCCAGCTCCTACAGGAGGAGTTATTGGCCCTGGATATAGGTCTCGTGCAGATGGCGCCACAGCAGCGTGCCACTGGCTTGTTTCTCGAACACCACGGTGGCGCGGCGGTCTGTCCGGGTACCGTTGTCATCAACTTGATGTTCGCGGTAAGTCACCGTGGCCCCGCGTGCATGTCGGTCAATGCCTGCCAGTTCACTCAAGGTGATTTTCAATCCGGGCCGCATGCCGCCCAGGCGAGTGAACAGGGCATTGACCCCGGCGGCATTGACCCGTGCGCCGGTGGCGGGGGCGATCATGCTGAACTCGGGGGAGAAGCGCGCAAGCAGGTTTTGCAGCGTGCCTTCGGGTGCCACGCCGGCAAACCATTGCTCGATTTCTATGTGGGTCTGGATCACTTCTTCAAAAAAATCACTGTAGTCAATCATCGTTGCGGCTCGCTGGCGGGGTGAAGCAGCGTGCGGACTCTGGAAGCATCCAGGTGCAGCACTGCCAAGAGTGGCAGCAGTGTCAGGGCTGCCGCTATCGTGAAGGTTATGGTGAAGGATTCCAAGGCCGACAACAGTGCGCTGAGCGCTGCGGCACCCAGGCAGAAGCTGACTTGCCGATTGATATTCCACAGCGCGCTGGCATGGCCCATGCGGTCGACGGGAACATCGAGAAACGCCAGGGTCTGTGCAGTGCTGCTGCACAGGCTGCCGCCCAGGCCCATCGAGGCGTAGGCAAGAATGATCAGCGCAGGTTCGGCGGTGTTCAGCAGCACAATACCGCTGCATTGCAGCACCATGCCCGCCAGCAGCAATGGCTTGGGCCCACAGCGGTTGAACAGCTTTTTGCTGAGGTAAATGGCCATGGCCGACGCCACTGCCCATGGCAGCATCAGGGCCCCGGTGCGTGTCGCGTCGTATCCAAGGCCGCGCAGGTAGAGGATGGCAATCAGGCTGGTGCCGATAAAGACCCCGGGAATAAATAGATAGACCAGCATCGCCACCCGTAGCAGCGGGCTGCTCAGGGGGATGAAAAGCCCCCCCAGCTCAAGCACAGGGCGAACATGTGTTGGCTGGTCGGGTTTTATCCACAGCAGAGCCAGCAGTAAAGTCAGCAGCGCCAGTGGCAGGTTGGCGTAGAAAATCCAGCGCCACGACACATTGTCGACGATCACCCCGCCCAGCGCTGGGGACAATGCTGGTACCAGTAACGCGACGGACATCACCCTGGCGGTGAGTTGGCTGCGTTCTGCTGGGGGAAAGTGCCGGTACGCCATTGCCTGGCCCACCGGGATCAGTAAGCCACCCCCCAACCCTTGCAGGCCGCGCCAAGCGATCAGCGCTTCAATCGAGCTCGCCTGCCCGACCATCACCGAGGCAGCGGCGAACAGCAGCAGGCTGACGGCAATCAGGTTTCTTTCCCCCAGCATGGCGGCCAGCCACACACTCATGGGAATGATCGCAGTCAGGCCGAGCATGTAGGCATTGCTGACCCACGCCAATTGCGTGACCGAAGCCTGCAGTTCGCGGGCGATATCCGGGTAGGCAATGGTGGCGACAAACATGTTCACCAGGTCGAGGGTAAAACCCAGTAAAAAGATCCAGGCGACTTTCGAGCGGTAGGTCATCAGGGCGTTCCTGCATTCAATCCCGGCAGGGTAGAGTGCTGCGGATGCTTGGGGAACGCTGGTTTGGCTGTTAGTTTGTCAAAAATATTTTGACAAAAGGGGGCGTGGCTTATGGTCAGCCTGGACCGATTCGATACTTTTAAGGCCGTGGTCGAAGCCGGCTCGCTCACGGCAGCGGCCGATCTACTGGGCCAGACCCGCGCCGTGGTCAGCTTCAACCTCAAGCGTCTGGAAGCTGAACTCGGGGTCACTTTGCTGACCCGCAACACCCGCCAGATGGCGCTGACCGATGCCGGTGAGCGCTTTTACCTGCGTTGTGCCCGTGTGCTCGAAGAGGCGCAATTGGCCGTGGAAGAAGCCCGCTCGGAGCATGCCCAACTCAAGGGTACCCTGCGCATCACCACCACAGTGGAATATGCGCTGGCCGTGGTTGCCCCGGCAGTGGAAGCTTTTCGTCGTCAGCATCCGGACTTGAACATTCACTTATCCACATCCTCTACCCATGCTGATTTGATCTCCGAGCGCTTTGATGTGGCGATTCGGTTGGGGCGGCTGCTGGATTCCAATCATCGAGCGGTGCAGTTGTCGACGTTCGAGGTGTTTGCGGTAGCGGCGCCAGCGTTTGCCTGGGTAAAAACGTTGGATGAGTTGGAGCATGTGCCCAAGCTGGGTCATGGCCGTTTGACGGAACTGAGCCTGATCGATCCGGCGGGCGGCGGGCATCAATATTGTCCCGGCTTTACGGCGCTCACGGCCGACAGCGCGGCCGTCCTGCAAGCTTTTGCCGTGCGCGGCCATGGCGTGGCAATCCTGCCACAATGGCTGGTTCAGGATGACCTGGAGGCTGGGCGATTGGTGCGGTTGCTGGTAGACCATTGCTTCGCCGTGCAAGGCATTTACGCGATGTATCCGGATACCCGACACTTGCCTCTGAAGGTCCGGGCGTTTATTGATTTTATGAAGGGGTAGTGTCAGGCGCTGATATGGCGAATCACGTTTATCAGGATCGGAGAGAATGGCTTGAGTTGTCCATTCTCATCGGGTTGTTGCAGCTCTTCTTCAAGAATTGTCAGCAGATCGATGTTTTCTATCTCGAGGTCAGAACCATCCATGCCGCTGTTGAAAAGAAGCGCGCTGATGATGTCTCGTCGATCATTGAACAACGCCCGGTTTTTCTCGCGGCTATCCCCTAAATTCAGAACCTGAATAGACGTGATAGCTCTTGGACTCAAACCTTCCACTCGCCCTGAAATATAAAACTTCAACTCTGTTTCACACTCATCCATCAACGCAGTGAGGGGCAATGGTTGATGCGCGTGGGCATCCCCGCATTGTTTAAGTCGATTACAGCTCGCTACGATGTTGGAGAAGTCCACCGTGCGGTTTTGGGCTTCTCTCTGTGCCTCTATATGCTCATTGTGAGCACTATTCAGCGTAATTGCATCGCAGCAGTGAGCACATAGGCCGTATTGCTCTTCTATGCATGCTTGGCGTATTACGCTTCTTTCTTTGTGCGTTAATTCTGGATAGCGACCATTCGGGTGTGCGCGCTTCCATTGCGTCAGTGCTGCTGGTTCATGCCCTTTGGTGATCTTACGCACTGCGCAACTCCTGCTTGCGAATCAGAAGGGCAGCTTTGGTCAGCTCGATATGACCGGAGGGAAGGTCTGCCGAAAGACTTTCGAAAAGAGCCTTGGCTTCTTTCAATTTTTTGTCCTGAAGCAGATCCAGCAAACGATCCAGGCGGTCCTGGACCTCGCTGTTGCGCGCATCGGTGTCCATGACGTCGAGTAAGACCTGATTTGCGTCTAGGCCATAGAGACCGTTGCGTTCTTCCAATTCACCGTCGTCAAGGACGTAGCACAGGATGTCCTTGGTATCGCTGATCACCAGTGGAGAGTGGGTGGTCAGGATGAATTGGCAGTTGGGGAAGGTCTCAGTGAGCTGGTGGATCAGGCGGCGCTGCCACTGAGGATGAAGATGGAGGTCTACCTCGTCGATTAGGACAATACCGGCACCTTCAAGCGGATTGCTTAATGACGGGTTCATGATTGCCAAGCGGCGAGCAATGTCGCCGACAAGTGCCATCAGTGATTTTTCACCTTGAGAAAGCTGAGAAACATTGAGCGTATTGCCTAACTTATCGATGGCCATATGCAATCTAGGCTTTCGTTGGACTCGAAGGTTTTTAAAGTGAGGCATGAACTTGTAGACGGCGGCTCGCACAGCATTTAACTGTGGGTCGCGTGACGATAGATGCAGGCTTTTTAGTTCAGATACTAACTTTTCATCCGAACTAGAGATTTTTTTCAACTGTTCCATTACGGCTGAGGATATTCCCTGTTCGTTCTCAGTGTCTTCCCTGTCACGGAACCATTCAAAAAAACGTCCGAAATCTACGCCACCATTTAGAGCGTTTTCGTATCCATCAAATTGGTCGAATGGTTTGTCGGATTTTCGGGTTGTTAGTGGAACGTCAAGGACAGACCTTTCGACAGGGTAGAAGGCCACAAGTGGAAGTGAGCCGTTGTCGTCAATCAACCCTATATGAAGGCGATAGAGCTCAGCCAGTTCGGTTAGTTTAGTAAGAGAACTATTTGCCTTTGCTTTATGCCCTCGCAAGGTGCGAGCGAGTGTCCATGAGTAGGTCGCGGAAGTTGATGCTGACGTGTGAGTTACACCGCCGACTTCAGCATCAATTGAGGCGAATCGCTCACCATTTGTAATCACATCTTCTTGGATGGGACTGCCACCGCCATTATCGGTGCGAATGCGCCCTACCAGCCAACTTAATGACGTGGCTAGCGACTTCAAAATCGTTGTCTTCCCCGCCCCATTATTCCCGACAAACACAGTCACCTTCGACGCATGTTTTTCGGTAGGTGCAAAGGCGACTTCCAAGTCGGTAAAACGACCGACATTATTAAGTCGAATTTTTCTGATTTCCATCGCATTACCCTTGTGGGGCCAGTCAGATTCTAGAGGCAGGCGGCGAGTATGGCACTCATCCCGGGTTTTGGCAGGTAGGCTTCATGGTTGCTTACAACACACCGCTCAACCCAAACCGCTTTTTCAATATCGTTTCCAGCAACCCCTTGGGCAACAGCGCCGCCATCAACGGCAACGCCCGGCTGCCATTGCCCGAGCGCAGCAGGCGCGGTGGTTCAGGTTGTTGCACGGCCTTGAGCACATCCGCCGCAAACACGCTGGCCGGGGTTGGCTTGTCCTGGGAAGCCTGGGAGCGCGCACGGATGCTTTCGCGCAACGGCCACCATGGCGATTGTTCGTTGATCAGCAATTCGGCCTGGGTGCCGGCGTTCTTGGCAAAACGGGTGTTGATCGCACCCGGCTGCACTTCCATGACCCGCACGCCAAACGGCGCCAGCTCCATGCGCAGGGCATCGCTCAGGGCATGGACGGCGGCTTTGGAGGCGCAGTAGGCCCCGGCAAACGGGGTGACCAGCACTCCGGAAACACTGCCGATATTCACCACCAACCCCTTGCGCGTGCGCAAGGCTGGAAACAGCGCCTGGGTCACGCCGACGATGGAGAACACATTGGTCTCGAATTGGCGCTGCATCGCCTCGGTACCGCCATCGAGCAGCGGGCCCATGGCGCCGTAGCCGGCGTTGTTGATCAGTACATCCAGCTCGCCCACTTGCCCGGCCAGTTGCGCCAGCGCCGCCCCATCGTTGACATCCAGCTGCACGGCCTTGAAGCCGGCTGCCGCCAGGGTCGCGACGTCTTCGGGACGGCGGGCGCTGGCCCATACGTCATAGCCGGCAACCTTGAAGGCATCGGCCAGGGCGCGGCCAATGCCGCTGGAGCAACCGGTGATAAGCACGTTGGGCATGGATCAATCCTTTGTGGGTATTAGTCGGAGAAGCTGCCTTGCAGGCGTTCGGCACGAAACTCCAGGGTTTGCGGGCGATAGCCGGGACGCAGTGGCGGCATCGGCAGGCAATCTTCCCAGGTGGCGCCGGCCTGCAACTCGCCGGGGCCGCGATAGCGCGGGGCAGCATAGACGTTGTCGGCCAGGTTGACCGTATCGCCCGGCGCGTAGGCGGCGACGCGCCAGCGCAATTCGGTCAGGGGCACATCGTTGCCATTGTTGAGTTTGAGCTGCAAGGGGCGATCGGCAGGGCATTGCTCGGGGGCGTAGCTGATGCGCAACTCCAGGCGCGCCAGTTGCGCGGCTTCGCGGTTGTCCAGCCAGACCACCCACATCGCCACGAAGCCCAGGCCCACGGCAGCTGCGAGGGATACTGGCAACGCCTTGGCGGGATAGCGCAGCAGCAGGATCAGCCAGGTGATGATCAGTAGAACGCCGAAGAACATAGGGGCAGCCTCGCGGGTGGATGGGCCATCGTACCGTTGACAGGGTGCGGTTGCCTATCGAGATGCCTCTGGTCAGGAGCATCTATCAATGGCAGCAAACCGCTCGATGTCGCCTTCCAAAAGTGAGTGGCGCTCAGGCCACTTGGCCAGGCAGCGGACATTCCACGTTACCTTGGTACTGGAATTGATGGTGTTGTTGGCCTCACTCATATAGATACAGCCACAGACTGATGATGTTGCTCTGCGGCTTTCTTAATACTTGCCGAGAACAACACTATGAGCGTACATGCACAAAGTTTTTCTCTTGCAGCCTACCGCTCCTTTGTTCCTACCGAAGAGAGCAGCCCAAGAACGCCGGCATCCAGTACACGATCAACCCGCAGCATCGGTGATGTGGACAACCACCACTCGCTGACACTGGCAGGCCCGGAACCGATAGGCGCCACCAATGGTTACGCAGCCATCAGCGAGCAAGCGGCCAAGGCCAATGTCGAGAAAGCCAAATTCAAAAATATTGCGCTAGTCACGGCTGCGACATTTCCAGATGTGCGCGCAGAAGCCAAAAGATGTGCGCAAGAAATCGTGTTCAAGTTGACCGGCAAGCATGTGGACGCCGACAAGACCTATTTGAATCGTTTTAACGGTACGCAATCAGCAGCAACGGCTACCGGTTGGGAGCACATGAAAGAAGAACCCACCTCTTCAATCAGTTTGACCGATGCGGTGTTGAAGAACTTTTCTGAATACGACGGGATCCCCGGCACTCTGGATTCGGAAGCAGGTTTATATACAGACGGCCCCGGACAAAGCACAAAAGCTGGTTACGGTGCTCATAACGAGATCCCCCTGGCGCCTTCCGACTTTATGAAGGCCCTATGGAAGGCCGACTTCCAGACGATAATGTCGCAAACAATTGACGACTTCTGGCAAGACCACGCCGATAACTATCGGACTGTGCTGAAAGGCGTATTTATCTATAAGGCAAGCGAACAACTCAAGTCCCAAGAGGCCAAGTTACCTGTCGAACGAGCGTTGCAACCGCCCGAACATCAGTTCACCCAAAGCGATTATAAACAGCTGATGAGGGCTGTTAACGGTGAAGAGGTACCTGAAAACCAGCCCGTGAGCTTCGAACAATTGCAGGCGATATCCCCGGTAACAGGTGATGTCCAGGCCCATGCCTTCGATATTAATGGCTTCAAATCAAATGACATTGTGCGTTTTACCCTGCCGGGCGAGGGGCCCAAGAAATACGTCAACGGTCGTCTGGACGGAGTGCAAATCCTCTACATCCCTGATGCTGAGCCAGCCTTTCTCAAATTCACTTCGCTGAAAAAAATGGATCAATGGGTCAGCGATCAAGGCAGGACGCCCCAGTTGCGCAAAGCCCTGGAGTCGCACTTCACTCTGGCTGACCGGCAGAACCACGAGAGCGGGGGATTTTGGAAGACACTCCTTGATATAGTGCTACCGCTGACCAGCTTGATCCCTGAAGCTCGCCCGGAAGAAGGCGTCGATGCGTCGTTGGAAAGCCTCGGTACGGGAAGCGTCAGCAACCAGGAAGGCAAAGTCATTGACCGTAGCAACTTCGCGATCAAGGGCGATGTGTTCAGTCACATGGCGAATCTAAGCCAGCAGCGCATGAAAAATGATGCTGACACCGCGATCCAATCCAACAGCGAGGTTACGCGTGACACCTGGCTCAACGACATTTCGGTCGGCGCAGGATTGCTGGTCAAACTGGCGCCGCTGGGTGTTCCGGTCGCCGCCGCCGCGCTCTTCACAAGCCTCACAGAGGTCGCACTGGGTGCCGAAAAAGAAGTCTCGGGCGACACCCAGGCTGAGCGTCACGAGGGGACGTCGAAGGCATTCGATGGGATGCTCAACGCTCTGTTCTCTTCTATGGGGGCCAGTTCAAAAGCCGAAGACCCTTTTGCGCTACCCAAAGAAGAGCCGCCAACCCTTGAACCCCCCGATGAGCCCGCGTCTGAATCCACCCCTGGCAACGCTGGTGTCGAAGCACCCAATCGGCTGCAACCGTCACAGGCAGGCAATATCAGTGCCTACGCGGTTGTGGATGGCGAGTCATTGCTCGCCAAAAGCACAGTTAATGCCAAAGGTATTTATCAATTCAAGGATGAGTTGGGAGTAGACCGTTGGTTTATCCGTTATACGGATCAGTCAGGTATCGCCCAAACGTATGAGATCAAGAGTGATTTCAAACTCAGCGACGACTATGTCCAGATTATTGATCCCCAGAGTGGCAACCCCATACTGACAGTCGGCGCAGTTGCTAATGGCGAGTGGCGCGCGAGCAGGATGCTGGGTGGAATCAACGGAAGCGACACGGAGGTGAGTACTGGCCAAAAACGCCCTGCTGAGCCGGGCAGTTCTTCAGGACGCTCCACTTCCGATGGACAATCCGCCTCGAAACGTCCCAAGTTGCCTGAAGCCTTTCCCGGTGAAAAAGCGACGTTGGAACCCCCCGTCAAAGGCAAGAACATGTTTTACAAATACAATAACCAAAGTCGTCATTCCGGTTTCGCCGCAGACCGTTTTTTTTCACCATCCTCTACCGATTTGAAAGGTGGCCCTCTGCCTAGAGGGCAGGGCAGGCATTACTTTACCGACCTTGCACCTGAAGATAAGCCAACAGCGGTTATATCCGAGATTATTTTCGGGCGTAACCGATATGGCAAAACGTTGAGTAAGATGACGAATTATTACGAAGTAAACACCACCGGTCTGGAGTTGGTGCAAGTCCCCGGCCATCCGCATATTTTTTATGTGGATACGCCGTTCTCCATTCCGTTGCAATATAAGAGCGGTTCCAACGGTGAACTCATGAATCGAGTCATTTCTCGCGGCGAGACGCCGTACACCGCTTGATCGTAAACAGAAAAACCGCCCATCACTCGCTGCGGATAGGGGACGCAGCGAGTGATGGGCGGCTGTTTTTTTGCGGGGGTTACTGGGCGATAGTCTTCATTGATACTCCACGCTCAACCGGGGTTGAACGTCCGTAGATATCCTCAAACCGCTCGATATCATCCTCTCCCAGATAACTGCCCGACTGCACTTCAATAATCTCCAACGGAATCTTGCCGGGGTTGCGCAGGCGATGCACCGAGGCAATCGGAATGTAGGTGGACTGGTTCTCGCAGAGCAGGAACACGTTATCGTCGCAGGTCACCTCGGCGGTGCCACTGACCACGATCCAGTGTTCGGCGCGGTGGTGGTGCATCTGCAGTGACAGGCATGCGCCCGGCTTGACCGAGATGTGCTTGACCTGGAACCGCCCGCCCATGTCCACCGAGTCGTATGAGCCCCACGGGCGATAGACCTCGCAGTGGTTCTGGGTCTCGCTGCGCCCCTGTTCGTTGAGGGTGTTGACCATCTGTTTGACGCCCTGGACCTTGTCCTTGTGGGCAATCATCATCGCGTCCTTGGTTTCCACCACCACGATGTTTTCCAGGCCGATCACCGACACCAGTTTGCCGTTGCCGTGGATCATGCAGTTCTTGCTGTCCTGGATCACCACGTCGCCTTTGGTCACGTTGCCGTTGGCGTCCTTGTCATTGACCGCCCACAGCGAGGCCCAGCAGCCCACGTCGCTCCAGCCGGCACTGAGCGGGACCACGCAGGCGCGCTGGGTTTTCTCCATCACCGCGTAGTCGATGGAATTATCCGGGCAGCAGGCGAAGGTGGCTTCGTCGAAGGTCACGGTATCGGCGGTATGTTCACTGCGCTCCAGGGTCAGTACGCAGGTGTCGTAGATGTCCGGGTCGTGCTTTTTCAGCTCTTCGAGGAAGCGGCTGGCGCGGAACAGGAACATGCCGCTGTTCCAGAAATAACCACCGCTTTTGACGAACTCCACCGCACGTTTTTCATCCGGCTTCTCGACGAACTGCTGCACGCGGCTGACGCCTTCGGGCAGCAGTGAGTCGTTGGTGGACTTGATGTAGCCGTAGCCGGTTTCCGGGCGGGTGGCCGGCACGCCGAACAGCACCATCTCACCACGCTCGGCGGCCACGGTGGCCAGGGCCAGGGCGCGTTGCAGGGCTTTCTGGTCGTCCAGTACGTGGTCGGCGGGCAGGACCAGCATCAGTTCGTCACGGCCTTCATTGACCAGCATCATCGCGGTCAGGGCCACGGCCGGCGCGGTGTTGCGGCCGAAGGGCTCCATCAGGATGCGCTGGCTCTCCAGCTTGCGTGCGCTCAACTGCTCGTTGACGATGAAGCGGTGCTCCTTGTTGCAGACCACGATAGGGCTGTCCATGCCTTCGAACACCAGGCGCTCCAGGGTTTGCTGGAACAGCGTGTGCTCGCCGGTCAGGGCCAGGAACTGTTTAGGGAACTGTTTACGCGAAAGCGGCCAAAGACGTGAGCCGCTACCACCGGAAAGGATTACTGGGATCATGGGTTTCTCCTTGAATCTGTATGGGTTAGAGCAACGAAGTTCAGTCGTTTCACTCTTGTTTTTGTCTCGTGTCCCGAGTCGAAACGCGGACCCTGTGGGAGCTGGCTTGCCTGCGATGGCGGCCTTGAAGGCGCTATCGCAGGCAAGCCAGCTCCCACAAGGGGCGTCTCAACTCAGGGAAGTTGTTAGCGGGTCGACACGGGGCGCTTGACCCACACCGGCGACAGGCTCGAACCGGAACCGGTGACATACAGCACCGCCGCCTCACCACGCTCCAGCGCCACCGGCTTCACGTCGCCGACTTTCTTGTCGCCGTCGTACAGCGCCAGGCTGACCTTCACCGGGTTGATCTCGCGCTCGCCACGGCCCTTGGCGGCCACGGCCTTGACCACGTCGGTCTTGCCGTCGGCGGTCTTCAGGGTCAGGGCCTTGTCGCTGAGGTTCTGCACGCGCACCAGGGATTTCTGCTTGTTCTTGAACGGTGGTTCTTCGATCAGTTGCGGCTGGCCGGTGCCGCTGTTGACCAGGGTGTAGTAGTGATCGGCGGCCAGCTTGACCGTGACGTTCTGGCTGCCGACCTTGGCGCTGTAGTCGCCGCCCGGCAGGAAGCTGAAGTCACTGCTGGCCAGCGGGGCGACGTCGCTCAAGGCGGTGTTGCCGACAGTGGCGCTGACTTCCTGGTTGCTGGCGTTGAACAGGCGCACGAAGCTCGAGCCTTTCGGCGCGATGGGCCCGTAGAGGGCGGCGTCGCCGGCGAAGGCGGACATCGACACGAAGCTCATGCCGGCGGCCAGGGCTAGGGTCTTGGCGAGACGACGAGGAGTAGTAGTGAAAGTCATGTGAGTTACCTCTCTTTCAGTTTTGCGCCCGGTCGGGCGTCTCGGATTTCTGGGTTTTAACGGGTGTGTTGATTGCTATGTTCTGTTGGCGTGTACCGGCTTGCTTGAGTTGCGCAACCCACTTGGGGTCGGCGTCGCCGATTTCGTTGTTCACAGGCAGATAACGTTCTGGAAACTCCCAGATCAGCACCTGGGGTGGGCTGTTCTTGAAGTCGTCGCTTTTCAGGTAGCTGAGCATCGGCAGGATCGGGCCGTGGCCGTCTTCGGCGTAGCTCACCACTTCGCTGCCCAGGGCTTGCTTGAGGGCGCCGACGAAGTTCCAGTTGGGGTTGGCGCTGTAGCTGGTACCTACCAACGCCACTGGCATTTCGCTGTCGGCGAACAGGGCGTCATCGCCTGCCGCCTGGGTTTGCACCGCATGAGTCACGCGTTTTTGCAGGGGCTCTTTGGGCGGCATCAGGTTTTCGAACAGCGGGTCCAGGGGCAGGAACAAGCGCAAGTCACCGCTGTGCGGGGTGATGTTCTCGGCGTCGGTGACAAACCGCTGGGGCTCGCCGCTGAGCAGGGTCTTGGCGTTGATCACCCTGGCCAGTTGCTTGGCGGCGACTTCGGCGCCATCCGGAGTCCAGTGGGTGTCGGTGCGCAGGAACACTTGCTGGCCGTGGAGCTTGGCCTGTTGCAGCGGGCCCAGCAGGTCGGGGGCGATGATCTTGTCGGCGGCAACCCGGGCATGGAAGTCCTGGTAGAGCCCGGCATGAATACTCGCCGGTTGCACTTCACCCAGGTGCTCGGGGTACAGGCGCACCTTGGCCGGGACAATCGCCATGACCAATTGCACACCCTTGGCCTTGAGGGTCTGGCGCACGCCTTCGACCAGGGCGTAGTTGTCTTGCAGGTTCTGCGCCTGGTTGACGGCGGGGTTGAACTCCTCGTCGCTGTACAGCCAGTGATCGCGACCCAGCACCACGCCGGGACGGCCTTCGTTGAACAGCTTGTAGTCCAGGGCCGCCCAGAGGTTGGTGCCCAGGCGCTTGATCGGGAACTCGTCGTCGTAATGGGTCTCGACGGCCTTGGCCCAGCGACCGTTGAGCACGGTGGCATCGGCGTTGGTGCTGAAACCGAAGAAACTGCGCATCGACCAAAGCCCCAGCACCAGCAGCATGCTCAGGAACAGGGCGATATAGAGCACGCGTAATGAACGGGTCATGTCGGCTCCCTCAGAATTGGAAGTAAAGGAACGGCGAGAAACTCTGCGCCGACAGTTTGAGAATCGATGCCGCGAACAGCAGCAACACACAGGCCCGCATGGCGTAGCCCGGCACTGCCTGGGTGACGCGGGGTGCCGCCGGATGATCGCGGTAGAAGTCGCGCAGGCCAAAGAACGCCAGGGTGGCGTAGGCCACCACCAGGGTCGCCACTTGCAGGCCGGTGAGGCTGGCGCGGTTGAGTTCCGACAGCGACCACTCGTTGAAACTGAACATCGCGCCGTACATGCGCCCGGCCACCTGCAGGTTTTCCGCACGGAAAATGACCCAGCCGGTCACCACCAGCAGGAAGGTGAAGGCCCAGCGCACCGGGTTGAAGCTGCGTGGCGAGGTGTTCAGGCCGATGGCTTTTTCAATCGCCAGCCACATGCCGTGCCAGGCGCCCCACACGATGTAGGTGATGTTCGCGCCGTGCCACAGGCCGCCGAGCAACATGGTCAGGAACAGGTTGCGGTAGGTGGTCAGCGTGCCTTTGCGGTTGCCACCCAGGGTGATGTACAGGTAGTCGCGCAACCAGGTAGACAGGCTGATATGCCAGCGCCGCCAGAACTCGGTGATCGACTGGCTGATATACGGCTGCTTGAAGTTTTCCATGAAGCGGAAACCCATCATCAAGCCCAGGCCGATGGCCATGTCGCTGTAGCCGGAGAAGTCGAAGTACAGCTGCGCGGTATACGCCAGCGCGCCGAGCCAGGCATCGCCGGTGGTGGGGTTTTGCAGGGCGAAGCAATGGTCGGCCACCACCGCCAGGGTGTCGGCGATAAACACCTTCTTGATAAAGCCCTGCATGAATCGCGTGCAGCCCTCGGAAAATTTATCCAGGGTGTGGGTGCGGTTGTTGAACTGGTCGGCCAGGTCGCGAAAGCGCAGCACGGGGCCTGCGATCAGGTGCGGGAAGATCGCCACGAACGCTGCAAAGTCGATGAGGTTGCGGGTCGCCGGAGTGTCGCCACGGTACACGTCGATGATGTAGCTGATGGACTCGAAGATGTAGAACGAGATCCCGATCGGCAACAGCACGTGGGTCAGGATAAACGGCTCCAGGCCCGCCGATTTCATCATCAGGTTGATGCTGTCGACGCCGAAGTTGGCGTACTTGAAGTAGCCCAGGATGCACAGGTCGACCGCCACCCCGAGCAGCAGCCAGCGCTGCGCCGGCTTGGTGCGCACGCCTGCCGCACCGACCTTGAGGCCGATCCAGTAGTTCCACAGGGTCACGGCGGCGAACAGCGCCAGGAAGTCCACCCGCCACCAGGCGTAGAACACGTAGCTGGCAATCAGCAGCAGCAGATTGCGATAGCGTTGCCCGCTCAAATAGTACAAGCCGAGAAAGATCGGCAAGAACAGAAACAGGAACACATTGGACGAGAAAACCATCCCGATCTCTCCATGTTTAACCAACAGTCAAGGGCCAACGGCCCCCCCAAACCCCCCACGAAAAACCGGGGAGGGCTGTACTACTTTTTCACTGTCGAAACCGACTCAAAATGTGGGAGCGGGCTTGCTCGCGAAAGCGGTGTGTCATTCAACACAGTAGGCGACTGTTACACCGTCTTCGCGAGCAAGCCCGCTCCCACATTTGGACCGAGTACGGTCAGGAACCTTTGTTGCCTTTATCGTGCGCCGGGTCGTAGACCTTGGTCAGGTCGCCGCCCAGGCGGAAGGTCTTGAACGGTTGCATGTCGTGCTTGCGTTCGAGCACATCCGGGGCGCAGGTGTAGAGGGTGCAGAACGGTTCGAGCCAGGCGAATTTCGAGTCCTGCTCCAGGTCATGCATGTCCTGCTCCTTGCCGTTCTTCTGTTCGAAGATGTCCGGATCCTTGGCGCCCGCGAGCACCTTGTCCCCCAGGCGCTTGAGCGCGCCGTTGTTTTCACCGCGTACATCCACGCCGTTGACCAGGGCAAAACTGGCGATCATCGCCAGTGGCGGCAATGCATAGTTGTGATAGGCCAAGGCCCGTTGCTGGCGCTTCAGTTCGTTGGGCAGATAGCCCTGGGCATCGACCTGGTTGGCGCCGACCTTGTATTCCTTGACCGCCCAATCGAACAGGTCGCGACGGTTGGTGGCGACGGACGTGGCCATCACCGACCAGGCGGCCCAGTACGAGTGGTTGTTGGTTTTTTCCAGGGGCAGGTTGTCCCAGTCGCTGACCACTTGCTCGGCCAGTCTGTTGAACCAGGCTTCGATCAGTTGCGACTCCTGCGGATGCTTGGCCAGGGGTTGCGACTCGGAGAACTTCAGGCGCACATAGGCCGAGGCCATGCTGCCCAACGCCCATTTGCGCATGGACTTGCCGGTGTGGTTGAAGTCCTTGGACATCAGCGCATCGGCCTTGGCCCAGCTCACCAGCCAGTTCAGGGTGCATTGCAATTGCTCCGGGCGACCGTCGCGCATGAACTGCATCACCCGCTTGCTGGTGTCTTTTTCCAGTTTGGTGATATCGGCGGTGCTGTCGCGAAAGGCTTTTTCCGATTGCACGTTCAGGGTCGAACGGGCTTTATCGGAGCCTTCGTATTTGCTGCGAAACTGCAGCGAACCGGTGTAGGGCGTCGGCATGGCGTCGCAGTCGTTCTTGAAGTCGCCGGTCTTGAACGCTTCAATCGGCGCGAAATAGCCCTGGGGCGGCCGCAGCGGCGCGGCGGCGTTGGCTTGGCCTGCAAACATCGCCAGGCCTAGCAGCGTTGGAATCAGTAACTTCTGCATAAGTAACCTCATTGCCCAAGTTGCGCGGTCTGCTGACCGCCGCTTGGGAACACGTTGCGTGTGCAAATTTTCGCTTCGACTTTCTGCGCAGCAGCACCCGCTTCGGGGCCCTGGACTTCCACGGCCAGCAGGTTCTGCGAGGCCCAGTCTTCATCGGTGCGCAGTTCAAAGGCGAAACGCCCGTCTGTCTCGGATGTTTCGGGCTTGTCGATCTTGATGTCCTCGTGGCGCCCGTTCATGTACCAGAGGGTGGCTTGCAGGGTTTTCACCGAAGGATCGGCGAAGCGAATATCGACCTGATGGCGGCTGTTGCGCAGGTCCATGTTCTTGCTGTTGACCATCAACTCGTTCTTGCCCGGCTTGAGGGTGGTGCTGGCGCTCATTTGCGCCGGCTTGCCTTCGCAGCCGTTGTCGAGCAGGGCCATCATCTGGCGGTAGATAGTTTCCTGGTCCAGGCGATACAGCGGCGAGAACTCCCAGATCAGGATCTTCGGCGGGCTTTTCTGGAACTCTTCGCTGCCCAGGTACTGGATCATCGAACCCTCCAGGCCACCGCCGGGGAAGGCGACGTTGAGGATGTCGGCACCGATTTCCTGTTCCAGGAAGCCGGCGAAGTTGTAGTTCTTGCCGCTGTGGCTGGTGCCCACCAGCGTGATCTGCGGGTTGCCGGAATCGCCGAACAGGTCACCGTCCGCCGCCTCGCCCTTGGGCTCGGTGCTGAACTGGTCCATGTACTGGATCGCGTAGCTGGTGCCGCACAACTGGCCGGCCATGTTGTGCAGGGTGCCGGTCTTGCCCATGCGTCCGGATTTCTTGGTCTCGAATTCACGCTGGGGGATCCCGGCGAATTCGGGCATGGCGCGCACCTTGGCCCCGACGATTTTTGCGGTGCGCTGGGCGCCATACGGGGTCCAGTGCTGATCGCCACGGAAGTAGAAATCATGGGCCGGCAGTTCGTCCGGCAGTTGTTCATTGGTCAGCGGCGACAGGTCCGGCACCACATAGCCCATCTTGGCGAAACGCCCGAGCATGGACTTGTAGTTGCCCAGCGCCTTGTCGAAATCAAAGCGCGCTTTTTCCGCCGGGTTGAGCTTGTTGCGGTTCACCAGGCCACGGGTCGGCTGGTAGACCACCACCAACTCCACGCCCTTGCTCTTGAACGCATCGTGCAACTGTTGCATGCGCTTGTAGCCGGCGGGGGTGGTGTCGAATTCGGTACGCAGGTCTTCCTGGGTCCGGAACAGCCAGTCGCCCTGGGCCTGTACCAGGGTGGTGAAGTTCTGCTGGTAACGAGTGGTGTAGTTCTTTGCGTCGTGCGCCGCGGGGCACAGGTTGCAGCACGGCTCGGCAGTGAAGCTTGGGGCCGGTGCTTGATCGGCGCGCACGCTATGGCTGGCGGCCAGGATGCCAAGGGTCAAACCCGAGAGGCTGAGCAGTTTGATCATGTGTGGGTGCATAAAGGTCATCCTCAGTCCTGCAATGGGGTCTGGCGTTCGACAGGGTCGATCAGCACGGCTTTGCGCTGGCGCACCAGCAGGTCGAGAATTTCATCCTGGCGCTCGCCAAGAATCCCCGAGAAGCTGATGCCGCTGGATTTGGTGGGTGCGAGCATCGATACGCGAAACAGCTCGATGCTCAGCGGCGAGTCGATGGACAGCGGCCCGCTGCCGTTGGCCGCCAGCTCACCGCCGACGACGATCAGCGAGACCTGGGCGTCGAACGGGTCGAGGGCGATGTCGCGGTCGGTGTCGGTCAAGTCCTTGATGTGCCCGTAGACGCCGGTCAGGCCGTTGGCCATGGCGACGTTTTCGTAGAGGCGGATATTCACGCTGTTGCGCACGCGGATCCCATGGCGGCGGTTGCTGATCACGCGGTTGCCCCACAACAGGTTGTCGCCGCTCTCATAGAGGGTGATGCCGTCGGTGTGGTTGCGGTAAATCTCGTTATCGGCGATCAGGTTGTTCACGCTGTTACGGTCGATCACCAGGCCCGAGAGTTTGTTGTCGTAGCTGCGGTTGTTGAAGATGAAGCTGTCGTTGACCTCACGGGAAATAATGATGCCGTGCTTTTTCTTGGTGCCGTACACGGTGTTGTCGGCAATGATCAGGCCGTGGGAACGGTCGTGGGGGTCGATGCCGTAGACGATATTGTCTTTGTAGGTGCTGCCCTTGATCACAAACCCGGTGGTCTCGTAGCAGTAGAAGCCGTACCACATGTCCGAGAACTCGGAATCGACAATCCAGCCGGTGGGTTCCGGGCGCTTGAGGACCTTGGCCATGTTCGGCGTGTACTGGGAAATACTCACGCCGTAGGACTTGCTGTTGGCGTAGCCGAAGCTGGCCATCTTGCTGTTGACGATATAGGTCTGGGTGCCGCCCCAGGCCAGCAGGAACGGGCGGAATTCCTTGGGCGACTGGAAGGTCGCCGGGCCATTGGTCTTCTCGCGCCAGCCGGTGATCTTGGTATCGCGCACAAACAGCTGGCCATCGTTGACCAGGAACGAGCCGGCCTCCTGGGACAGGCGCAACTCCTGGGTCTGTTTATCGATTTCGAGGATGCCCTTTTCGCCGACCACAATCGGTAGCTTGGCCAGGAATACCCCGGGCGAGGTTTCGCTCAGGTATTGCTTGGGCACCTTCTTGAGCAGGTCCTTGAGGTTCATGTAGCCGTCGTCGATAAAGATCGCCTGGGGGATGCCATGCTGGCGCACCACCCATTCGGCCATCTTGTTGTCGCCGCCGATGAAGTCCTTGAGGGCGTTCTCCTGCATCATCCGGCGGATGCTGACCTTGCCGGCCTTGCTGCGTACGATCTTCTGCGCCACAGCCTCGGCGGTGTAGCCCGACAGGTCTGGCAGCGCCGGCTTGGGCATCTCCAGCGGCGCGGTCGGCGGGCTGGTGATGGTGTAGGTCTTGGCCTGTTGCAGTTCCTTGGCGATGGTGGGCGCCTTGACCTGCGGCTCGACATTGGCAAAGGCCGGGGCGCACGCCAGCAGCATTGCCGCAGCGAGCAGGGCCGAGCCTTTGAGGGCGTGAGGATTCATTGCGCAGGCTCCCATCAGAAGCGCCAGACTACGTCGACAAAGGCGCGGTGCATGTACGAGTCGACTTGCTTGCCATAGGCATCGCCCGGCTTGAACACCCCACCACGAAAGCGCACCAGGGCCGACGGTTCGTCGATCGACTGGCTGAGCGCAGCCGGCAGCAGGCCTTTCTTGAAGTACTTGGTGACCACCAGGTCCATCTCCTGGCCTAGGTCCTTGTTGCCGTCTACCAGTGGCAGGGAGGCGCTGGACAACACGGCGCCGGTGACGTCGTCGTAGTTGTTCTGCACCGCATCAATGCCATTGCTGCCCACTGGCTTGTTGCCGTCCACGCGCCAGAACTTGTGGTAGACCAGGCTGGCGTCGTAGTCGTCGCGCAATTGCCAGGAACCGAACAGGCTCATGGACTGCATATTGTTCATCTCGCCGCGAAACGCCTCGCCAAAACGATGTACCCGCGATTGCGTGCCGGTGAAGTTCGAACGGTTGCTTTGCAGGCCGTTCTGCTCGTAGTCGGCGCTGGCGCGGGCATAGGCCGCACCCACTTGCCACTGCGGGTCGAGACGCAGGCGTACGCCGAGGTCAGTGGCCCAGCCGTCTACATCCTGGTTGCGCTTGGCGTTGGCTGGGCGTGTGCCGTCGGCGTTCAGCGCGTTGACGCTGCTGCGGTCGCCCTGCATGCCGGTGACGCTGGCCCAGTAGTTGACGGTATTGGTGTTGCGCCAGTTGTAGGCGTCGCTGTTGGCCTCAATACCGAGCCAGGTCAGGTCGCCGTTCTGGCGCTTGTCCAGTGGATCGGCGGCCACGCCCGGTTGTGGGTAGTCGAGCTTGCCGTCGTCGTGGGTGTGATGCCCGCGCACGCCGACCCAATGGCCGGGAGTCCACTGGTAGGCCGCATCGGCATAGAGGTGCTGGCGGTCCTTGTCTTCGGGAGACAGTTCCTTGAGGTCGGTGCGGTACTCGCTGAAGCGTTCGGCAGCGCCGACATTGGCCTTGAGCAGGGTGGTGTCGAAGGTCCAGTTCAGCGCTTCGATATTGGTGTCGCGCCATTGCCCATCGTTATTGCGCAGGCGCTGGCGGCCGAGCTTGAGGATCTCGCCAGGGTAGGGCGTGAAGCCGCTGTAGCCGACCCAGAACTCGCGCAGGGCCAGGTAGTTCTTCTTGGTCTTGCGGTCGTTGCTGCTCGACTGCTCGGTGGTGTCGCCATCGGACTGTTGCAGGGTATCGGTCTCGATGATGTCGCTGGACGCCACCGCCTGACCCATGGCGTAGGCGCTCCAGGCACCGCTTTCGCCATAGATCCACGGGCGTACATCCAGGCCGATACCGTTGACGTCGCCGCCACGCTGGGTGCCGAGGTCGCGGTCATCTTCGGACTGACCGGTGATTTTCACTTCCAGGCCGAAGTTCTTGTCTTCGGTCAGCGCGGCCAGGGTCGGGCACGACCACAGCAGGGCGAAGGTCAGGCCAATACCGGCCTTGACGAATGGATTGAGTTTCATAGGGATTCCTCGCCGTCTTCTTCTTGCAGGGCGTGCAGTTGCAGCGTGCTTTGGCTCAAGGCGCCACGGGCGGCCAGCTCTTGTTGCAGCAGGCGCTGGCCCTCGGCGCGCTGGGCGGGCGGCAGTTGTTGTTCAAGTTGCGCGGCCAGCTCATTGGCCTGCGGGGTGTCCTGGATCTTTGCCAGTTGGCTGAACACATAGGCGTTGAGCGGGTCGGGCCGGGTGCCCTTACCCTGGGAAAACAATTGGGCGATCGCGAAGTCGGCACTGTTCTGGCCGTTGCGCGCCGCGGTCAGCAAATGGTCCAGGGCCTTTTGCGAGTAGACCTGGCCCAGGTAGCCCCGGCGGTAGATCTGGCCGAGGTAGTAATCGGCAGCCACTTCCTGGCCCTGGGCTTTCTGGAAGTGCGCTTCGGCGGCCTTGGCATCGGCCGGCACCCACTTGCCTTCGTAGTACAGCTTGCCCAGCAACAATTCGGCGCGGGGCTGGTCGGCGGCACGGCCGTTGTCCAGATACTTCATCATCTGCTCGACGTCGCCCAGTTCCGGGAAGTCGTAGAGCAACTGCGCGAGGCTGACCCAGGACGCCGGGTAGCCAGGGGCGATTTTTTCCAGCAGGGCCTGGGCGGTTTTTTCGTCAGTCTTGCCCAGTGAGGCATCGCCGAGCACACGGGCCACACTGTCGACCCGCTGGGCGGTGACGGTGCCACGGCTGTAGCCGGCCTCCATCTGCTTGAGCAGTTCGGCCTGTTGCTCCGGTTGCTCGCGCTTCTGGTAGACGGTGGCCAGTTCGACGTAGCAGATATCGGTGCTGCTGAGCGCGGCCTTGCAGATTTTCTCGATGTCATCCAAGTGCTGGTCGTAAGTGCCCTGGGTGCGATACAGCAGCACCTGCGCCAGGCCCGCCTCGGGGTAGCCGGCAGTGCGCCAGGTATCGATCTGCTGCTGCGCGTTGACGCTGGGGAAATCGTGGGGGTATTGCAGGTACAGCATCGCCAGCGGGATCAGGGTATTGCCCTCGCCATTGGCAAAGGCTTTTTTCAACAGGCTTTCGGCTTCGCGGTGCTCGGCCTCGGTGGCACCGGGCTTGGCCACCAGCAGGCGACCGAGGCGGGCCTGGGCGCGTGGCGATACATCCGCTGCCGCGCGATAGGTGGCTTCGGCCTGCTTGATCTGCGCCGGGTCGCGGCTGCCGACCTGGATATCCGCGAGGCCGACTTGGGCCTCGCTGTAGCCCAGGTCCGCTAGTTGCTGGTAATTCTGCGCGGCGGTGGCGGTGTCGCCCCGCTTGAGCGCTTCATTGGCCAGGCGCTGGTCGGGCAGGCCGGCGCAACCGGCCAGGCTGACCGCCAATGCCAGCAGCGCCACAGGGCGGATGTGGGCGCGCGCTTTTGTGGGAGCTGGCTTGCCTGCGAAGGCATCGCCGCGGTTTGTCTGATGCACCGCGTCGCCTGCATCGCGGGCAAGCCCGGCTCCTACAGGACTGGGCTCCCACAGGGATTGTGTTGTTCTTGAAATAGGGTTCACAGGCATGTCCTCGCTTACAAACCAGCAGCCATGGCTTTATCGATCAGCCAGTTCAGGGACGGGCCACGGTCGCTGGTCACTTCCACCGGGCGGCCGGCGTAGAGGCTGTCCAGCGGGGTATCGGGCTTGATCTGCACGCGGATGTCGGAAGACAGGTCGGCGCTGTTGAGGCTGGTGCTGCTGACGATGGTGCCGCTGCGCACCTGTTCCTCATCGGCCACCTGGAAGTTCACGCGGGTGCCTGGGCGCACATCAGCGAACTGGCGATAGGAAAAACGCGCCTCGACATTCGCCTGGCTGCCGCGCGGCACCAGTTGGAAGATCACATCACCTTTGCTGGCGTACTGGCCGTCCGCGACCAACTGCTGGGCGACGATGCAGTCGCAGGGCGAGGTCAGGGTGCCGGTCATTTGCTTGCCGAACAGCTCTTCGACCTTGGCCGGTTGCAGTTGGTCTTCGTCCAGATGGCCCTTGAGCACATCGAGCATGCTGGTGCTGAAGGTCGCCAGTGGCGCGCCTTTGGCGGCAACGCCGTTGTCCTTGATCAGGCTTTGCACGGTGCCGTCGCGGGGCATCGTGACGTTCATCCCCGGCACGTTGACCAGGCCGGCCTGGGCGTGGCTGACGAAGTACATGCCGTACACCGACTTGAACACGAACCCGAAGGCTGCCAGGCCCACCAGGAAAATCGCCAGGCTGAAGGTCACGGCGCGCAGGCGGCCGAAGGCGCTCATGCCGCTGCCGCTGTCCTTGACCTTGCGCGCCTTGGTGAAGTTGTCGCGCTGCAGGGTTGCCAGCACGTCGCCCATGGTCACGATATCGCCCGACAAGTGCGAGGTGATCAGGTGGCGCAGGGTCGAAATGTCCTGGGCGTCGAGGTTCTGGAACTGGCAGCCGGTTCGGCCACTCTGGCGGTCGTGGGAACGCACCATCAATTCCACGTCCATCGCCAGGCCCAGGTTGTCGATCACAAATTGCAGGCGCGCCTTGTGCACATCACCGACTTTCAGAGGTTGTTGGGCGGCATTGAAGGCCAGGCCGCCGGCGGACAGGTCGATGACGCGCACTTCCATGGGCGTGCGGTCGGCGCCGAAAAAGCGCAGCTTGGCCGGGATTTTGACCCGGGCGTGTTGGCGCTGGGCTTCGGATTCGTGGACAACGTTGGCGTTTACTTGGCTGTTCATGGCGTACTAATTCCTTGGTTAATTCAGGCTTGGCAGGGTCAGACCATCATCAGCAACACGGCGACGAAAATGCTGCCGGCGGAGAAGGTCATGGTCCGAGACGACCAGGTGTTGAACCAACGTTGAAAGCTGGCCAAATCGCGGGTCAGTTTGGTGTCCTGGCGGGTCCAGGACTGTTGATCGAGGCGGAAGAACACGTAGATCTTCACCAGCGCGCCCATGATCTGGTTGTAATAGAGAATCGCCGGGTAGGCGGGGCCGATCTTGTGGCCGGAGCACGACAGCAGCAGGGTCAGGATCAGGCGGGTGATGCCGATCCACAACAGGTAGGCGAGGATGAACGCGCCGCCGTACTTGAAGGTGGCGATGATTGCCACGGTCAGGCCCAGCAGGGAGGTCCACATCGACACGCGCTGGTCGAACAACACCACGCTGGTAAACAGGCCCAGGCGTTGCATGCCCAGGCCCAGGGCGCGGGAGTTCTGGCGCAGGTTGTTGCCGTACCAGCGGAACATCAACTTGCGGCTGGCCTTGATAAAACTCTTTTCCGGCGGGTGTTCCACGGTGTTGATCGCCGCATCCGGCACGTAGAAGGTGTCGTAGCCCAGGCGCATCAGGCTGAACCAACTGGACTTGTCATCGCCGGTCAGGAACTTGAAGCGGCCCAGGCGCCAGTGTTGCAGCGAGTCGCTTTCCACATCGGCAATAAAGCCGGGGTCGGTGACGACGCTGGCACGGAACACCGACATGCGCCCGGTCATGGTCAGCACGCGCTTGGACAGGGCCATGGAGCACATGTTGATGTGGCGCTGGGCGAAGCGCAGTTTGTGCCACTCGCTCATGATGTAGCCGCCGCGCACTTCGCAGAATTCGTTGGTGGTCAGGCCGCCGACATTGCCGAACAGCTGGAACCACGGCACGGTCTTGCGCACCACGCCCTCGGCCAGCACCGTGTCGCCGTCGATCACTGCAACCACGGCGCGCTCGTCCGGCAGATGGCGGGAGATCGCGCGGAAACCGAAGGCCAGGCCATCGCGCTTGCCGGTGCCGGCGATCCGCACGAAATCCAGTTTGACGTGGGCCGGCGGGTTCATCTTTTCCCAGAGGCTCTTGACCAACAGTTCATCGGACATTTCCACCAGCGAGCAGACCACGGTGGTAGGGAAGCCGCACTCGATGGCCTCGCGAATCACCGAGCTGTAGACCTGCGCGGTGGTCAGCGCGTCGATGCGGAAACTGGTGACCATCAGGAACACATGGGACGGGTCCGCCGCCTTGCCCAGCTTGCGCACTTTGCGCCGCAGGTGCGGGTAGACCACGTAGAGGAACAGCATGCCGCGAAAGAAATGCGTAGCACCCATCGAGTAGCGCCAGATACCGACGGCGCCAATCAGGAAAATAAAATTCTTCGACTCGGAGTCGAACGTACTGGCTGGCAGAGCCAGAGCTAGAAGCGCTAAAAGCCCCAGATAGAGTAGCCAACCAGTCGCTTGGTTTAACCGTTGCATATTCGCGTCCGTCACAGAGAAGTCGGGCGGCAAGCCACAAGCTGAAAAGCATCGCTTCTAACTTGCAGCTTGCCGCTTGAAACTAGCCGCTGCGGCTTACCAACAAATGCCTTCGGTACGGCCCGTCACGCTGGTGGCCTTGGACATGAAGCCCACCAGGTCGACCACTTGCTTGCCGTGCGGGGCGTTCTGCGCCAGGGCGCGGAATTTCTCGTCACGGTTGCCGAGGATGATCACGTCGCTGTTGTTGATCACATCGTCGAAGTCCGAGTTGAGCAGGGACGACACATGGGGGATCTTGCCTTCGATGTAGTCCTTGTTCGCACCGTGGACACGGGCGTACTCGACGTTGCTGTCGTAGATGCTCAGGTCGAAGCCCTTGCCGATGAGCATTTCCGCCAGCTCAACCAGCGGGCTTTCGCGCAGGTCATCAGTGCCGGCCTTGAAGCTCAGGCCCAGCAGGGCGACCTTGCGCTTGTCGTGGCCGGAGACGATGTCGAAGGCGTTCTGCACCTGGGACTCGTTGCTGCGCATCAGCGAGTTGAGCAGCGGCGCTTCCACGTCCAGGGCGCCGGCACGGTAGGTCAGGGCACGCACGTCTTTTGGCAGGCACGAACCGCCGAAGGCAAAACCCGGGCGCATGTAGTACTGGGACAGGTTGAGGGTCTTGTCCTGGCAGACCACTTCCATCACTTCGCGCCCATCGACGCCCACGGCCTTGGCGATGTTGCCGATCTCGTTGGCGAAGGTCACTTTGGTCGCGTGCCAGACGTTGCAGGTGTACTTGATCATCTCGGCGACGGCGATGTCCTTGCGGATGATCGGTGCATCGAGTTCTTCGTACAGCGATTGCAGGACATCGCCGGAGGCTTTGTCGAACTCACCGATGACGGTCATCGGCGGCAGGTCGTAGTCGGCAATGGCGGTGGATTCACGCAGGAATTCCGGGTTGACCGCTACACCGAAGTCGACACCGGCTTTTTTGCCGGAGCAGTCTTCGAGGATCGGGATCACCACGTTGGCCACGGTGCCGGGTAACACGGTGCTGCGCACCACGATGGTGTGACGGGTGGTCTTGTCACGCAGGACAAAACCGATCTCGCGGCACACCGCTTCGATGTAGTTGAGTTCCAGGTCGCCGTTTTTCTTGCTCGGCGTGCCGACGCAAATCATCGACAGATCGGTATCGCGGATGGCTTCGGCGAAGTCGGTGGTACCGCGCAAGCGGCCGCTGGCAATGCCTTGGCTCAACAGTTCGCCCAGGCCCGGTTCAACGATGGGCGACTTGCCCGCGTTGATCAGGTCAATCTTATCCTTGGAGATGTCTACGCCGACCACTTCATGGCCCCGTGCAGACAGGCAACCGGCACAGACTGCGCCCACGTAACCCAAACCAAATATACTGATGCGCATCGCATATACCTCTGTGTTTAACGAGCCATTAGATGGCTGGAGTTAATGTTTTAAAGCGTCACTCATGCATAAGGTTATGCTGTGAATAGACACAGCAATCCCATGGGTAGGCATGTTAAAAGTCGAGTGACTAACTAATGCACTCAAGTTGTGCGCAACTTGGCCTTGTTGTTGGGGCTTGCCCTGAAATGCAGCCAGCCTTCTGCGAGAAAGGTCTGGCGCCAGTGCCGCAAAGCCGTGATATGGGCGTTAAACCCTTGTCTATCAGTGCCTTGGGTTGTCTCACTGACCCATTTGGGTAGGCTCAGCCTTGGCCTTATAGGTGATGGTCATGCAACCGAATCGCCTGCCCTCAACTAAATAGTTGGTTGTTAGAACCGAAAGTAAACGTGTATGTGACAACTTTGCTACTTTCGGTGGTCGTTGTGTAAGTCATATCGCACAAGAACAGAGATAATCGTTACCGGTGGTATGAGCGGCACTTGGGGGCATAGTTCCTGGCCGCTCATCCTGTTTTTCGAAATTTCTTGAAATATTGGCAAAGATGGCACTGGTACTATATTGATAGCACTTGCGGATTTGGCTAGTGGTTATAGGGAGTTGGCGCGGGGATATAGTTTTATGCCACTACTGTTTAAAAAAAGTGGTGCCACTACGAAAAAAACTGACGAATGTCGAGTGAAAGAAACGTTAGAGAATCTGAAGAAATATTTCTGGCGCCAAAATAATGACGATTTCATTGGGGAATGCGGATAAAAATGTGGGAGCTGGCTTGCCTGCGATAGCGGTCTGCCAGTTGCCGAATGTGCAGCTGACCCACCGCTATCGCAGGCAAGCCAGCTCCTACATGGGACTTGCGTTGTGCTGTCGACCTATTCCGGTGCGTGATCGCGCAAAAACACCAGGTTATCCGGCTTGGACTGCTCGGCATTGAAGCGATAACCCTGCGCGTCGAACTGCTTGAGCTGGGCCGGGTCGTTGATGCGCTCTTCGATCACGAAGCGGCTCATCATGCCGCGGGCTTTCTTGGCGTAGAAGCTGATGATCTTGTACTGGCCGTTTTTCAGGTCCTTGAACTCGGTATTGATGATCCGTGCATTCAAGGCCGGGCGCTTGACCGCCGAGAAGTACTCGTTGGACGCCAGGTTCAGCAACACGTCATCGCCTTGCTCGGCCAGTGCTTCATTGAGCCACTCGCTGATCTGTGTGCCCCAGAACGCGTACAGGTCCTTGCCACGGGCGTTGGGCAACTTGGTGCCCATCTCCAGGCGGTACGGCATCATCAGGTCCAGCGGGCGCAGCAGGCCGTACAGGCCGGAGAGCATGCGCAAGTGTTCCTGAGCGTAGGTGAAGTCGGCGTCCTTGAAAGTCTGGGCATTCAGGCCGGTGTACACATCTCCCTTGAACGCCAGTAGCGCCTGCTTGGCGTTGGCCGGGGTAAAGGCCGGCGTCCAACTGCCGAAGCGTGCGGCGTTGAGGCCGCCGATCTTGTCGGATACGTGCATCAACTCGCTGATTTGCGCCGGGCTCAGCTCGCGCAACTGCTCGATCAACTCCTGTGAGTGGTCAAGGTATTGCGGCTGGGTAAAGCGCGGGGTCGCAGGCCTGGTCTCGAAATCGAGGGTTTTGGCGGGGGAAATCACCATCAGCATGAAGTCGTCTCCTGTAATCGTCGGGGGATTCTAGGGGGTAGGGCGGTTTGACTCCACCTATCAAGCCAATAGCCACGCAATTTCTGTAGGCGCGAGCTTGCTCGCGAAAAACGCCAGGGCACCGCGTGCATGCTGGATGCCAGTGTTATCGTTGACGTTCTTCGCGAGCAAGCTCGCGCCTACAGAGGGGACCCGTTGTGCGAATTGCGCTTTTTTTATGCGCCTGGCTGATGTGCCTGGGCGCCCAGGCGGCCAGTGTGGATGTCGCCAGCCTCGACCGCGGCACCTGGCCGGAAAAACTCAGCAGCCCGGCGCTGTTCGATGTGGCGTCACGCGCTGAAATCCTGATGTTCGCCAACACTCTGCTGGCCAGTGAGGCCCTGGACGAACCTGCGCTCAAGCAGCGCCTGGGCCTGAAGATCATCAACCAGGGCGCGATTGACGACCTGCGTCGTCACCTGTGGCAACGGCTGCTGGAGAACTACACGTTCGCCCAGCAAAGCTGCGAGCAGGACGCCTCGTTCTGCTACCTGGTGGAAAACATGGACGACCTGCGCGAGCAGGCTGGCAAGTTTGAAGTCAGCGACCAATCCTTCTATATAGGCTGGGCCGGCCCCAGTCGCACGTTTCACCAGCGCTACCTGGACGAGTTGCTGCGCAAGGCCGCGCTGTTTCCGCAGATCAGCAGCGAAGTCGCGCGCTTTGGCGATTTCGAGCGCAATGGCGATGAGCTTAACGACCGGCTGTTCCTGCTGACCTTTGACGGCGGCCCGGCGCCGGTCAACGGTAATACCGACTGGCTGGCTGATTACCTGCGCAAGCAGAAAATGACGGCCACCTTCTTTGCCCTGGGCAACAGCCTGCAAACACGTCTGGAGAAAACTTCGGCCGCCGATGTGCAGGCGTTGTATCAAGGCCAGTGCGTGGGTATCCAGGGCTGGCAATACCGCTCCCATAGCCATTGGGTCGATTGGCAGGACTCCATCACCCGCAGCGCCGCGCTGACCCAGAACCTGCTGCCGGAAAACTACGTGCCGCTGTTCCGCCCACCCTATGGCCAGCGTCGTGCGCACAGCCAGGGATTTTTCCAGGCCCAGGGCCTGCAAGTGGCGTTGTGGGATATCGACTCCCAGGATGAGCCTGGGTCGCTCAAGGCCGAGGAGTCGGCTCATCGGGTTTTGACGCTGATGTTGTTGTGGCGCAAAGGTGTGATTGTGTTCCATGACACCCAGGACAAGGCACGGGTCGCATTGCCTCTGTTGTTACAGGCCACGGCGCAAAGTGGGTTGGGTTGGCAGGCGTGTCGGGAGGCGTTTCGCTGAAAAACGAAAATGCCCGGCCCTGTTGGGGATGAGGGGATTTCGGGGTGATTTGCTGCGACATTTCGATGCAGGCGGACTTCCGACTTTAACGGTGCATCGGGCCCTCGGCTAGTGCTATTCGTCATCCTGAAAAATAAATTTCAAAAAAACGTCAAAGTGCTTTTTTCTGTCATGGGTTTTGCGGTATTACGAAGTCAGATCGCCGAAACCTGCACCACAGGTGGCGTCTTCCCAGACTCCCTTTGCGGTGTATCCGGCGGTCGAATCGAGGCGCAGCACTGTTGTGGTATTGCGTCGACTGGCTCCCACAAAGGTGACCGAGTATGGATGATCATGGACGTACCCCTTCTTCCGACCAGCCAATCCTTTATGTGCTTGATACCAACGTATTGATCCACGATCCAAACGCGCTGCTTAATTTCGAAGAACACCACGTCGCCATCCCGATGATCGTGCTTGAGGAACTCGACAAACTCAAAAGCGGGCACCACAGCGTGGCCGCCGAATGCCGCCAGGCCATCCGCCTGATCGACAAGACCCTGGGTGAAGCCTCGCCTGAGGATGTTGAAGTCGGCGTGCCGATCCAGCGTGGCAAGGGTGGGCCCAAGGGCTTGCTGTCGATCCTGATGAGCAAGCGCAGCGAACCCAACAGCCTGCTGCCGGAAAACCTCAACGACAACAAGATCATCAACCAATTGATCGACCTGCACGCGCGCGACAAGGACCTGCGCCTGGTGCTGGTGACCAAAGACATCAATATGCGCCTCAAGGCCCGAGCGTGTGGGATCGCGGCCGAGGACTACAGTACCGACCAACTGGTCGATGACGTGTCGATGCTGTCCCGTGGTTATCACACCATGACCGGCTCGTTCTGGGACCGCGTCAGTAAAGTCGAGACCCGCCAGGACCATGGCCGCACCTGGCACCAGGTGCAGTTGATCGACAACCTGCCGGCGGTGCATATCAACGAATTCATCATCGACGAACAGGGTTTTGTGGGCTGGATCAAAGAGATCCAGGTCGACAAGCTGCTGATCCTCGACCTGCATCAGGAACCCCTGTTGCACCAGGAAGCCTGGGGCCTGAAACCGCGTGACGTGTACCAGAGCCTGGCGCTGTACGCGCTGCTCGATCCGGACATCCACCTGGTCAACCTGACCGGTGCTGCCGGCTCCGGGAAAACCATCCTCGCCCTGGCCGCCGCCATCGAACAGACCATGGTCACCAAGCGCTATCGCCGCATTATCGCTACCCGCAGCGTGCAGGGCCTGGACCAGGAAATCGGCTTTTTGCCCGGTACCGAGGCAGAAAAAATGGAGCCGTGGCTGGGGGCGATCACCGACAACCTCGAAGCCTTGCACATGGATGACGAAAACACCCATGGCAGCGTCGACTACATCCTCAGCAAAGTGCCGTTGCAGTTCAAATCCCTCAACTACATCCGAGGTCGCAGCTTCCAGCAGAGCCTGATTTTGATCGATGAGTGCCAGAACCTTACGCCGCACCAGATGAAAACCATCATCACCCGTGCCGGCGCCGGTTCCAAAGTGGTGTGCCTGGGCAACCTGGCACAGATCGACACCCCTTACCTGTCCGCGACCAGCTCCGGGCTGACCTACCTGACAGAACGCTTCAAGGACTTCCCGAACGGCGTGCATATCGCCTTGCAGGGTGTCCCTCGCTCGATTCTGGCCGAATACGCCGAATCCCACCTGTAGCCACGGCCAGTGTGGGAGCGAGCAAGCCCGCTCCCACATTTTGATCTGCGTTGGGTTTACAATCGGGGCTTCTGATCAGGAGTATCCCCGTGCTGACTCATCTCGATTCCCAGGGCCGTGCCCATATGGTCGACGTCACTGACAAAACCGTGACGTTCCGTGAAGCCGTGGCCGAAGCGCGGGTGCGCATGCTGCCCCAGACCCTGCAAATGATCGTCGACGGCGCCCACCCCAAGGGCGACGTATTTGCCGTGGCCCGCATCGCCGGGATCCAGGCCGCGAAAAAAACCAGTGATCTGATCCCCCTGTGCCATCCGCTGATGCTGACCGGGGTCAAGGTTGAGCTCGCCGCCGAAGGGGAAAATACCGTGCACATCGTCGCTCGCTGCAAGCTCTCCGGTCAGACCGGCGTGGAGATGGAAGCGTTGACCGCCGCCAGCGTCGCCGCACTGACCATCTACGACATGTGCAAGGCTGTCGACCGGGGCATGACCATCGAAAACATTCGATTGCTGGAAAAACTCGGCGGCAAGAGTGGGCATTTCAAGGCGGATCAAGCATGAGTATCAACGTACTGTTTTTTGCCCGCTACAGCGAAGCGGTAGGCCTGGACTCGCTGGAAATGGAAGGCAACTTTGCCACGGTCGATGCCGTGCGCCAGGCGTTGGCAGGTGATCCAGGGTTTGAGGTGCTCAACGAGGCCAGCTTGATGTGCGCGCGCAACCAGGAACTCTGCGCCCTCGACGAGCCACTGCAGGCAGGTGACGAAATCGCGTTTTTCCCACCCGTGACCGGAGGCTGAACATGGCCATTCGTGTACAGATCGAGGCTTTTGACCCCGGTGCTGAAGTCAACGCGATGCACGCGGCCAATGTCGGCGTAGGCGCGGTCGTCAGCTTTGTCGGTTATGTACGCGACTTCAACGACGGCCTCGACGTGGCGGGCATGTTCCTCGAACACTACCCCGGCATGACCGAAAAAGCCCTGGCCAAGATCGCCATCGAAGCCGAGCAGCGCTGGCCGCTGCTCAAGCTGGAAGTGCTGCACCGCATCGGCGCCCTGGAGCCCGGCGAGCCGATTGTGTTCGTCGCGGCTGCCAGTGCCCATCGCCAGGCGGCGTTTGATGCCTGTGCGTTTGTGATGGATTACCTCAAGACCCGGGCGCCGTTCTGGAAGAAGGAAAATACCAGTGAAGGGGCGCGGTGGGTTGAGGGGCGGGACAGTGATCATGTGGCGGCGGGTCGTTGGGAGGGGTGAGTTTTCTTATCGCGAACTAAACCGCCAATGGCACGACATTGACGGCACTGTATAACTACTCCCCCGGCGGGCGCCTGCAAGAGCAAACCGCTGCCGATGGCCAGAAAAGCCAGTTTGTATAGAACACCCGTGGACGCCTTTCAAAAATGACCACCGGCGCCATGGTCATTGAGCAGAGTTACGATACGTTTAGCCGGCCGCAGACACTGACCACCACCTATGACGCCTACTTGCGGTTGAAGACCTACCGTTACGGTGTCGCCCGTGTTGTATGCGAACCACCAACTTTGGCCGGGCGATAGAGGCTAGAAGCAGAACGGCACCCGCAACTCCGGCTCCTGGGACGGACCCATCAGATTTCTCGGCTCAACCCCAGCCACAAGCGACGGGTAGTCATGTGACTGATATGCCGAGCAGCAGTACCGGCTACTACCAGGCATTCAGAGACGAGGCAACACGTGTTCGCCAACCGATCCTGGGGGAATTGTTTCAGGGCTAACCCATAAAGCAAGAGCTGGTGCATGACGCAAAGCTATTGGCGTCATGCACCGGATTAACTCAAGCGCTTGGGTGACAGCATCGCCACGCTCAAGCCCGCTCGTTGCAAGGGCTCGGGTAAACCCAACCCGCGTACCAACGCCGCACTGGCCTGGCCCATCGCCGGTGAGGTCTGGATCCCATAGCCACCTTGAGCCGCCACCCAGAACAATCCCTCTACCTGCGGATCAAAGCCGCACACCAGATCACCATCGCTGACAAAACTGCGCAACCCGGCCCAGGTCCGGGCCGGACGGCGGATGGTCAGGGTCGTGGCCTCTTCAATGTGATAGATGCCCGTGGCGATATCCAGCTCTTCGGGCTGTACGTCGTGAGGCTCCACTGGGTCGGCATTGGCCGGTGACCCGAGGAACATGCCTGCGTCAGGCTTCATGTAGAACGAACCGTCGAGGGCCGCCAACTCCGGCCAGTCATGAATATCCAGCCCGGCAGGCGGGGCGAACACAAAGGCGCTGCGACGCTTGGGTTGCAGGCCGATTTTCTGCGCACCGGCCAGTTCGCCGATGTGATCGGCCCAGGCGCCGGCCGCATTGATAATGACCGGCGCACAAAAGCGCTGTTGCGAGGTGCGCACTTGCCACAGGCCCTGATCGTCACGGTTGAGCTTTTGCACTTCGCTGTTGGTGTGAATCACGCCACCGTTGCGCCGAATACCACGCAAATAACCCTGGTAGAGCGTGTCGGTGTCGATATCACAAACTGTCGGGTCATAGATCGCGCCGTGGACGTTCTCCCGGCGCAGGATGGGCAGCATCGCCATGCATTCTTCGAGATCGAGCAGGCGGGTCTGCGGGACCAGGGCCTTGGCGCTCAGGTACTGGCGCTGCAACTCGTCGGGGTCGCCGATAAAGTCCACGAGGATTTCGCCACGGGGCGTGAGCAATGGATGCTCGGCAAAACCTGCGGGCGGATGATCGAAGAATTCGCGGCTGCCCAGGGTCAGGGCGCGCACTTGCGGGGTGCCGTAGGCGGCGATGTACAGGGCGGCCGAGCGTCCGGTGGAGTGATAGCCCGGCATGGACTCACGCTCCAGCACGATGACGCGGGCGTGTCGGGACAGCCAGTAGCCGGCGGAGGCACCGGCAATGCCGCCACCGATGATGATGTAGTCGGCTTGGGTCATGGGTTCCTCCTGGAATAGTACTTGAAGATAGCGCAAGACTAATGTGGGAGCGGGCTTGCTCGCGATAGCGGTGTATCAGTCGCCAAATCTATTGACTGATCTACCGCTATCGCGAGCAAGCCCGCTCCCACATTTTTTACCGCATTGCAGCTTAAGGGCGCTTGCGTTCTACGGCACGCAACAAGTGCGTTGGCGGTGTCTCACAGCTGATCTTGCGCCCCAGCAGCGCCTCGATCGACGGCAACTGGTACGAGTCATCTTCACCGGCAAAGCTGATCGACACCCCCGCAGCACCGGCACGCCCGGTACGGCCGATGCGGTGTACGTAGTCGTCCGGCACTTCCGGCAGGGTGAAGTTGATCACGTGGCTGATGCCGTCGATATGAATCCCGCGACCCGCCACGTCAGTGGCCACCAGTACGCGGATCTTGCCCTCGCGAAAGCCTTCCAGGGTCTTGATGCGTTTGTGCTGCGGCACATCGCCGGACAGTTGCGCGGCGTTGACGCCATCGCGCACCAGGCGCTCTTCGATGCGGCGCACTTCGTCCTTGCGGTTGGCAAACACCATCACCCGTTCCCAACCGTTGTCGTTGATCAGGTTGTAGAGCAGTTTGTATTTGTCGGCACCGGCTACGGCATAGATATGCTGTTCGACGTTTTCGCTGGCGACGTTTTCCGCTTCGATCTCGACGATGGACGGGTCGGTGGTCCACTGCTTGGCGAGGTTCATCACGTCTTCGGTGAAGGTCGCGGAGAACAGCAGGGTCTGGCGTTCGTTTTTCGGCGGGGTCTGGCGAATGATCTGGCGCACTTGTGGGATGAAACCCATGTCGAGCATCCGGTCGGCTTCATCCAGCACCATCACTTCAACCATGTCCAGGTGCACGTCGCCGCGCTGGTTGAAGTCCAGCAAACGGCCCGGCGTAGCCACCAGGATGTCGCAGTGCCGCGCTTCCAGGTGCTTGAGCTGCTTGTCGAAGTCCATGCCGCCCACAAACGTCATGACGTTGAGGCCGGTGTATTTGGTCAGGTCGGCGGCGTCCTTGGCGATCTGTACTACCAGCTCCCGGGTCGGGGCGATGATCAGCGCCCGTGGCTCGCCCATGTAGCGCTCTTTGGGCGGCGGGGTCTGCAACAGTTGGGTAATGATGGAAATCAGGAAGGCGGCAGTCTTGCCGGTACCGGTCTGGGCGCGGCCAATGGCGTCTTTGCCGGCGAGGGTAAAGCCCAGCACTTGTGCCTGGATCGGCGTGCAATACGGGAAACCCAGGTCCTGGATGGCGTGCATCAGTTCCGGGGCCAACTTGAAGTCATGAAAACGAGTCTTGCCTTCTTGCGGCTCGACTACGAAGTCTTCCAGTTTCCACGGCTTGACCACGGGTTTTGGCGCACGTTCGCGGCGCGGTTTTTCTACGCGTGCGGGTTCAGCGGGCTGCACGGCGGTAGCGGGGACCGGGGCTGGCGGCTGTTTTGGTGAGGCAACGGGCGCGGTTCGGCCAGGCTGTTTACCGTCATTGCGGCTGCCGGGAGCTTGGACAGGGGCGCTGGGAACAGGGGCGAGTGGTTCAGCCTCGCTTTTACCGAACATCTTCTTGAGTGCTTTGAGCACGGTCATCTCATCAATTGGTTAAGGAATGTACGCCGGCCAGTGTAATGCAAGAATCGGGCGCGGCGTAGTGTGTTGGTCATGCGGCTACACAATGCCTGGTTTTCAACCCAGGCGGCCGGCCAGCCAAGTGCCGATATCGCGTATTTCCTCGGGTAACACTTCGTGACCCATTGGGTATTCCTGCCATGTCACGGTGACACCACGCTGCTTCAAATGCTCGAAGGCGCTACGGCCCATGGCGTTTTGCACCACTTCATCGTACTGGCCATGCAGGCACAGCGCCGGAATTCGCTGCTGGCTCGCTGACAGTTCCAGCTCGTCGCTGAAGGTCGGCGCATAAGTGGAGAGGGCAAGCACGCCACCGAGGGCTCCCTGCCATTTCACAAACGCGGCGTGTAGGACCACGGCGCCACCCTGGGAAAAACCGGCGAGGAAAATTCGCGATGCGTCTATTCCGCTGGCTTTTTGCTGTTCGATCAAATCAATGACCCTTTCGGCCGATTCATCCAACTGTTCGCGGCTGATGGCCCGTGCTGGGCTCATGGCCAATATGTCGTACCAGCTGGGCATCTCGTAGCCACCATTAATGGTCACCGCACGGCTCGGCGCCTGGGGCAAAATAAAGCGGGTGGACAGCAAGGTTTCTTGCAGCGCCTCGGCCACCGGCAAGAAGTCGTAGCGATCGGCACCCAGGCCATGCAACCAGATTACGCAGGCGTCTGCGGGCTTGGCGGGCTGAAGAATCAAGGGTTCGGTCATGTTTGCTCCATATATGTGCGTGCGCGCCGATGGGGGGCGTTGGGGTGGTGCGAAAAAGGTGATTCAGTTAACAAGATGTCGCATGGTTGACTGTTTTGCGATGGTTCATGGGCTGAAACGGCTCAGCTGCCACTCTGGTACGGCGCTTGCTATGTGTAGGTCGATGTCAGAACTATCCGGGGACGGTAACACTATCAGTGACTGCCGCCTGTGGGATAGCCGCTGGAATGACAGCACCAGCCTCTTGCCGCTTGACCCTAAAAAAAGCCAACACGGGTCGATATCGCCTCATAAGGGTGCGCAGAGGTTGGCGCTTCGACACAACAAGAGCAACTGGAGGTTTGAATGAAGGTATTGAAGTCCACCCTGGCCATCGCGACTGCGGCGACCGTATTGGGTATCAGTGGTCTGGCCCAGGCCGGCGCCACTCTGGATGCGGTGCAGAAGAAAGGCTTTGTGCAATGTGGTGTCAGTGACGGCCTGCCGGGTTTCTCGGTGCCGGATGCCAGCGGCAAGATCCTCGGGATCGACGCTGACTACTGTCGCGCCGTGGCCGCCGCCGTTTTCGGCGATGCGACCAAGGTCAAGTTCAGCCAGTTGAACGCCAAGGAGCGTTTCACCGCGCTGCAGTCTGGCGAAGTCGACATCCTGTCGCGCAACACCACCATGACCAGTTCCCGTGATGCGGGCATGGGCCTGAAATTCCCCGGGTTTATCACGTACTACGACGGCATTGGCTTTTTGGTCAACAACAAGCTGGGCGTGAAAAGTGCCAAGGAACTGGACGGTGCAACCATCTGCATCCAGGCCGGTACTACCACCGAGCTGAACGTTTCCGACTACTTCCGTGGCAACGGTCTGAAGTACACCCCAATCACCTTCGACACCTCCGATGAAAGCGCCAAGTCGCTGGAGTCCGGGCGTTGCGACGTACTGACCTCCGACAAGTCCCAACTGTTCGCCCAGCGCAGCAAGCTGGCCGCACCGAAGGAGTACGTGGTGCTGCCGGAAACCATTTCCAAGGAGCCCCTGGGCCCGGTCGTGCGTAACGGCGATGACGAGTGGCTGGCCATCGTGCGCTGGGTGGGCTACGCCATGCTCAACGCTGAAGAAGCCGGCATCACTTCGAAAAACGTTGAAGCTGAAGCCAAAGCCACCAAGAACCCGGATGTCGCCCGTCTGCTGGGCGCTGATGGCGAATACGGCAAAGACCTGAAAGTGAAGAAAGACTGGGTCGTACAGATCGTCAAGCAGGTCGGTAACTACGGCGAAGTGTTCGAGCGCAACCTGGGCAAGAGCACCCCGCTGGAAATCGACCGTGGCCTGAATGCGCTGTGGAATAACGGCGGCATTCAATACGCACCCCCAGTGCGCTGATCGCTGATGGTTCTATCACCCGGTGGGCCAACCGCCGGGTGATGTTCTGTTCCATTTTTTGCGGGGCACTTCATGCAAACTCAAATCGGCGCACCCAAGCAGAAGCTCAGCTTCAGCGATCCCAAAGTGCGCGCGTGGCTATTCCAGATCATCACCATCGTGGCAGTGGTCTCGCTGGGCTGGTACTTGTTTCATAACACCCAGACCAACATGCAACACCGGGGCATTACCTCGGGTTTCGACTTTCTTGAGCGCAGTGCCGGCTTTGGCATCGCGCAACACCTGATCGACTACACCGAATCGGACAGCTATGCCCGGGTGTTTGTGATCGGCTTGCTCAACACCTTGCTGGTGTCCGTGATCGGTGTCGTACTGGCGACCTTGCTTGGCTTCATCATCGGCGTGGCGCGCCTGTCACCCAACTGGATGATCAACAAGCTGGCGACGGTGTATGTGGAAGTGTTCCGCAACATTCCGCCGCTGCTACAGATCCTGTTCTGGTATTTCGCGGTGTTCCTGACCATGCCGTTGCCGCGCAACAGCCATAACGTTGGCGATACCTTCTTTATGAGCTCCCGGGGCCTGAATATGCCGGCCGCGCTGGCGTCTGAAGGTTTCTGGCCGTTTGTCGCCAGTATCGTCATCGCCATCGTGGCGGTTGTGCTGATGACGCGTTGGGCCAACAGGCGCTTTGAAGCTACCGGTGTACCGTTTCATAAATTCTGGGCGGGCCTGGCGCTGCTCATCGTGATTCCGGCGTTGTGTACCTTGGTCTTCGGTGCACCGTTGCACTGGGAAATGCCCAGGCTTGCGGGCTTCAACTTTGTCGGCGGCTGGGTATTGATCCCCGAACTGCTGGCGCTGACCCTGGCGCTGACCGTCTACACGGCTGCGTTTATTGCCGAAATCGTGCGCTCGGGTATCCAGTCTGTGAGCCACGGCCAGACCGAAGCTGCGCACTCCCTTGGCATGCGCCCAGGTCCCACGCTGCGCAAGGTCATCATCCCGCAAGCCCTGCGGGTGATCATCCCGCCGCTGACCAGCCAATACCTGAACCTGGCGAAAAACTCGTCGTTGGCCGCCGGTATCGGCTACCCGGAAATGGTTTCGCTGTTTGCCGGCACGGTGCTCAACCAGACCGGCCAGGCCATCGAGGTCATTGCTATCACCATGAGCGTTTACCTGGCGATCAGCATCAGCATTTCCCTGTTGATGAACTGGTACAACAAGCGCATTGCGCTGATCGAGCGGTGAGGAAACACCCATGAGTACGCATACGTTCAAACCTGATATGCCGCCGCCGGGCAAGGTCTTCGGCCCGATGGCATGGGTGCGCGCCAACCTGTTTTCCAGTTGGCTCAACACCCTGCTGACCTTGCTCGCGTTCTACCTGGTGTACCTGGTGGTACCGCCGATTTTGCAGTGGGCGATCCTCGACGCCAACTGGGTAGGGACGACCCGCGCCGACTGCACCCAGGAGGGGGCCTGCTGGGTCTTTATCCAACAGCGCTTCGGGCAGTTCATGTACGGCTACTATCCCAGCGACCTGCGCTGGCGCGTGGACCTTACCGTGTGGCTGGCCATTGTCGGCGCGGCGCCGTTGTTCATCTCGCGCTTGCAGCGCAAGGCGGTCTACGGCCTGAGCTTTCTGGTGGTGTACCCGATCGTGGCTTTCTTCCTGTTGCATGGCGGCGCCTTTGGCTTGACCAACGTGGCGACCAGCCAATGGGGCGGGCTGATGCTAACCCTGGTGATCGCCACTGTCGGCATCGCCGGCGCCTTGCCGCTGGGCATCATGCTGGCGTTGGGGCGGCGCTCGAATATGCCGGCGATTCGTGTGATCTGTGTGACCTTCATCGAGTTCTGGCGCGGCGTACCGTTGATCACCGTGCTGTTCATGGCCTCGGTGATGCTGCCGCTGTTCCTGCCGGAAGGCATGAGCTTCGACAAGCTGTTGCGCGCGTTGATCGGGGTGATCCTGTTCCAGTCGGCCTACGTGGCAGAAGTGGTGCGCGGTGGCTTGCAGGCGATTCCCAAGGGGCAGTACGAAGCGGCCGTCGCGATGGGCCTGGGGTACTGGCGCAGCATGGGCCTGGTGATTCTGCCGCAAGCCTTGAAGCTGGTGATACCGGGCATCGTCAACACCTTTATCGCGCTGTTCAAGGACACGAGCCTGGTGATCATCATCGGCCTGTTCGACCTGCTCAACAGCGTCAAGCAAGCCGCCGCCGACCCCAAATGGCTGGGCATGGCCACTGAGGGTTATGTATTCGCGGCCCTGGTGTTCTGGATTTTCTGTTTTGGTATGTCGCGCTACTCCATTCATTTGGAACGCAAGCTCGACACTGGCCACAAGCGTTAGGAGTTCTTTTGATGAGCGAAGCAATCAAACAGCCTGTGAGCCCTGAAGGCATTATCCAGATGCAGGGCGTGAACAAGTGGTACGGCCAGTTCCATGTGTTGAAAGACATCAACCTCAACGTCAAGCAGGGCGAGCGTATCGTGCTGTGCGGCCCGTCGGGTTCCGGCAAATCCACCACCATCCGCTGCCTCAACCGCCTGGAAGAACACCAGCAGGGCCGCATCGTGGTCGATGGCGTGGAGTTGACCAACGACCTCAAGCAGATCGAAAGCGTGCGCCGCGAAGTGGGCATGGTGTTCCAGCACTTCAACCTGTTCCCGCACCTGACCATCCTGCAAAACTGCACGCTGGCGCCCATGTGGGTGCGCAAGATGCCCAAGCGCAAGGCCGAGGAAATCGCCATGCACTACCTGGAGCGCGTGCGCATCCCGGAGCAGGCCCACAAGTTTCCGGGGCAG
Organism: Pseudomonas sp. TAE6080; assembly: GCF_018732265.1. Classification (NCBI taxonomy): domain Bacteria; kingdom Pseudomonadati; phylum Pseudomonadota; class Gammaproteobacteria; order Pseudomonadales; family Pseudomonadaceae; genus Pseudomonas; species Pseudomonas sp. TAE6080. The sequence goes on from NZ_JAHIDY010000001.1 coordinate 303,223, forward strand.
TTGTCCGGTGGTCAGCAACAGCGCGTGGCGATTGCCCGGGCGTTGTGCATGAAACCCAAGATCATGCTATTCGACGAGCCGACCTCGGCCCTCGACCCGGAGATGGTCAAGGAGGTGCTGGACACCATGATCGGCCTGGCCGAAGACGGCATGACCATGCTCTGCGTGACCCACGAGATGGGTTTTGCACGGACCGTGGCCAACCGGGTGATCTTCATGGACAAGGGCGAGATCGTGGAACAGGCGGCGCCGAATGACTTCTTCGACAATCCGCAGAATGAGCGGACGAAGTTGTTCTTGAGCCAGATCTTGCATTGATCGATGCTTGAAAGCATAAACCCGGCCTGGCGCCGGGTTTATTTTTTTGGGGCTAGGACGTTTTGAGTGCTTCAGCGTCGTTGTTCACCGTGTAGGTGAAGGCACCGCGCATATCAGCGCCGTCCGCCAGGGTTTTTGCGTCCGCCAGCAAGTGCGGGTGACGATCCAGTAAGCGCATCAACAGCACCAAGGGTTTGGGCGCCAGAAGCTCGCCGCGCTCGTACCGGGAGAACGCGTTGTGACCGCCACCGGACAGCAATTGCACCGCTTCCTTTTGTGTAAGGTGCAGTTTGCGGCGGATGCGTTTCATCTCGGCGCCGAGCATTTGCCGGGCGGCGAGGACCAGTTCGTCACCCGCTTCTCCATAACGATCTGCACTGTCTGTATCGGGGTCCCAAAAGCCGTCACCGCAGACCTTGCATTCCCAGCCAGAAAGATTGTCGACACGACGTTCCATACCTTTGACGTTGATGGTTTCGCTACGGCCTTCGAAATAACTCAATGCATCGGGGGCGCCACAGATGTAGCAAAGCTCCGTTTTCTTCATGGGTTTTTCTCCTTGAAGGAGATTACCGGAGGCCTACCGTCAGTGCGGTAAGTGACCTTGATGTAAATCTCCCGGTCTTTTGAGTGAGTGTGGTACACGTCCTGCCAGACTCGATGGTCTCCATAAGTGGTCATCGACTTGTACAACATCCAGTTTTCCAACGTGTATATGGCCTCCTGCATTTCCTCGATGTTGAAGCGCATGTCCCAGGCACATTTTTGTGCGGCCTTGGTAAACGCGTTCCTCCCAAGCCGCCTGACATCCGCCTTTATCACCGCCAAATCGTAATGAGGTGTGTACTTTTCCATAAGACACCTGACTCCAATAATTACCCTTTAAGGGTAATTTTACTAATCGAAAATTCCGCGCCTTTACTCGCCTGAAAACCCTAGTGCGTTGCTTCTGTAGGCAACTCCGAATAGGCTGTACGAAATTCATCCTATGATTGGACGAAAGCGCAAATCCGATGACAGACATCGCTCCGCTGATCAAACGTTCCCTGGTCGACCAGGCCCTGGACCAACTGCGCCAGCGCATCACCCAAGGCAAATGGGCGATTGGCGAACGCCTGCCCACCGAGCCCGAGCTGTCTGCCGAACTGGGCATCAGCCGCAACACCGTGCGCGAGGCCATGCGGGTGCTGGCGTTCTCGGGGTTGATCGAGATCCGCCAGGGCGATGGCAGTTACCTGCGCTCGATGACCGACCCCTTGGGGGTGATGAACGCCATGTCTCATTGCACCCTTTTCCAGGCGCAGGAGACGCGGCAGATTCTTGAAGTCGAGGCCATCGGCCTGGCCGCGTTGCGTCGAACCCCTGAGGATTTGCGACGCTTGCGCGAAGCGTTAGACGCCAGTGGCGAGCACTACCATGGTGATCTGGAGCACTACATCCGCTGCGACCTGGTGTTCCACAAACGCTTGGTGGACGCGGCTCACAACCCGGCCTTGAGCGAGTTGTACCAATACTTTTCCAGCATCGTCGGCGCCCAGTTGCGCCAGACCCTGAACATCAAGCCACGCCGCCAGGCGGTGTTCGACCTGCATGCCGAACTGCTTGAGGCTGTGGAGCAACAAGACCCGGAGCGCGCCAAGGCATTGTCCCGGCAGTTGATCAATGAACCTTGACCCCGAGAACGCCATGCCACGCCCAGAAAACGCCCTTGAAGAATTGCTGATCGACGCCGAGGCCGACGACGAGGTGGTCCAGCACAGCCCGCCGTTGGTGCATCGCCCGTGGCTGTTGCTGCTGGGCCTGATCCTGGTGGCGCTGAACCTGCGCCCGGCGTTGTCGAGCATGGCACCGTTGCTCAGCGAAGTGTCCAGCAGCCTGGGCTTGTCGGCGGCCCAGGCCGGCCTGCTGACCACCTTGCCGGTGCTGTGCCTGGGTCTGTTTGCGCCCCTGGCGCCGATTCTCGCCCGGCGCTTTGGTGCCGAGCGAGTGGTGCTGGGCATCTTGCTGACCCTGGCGGCCGGGATCATTTTGCGCAGTTCGTTCGGTGAGGTCGGGCTGTTCGCCGGCAGCCTGCTGGCCGGGGCCAGTATCGGCATTATCGGGGTGTTGTTGCCCGGTATCGTCAAGCGTGATTTCGCCAGGCAAGCCGGCACCATGACCGGTGTCTACACCATGGCCCTGTGCCTGGGGGCGGCGCTGGCGGCGGGGGCCACGGTGCCGTTGAGTCACTTCTTCGGCGACAGCTGGAACATCGGCCTGGGCTTCTGGGTTCTGCCGGCGCTGGTGGCGGCGCTGTTCTGGTTGCCGCAAGTGGGCCAGAAACACGGGGCCCACCAGGTGGCCTACCGGGTCAAGGGCTTGCTGCGCGATCCGCTGGCCTGGCAGGTGACCTTGTACATGGGCCTGCAATCGTCCCTGGCCTATATCGTTTTCGGTTGGTTGCCATCGATCCTCATCGGTCGAGGTTTGACCGCAACCCAGGCCGGCCTGGTGTTGTCTGGCTCGGTCATTGTGCAGTTGGCCAGCTCCCTGGCGGCGCCGTGGCTGGCCACGCGTGGCAAGGACCAGCGTCTGGCCATCGTGGTGGTGATGCTGTTGACCCTCGCTGGCTTGTTCGGTTGCTTGTATGCCCCACTGGACGGTTTGTGGGGCTGGGCGATTCTGCTCGGCCTGGGGCAGGGCGGCACCTTCAGCCTGGCGCTGACCTTGATCGTCCTGCGCTCGCGCGATGCCCACGTCGCCGCCAACCTGTCGAGCATGGCCCAGGGCTTCGGCTATACCTTGGCGTCCCTTGGCCCGCTCGCGGTGGGCCTGGTGCATGACTGGACCGGCGGCTGGACGGCCATCGGCTGGATTTTCGCGGTGATCGGCCTGGGGGCGATCATTGCCGGCCTGGGCGCCGGGCGTGCGCTGTATGTGCAGGTCAGCAGCGAGAAGCTCTAGAGGTACACCACCTCCAGGGTCGCCGAGCCGTCGAGCAGGGTGTCGGTGCTCAGGTCCAGGTTCTGCCTGGCATTGATCACCGTCTCGACCTTGACCGTGCTGATCAACTCCTGGATCGCCGAGGGCCCGGCAACGCTGCCTTGGGTGTCGGTGAACCCCAGGTAACTGTTGGCACCGATATCGATGGGGTTGAGGTTGGACGTGCGCCAGGCCACCCCGCCCGTGGTGGACTCGGTGCCGTAGACCGTCGCAGTGCTGTCCACCTGGGTGTGACGCGGGTCAAAACTCATGGAGTAAAGGCCAAGGCGATTGCCGCTGTTGTCCAGGCCCAGGCCGTAGTAAATCTCACTGTTGACCGTGGCCGTACCATCGCGGTTGTCGCGCATGCGTAGGGCAAAACGACTTGGGGCATTGCAGGCCATGCTGACTTGCAGGTATTTGATCGGCAGTCGTGTGCCCCGGTCGACGTTCAGGTCCTGCTGGGAGATCTTGCCGTAGTCGATCAGGCCTCCACTGGACAGCCGTGGTGTACAGGCGGTGGGCGTGATCCGGCCCTTGACGGTCAGGTCCACGGTCGACGCTGCCAGTGCATGTTGGGTCAAGGGCAGTAGCAACAAGGAAGAAAAAACCAGGCAGTACTTTTTCATAGGGTGGATTCCAGAGGCTAGAGGTAGATAATTTCCAGGGTGCCCGAGCCGTTGATGCGCACCACTGTGCGTAGATCCAGGGCCTGAGTGGGTGCCAGGTAGGCCTTGATACGGACGGTACCTGCCAGGTTTTGCAACGCAATCGGGCCAAGGGTATTGCCGGCGCTGTTGGTAAATCCCATGAGGCTGTTGGCGGCGATAGGAATTTGCCGTGCACTGGAGCTGCTCCAGGCCTGGCCGCTACTGGTGGAGTCAGTACGGTAGAGCGTGCCGTAGGCATCGGCGGTGAAATCCGCAGGGTCGATGTTCAGGTAGTAGCGGCCGATTTTGTTGCGGCTGTTGTCCAAATCCAGGCCATAGGCGGTTTCATCGGTGCCGCCGGTCGCTGTACCGAAGCGGTTGTCGTGCATCAGCAGGGCGTAGGGCGTGGGCGCATCGCAACTGACAGAAAATTGCAGCGTACGGGTGGGCAGTGGGTTTTCGTTGGTGCTGCTCAGGTCCTTGGCCAACAAGGTGCCGTAATCGACCAAGCCACCATTGGACAACTGCGGTTTGCATGCGGCGGGTGCAAAGTGGGCGCGCAGGGTCAGTTCCCGGTAGCGACCGCTCTGGCGGCTATAGATTGTCCCTGGTACTTCCCAGGTGGTGGCGTCCTTGACCCGTGTGGCGGCTATATCGGCAAAGGCACTGAAGGTCAATTGCACGGAAAAGTGCTGGCCGCTGAGTACCGTATCGCCCTTGATCGGCGCGATTCCGTGGTCTGTGCGCCAGTTCAGCAGAGTGCCGCGAGCTACCGGCGGTTGGCCGAGCGCGGGAATCAAGCCAAGCTCCACTGCATTGCCGTCCAGTACCGCGTCGCTGGCCTGGATCGCGTAACTGCCATGTTCGGTGAACTGCAGGCGCTGGGCATTGGCTGCCAGGGCTCTATAAAACAGGCTCATATCGGCAGATTGTGGACAGCTGAGGTTCAGGCTCATGCGCCGCTCACCCAAGGGCCGTTCAGACGCGCTGTCACGCTGGGCAACACGGTTCATCAGACCGAAGTCCAGCAGTGCTTCGCTGATGTTCAACTGGCATTCGTCCTCGGCGACGGCGTTGCTGGTGAATATCACCAGCATCAGCGTCACGGCCAGACGTGGCAGGGTAGAAATAATATCCATGGTGATTGTCCTCATGACTGATCGCATCGTGCAGGTGCGGTTTCGAAATACACCAGCGGGTCGCTTTTTTCCGGCAACTCGAACCACAAGGCACAACGTGCCATTCCAGGTGCACTGACCCACAGTTGCGGTTGCTCAAGCACATTGGGCAGGAACACCTGGCCGCCGTCTTGAACCAGGGTCACAAACTCACCGTTAGCGGTGGTGACGGACGCCCCGCGTGGCAGTGGCGCGCCCTGTTTGTTGCGCACGTAGAGCAATGCCCTGCGTGTCAGGGTCACCCCGAAGTCAACCCGATCCACGGCCCCGCGCCCGGCAGCGATCATCGCCAGGCCGTTGTTGATATCTGCGTTACGCGGCAGCGAGCGGGTCTGCACTTCCACCGGGCTGCGGCCATAGGCTCTCAACTGTGGCACCACGGCCTGGCCTTGCCAGTCGGTCCATACCGGACCGCTGGGGGTGCTCAGCTTGATGCCCTGCATATCGCCGACCGTGACCAAGGCGAAGGTGTCACGCACCGGATAAGGCGACAGCGTAACGCCACCGCCATGCACCACCACACCGCCACGGGCACTGCCTTGATAACTTGAACGTTCGGCATCGGAGCGGCTGTAGCTGAAGTCGAGCTGGCTATAGCGGGGCAGGGCCGAGAGACCGAGGGTGGTTTCCACCTGTTGGTCGCGGCTGTCGTGTTCGGCGCTGACGCGGTAACTCAGTTGATCGTCGATCTGTTCATTCAAACCAAGGCCGGTACGGTGCTCGCCGCCTGAGTTGCGTACCCAGCCGCGTACCCGACGGTTCTCGCCCAGGGGCAGGCTGACGTTCAGGTACACCGCATTGTCCTGCTGCTGGCGTCCGCCCATCTGCCACTCGGCACTGGCCGACAACGACACCCCCGCGACGCTGCTGCCCCAGGACACCAGGCCACGGCTGCTGCTGTCGCCATCAAAGCTGCTGGAGCGCGAAACCCCGGCGCTGAAGGCGCCCAGCCAAGGGTGGGACCAGCCCACGGTGGCGCTTTGCTGATCGCGATAACGCGAGCGACGCTGCTGCGTGGTCTCGGGTTCGTAGGTGGCTTCCTCCAGCTCCCGATAGCCTGGCGTACGCCAGGAATTGGCTAGGCTGAACGACCATTGATCATTCAGGCGCTGGGACCAGGACAGGTCAGTCTGCAGCCCGCGGACCTTGTCCCGTGCCTGCGTATCGGCGACCTGGCTGGACAGTTGGACTTGACTGTCCAACCACGGCAGCCAGCCCAGGTTCAGCCCCACCGCGCGGTATTCGCTGGATGCCAGCACGCCACTGCCCAGCGACAGTTGTGGATGCACGGCGCCGGTCCAGCCAGCACTGGCCACCCACGGATCATCGCCTTGGGCATCGCCGATATTACGCACACGGCCCGCTGCCACCGAATAACCCGGAGCCGGCAATCCGAGGCCGAGCATGGCGGCTGGGACGGTGAACTGCCGCTCGTCACCGCTGCTTTCCCTGACAGTGACTTCCACGTCTGAACGCGAGTTCAAGCGTCGCACATCTGTCAGGGAAAACGGCCCGGCGGGGACCACTGTGGAGTGAATCAACGCGCCGTTCTGCCGCACCTCGACCTGAGCCGGGCTGTTGGCGATACCGTTGATGGTCGCGCCCTGTCTTTGCTCTTGAAGGGCCTGTTCGGTGAGCACCTGGACCCCAGTGATTTGTGCACCGGACAACACCGGGTTGTAGAGGTTGATTTGCCCGGCTTGCAGCACTGCCTGATGACTGGCAAAAGTGCGTTGCGCATAAGCCTCCAGGTGGGTGCTGCGCGACAGGCCGTCCTGCCAGGTCTGTACCTGGCGGCTGCGCACGATCCAGTCACCGGCATTGAAGCCGACTTCGGTGTTGGCCGAGCCGAAACGGCTGTCGCCATCGCCAAAGCGATTGTAGAACCCGGTGAGGTCGTAGTTGAGCAGGCCGGCAACACCGCCGGTTTCATAACCCGAGATGTCCTGTTGCAATGGCCGCAAGGCCTCGGTCGGTACGACCAGAGAGACCGTGAGGTTGGCCGGCTCGGGTTCCACCACGCTTTGTGGATACTGTGTGAGAAAGGCATGACAGGGGCCGTCGTCGCTGGGGACCAACAGGTTGGCAGCGTCCAACAGGGCACGGTCAAAACACAGCGCTCCCTGTTGATCAAAGCCCACCTCCAGCCGCCCCCGGCGCTGGCCGTTGATCTGCAGGCTGACGGCATGCCGGCCGGCGGTAAAGCGCGGTGCGTCCAGCAACAGGCTGGCCAGTTGTGGATCAATACCACGCTGGTGCAGGGTCGTGGCATCAAAGCCTGGTCGTTCTGCGGCCCAGCCTCTGCCGGGCAATAGGGCACATGCCAACAGCAGCGCGGGCAAGGCGATACGCGCAGGAGTCTCGGGCACGGCTTTGCCGTCACGGTAGCTAAATACTGTTTTCACGAAAGGCACTCGAATGATGGGCGTTGATACGCCCTGGTGACGGTCTTCGAGCCGTCACTTCGTTATGCAGGCGCCGGGCGCCTGATGTTTAGTGGTCAGGTAATCGGGGCTTCGTAGGCGGCGACTGCAAAGCCATACACCGTGGCCGGCTGCAGTCGGACTTTGCTGGCCGGGCCGCCGGTGGCCGGCATGCTCAGGGTCTCCCCAGGCAACACGTAAGTGCGCGGCAGCATCGCCTTGCCGTCACCCGGGAGCAGGCGTAGTTCCTGGGCCAGGCGTACGACATACGGGCTGTCGTTGCGCACCTGCAAAGTGTTGCCATTTAGCGACCAGGCAAGCCCGGTCCATGGCGTGCGATTGGGGGCCAGTCCCCTCGGATGAATGATCACCGGCAGGTTCTGGCGCACCGTCACGCCAACCCGCGCATGCCCGGCTTCAGTAGCCGGTCGGCCCTGAGGCATACCTTCGAAGATCGCCCGCTTGAGGCGCTGGGTGAGCAAGGGTTGCTGGCTTTGCAGGATGAAACGTACCAGCTGTGATTTGGACGCCTCGACCCGTGACAGTGGTGGAGTGACCACCAACAACGGTTCGGTGTCTTCGGGAATGTCTTCCAGGGTCACGTGCAGCAAGGCGAGTTGACTGTCGGTGTTGGTGACCGACACGGCGGTTTCGCCATCGGCTTCGTAAATGATCACCACGGAGGTGTCCGGAATCATGCCGTCGGCCTGTGCACACGTGCCAAACAGTAGCGTCAGGGCCGCGATACTGGCTGCAGTTTTCAACAATGTTGTCGTCATGACGGGGTTTTCCATAGGGGCAGCATGAAGAAGTCAGAGGTAGCGTAAATCCAGCACGATGGAACCATCGAGGGGCACCTCCTGATTCAGGGTCAGGTACTGGGCAAAGTTGATGGTGGTGTCGATTTTCAGCTGGGCGCTCAACTGGCCGATGAAGTCGGGCTGCCGATCCCCTGGGGGAGCAAAGCCGACGTAGGATCTGGGCGGGGCATTGGGGTCCGGTGCCCAGGTTTCACCGTTGTCGCTGGAGGCCAGGGCTTGCATGGGTAGCGCGTCGCCCAGCGGGTTGCGATAAGACAGAGCCACTGATCCCAGGCGCTCGGCCGGCATGTGGATATTTCTACCCAGGCTGTAAAGCCCGGGGCCCAAAGAGGATTCGGCTCGGTTGTCGATCCCAACCAGGGCAAACAGCATGGGCCTGGTGCACTGCACATTCAGTTCCAGTACCCGGCTGGGCAGTACGGTGAACTCGCTGGCGTTGAGGGTGTGAGCAGGGATTTTTCCGTGATCGACTGTACCCTCGTCAGACAGTCTCACGTGGCAGGCATCTGGCGTTAGCCGACCGGTCACCGTGATTTCAACAAACGATGCGGTGAAGGCCACCGTGGCGTTCGTCAGTAACAGCACTGTCGCCAGAAGGTGAGGGTAGATATTCATCGGTTGGCACCACTGGCCGAGGTGCAGACGGCCGAAACGGAAGAAATGCCCATGCCTGTCTGTTCCCGGCAGGCATGGGCGCCCAAGGTTTACAGGTACTTCACTTCAAGAGTGGCCGAGCCGTCGAGGGTCACCTCGTTGCTCAGGTCCAGGCCATCGGTGCGGGCGATGGAGGTGTTTACCACCAGCTCCGTTACCAACTCCTTGATGGGGGCCGGCTGGGTGGCGTCATCCAGGGTGGCCAGCGCCATGTACAAGCCTGCGTCCCAGAACTTTTCGCTGTACCAGGTATTGCCGCCATCGCCTGAAGCGATTGTTTGCATCTGTGCCCCATCGGCAACGGCGTTGCGTAGCATCAGTTGGAACCAGCCCAGCTTCTGGGTGCCGTTGATCAGGCCCAGGCCGTAGTCGGAAGAGGAGATGGATGAGCCGGCTCGGTTATCGATGGAGTGCAGGGCAAACTGGATAGGTGCGTCGCACACCACCACCAGAGTCATGACGTGTGTACCGATCAATGTGGGATTGTCCGGGAGCAAGTCTTTTGCGGAAATCTTGCCGTGGTCGATGATCCCACCACTGCTCATGTTCGGTGTGCAGGCGCTGGGCACGATCAGGCCCTTGACGGTCAGGTCTACGGTGGAGGCGGCATAGGCGGTGGCGGAGCCGAGGAGCATCAGGCCGGTGGCGATGGTAGTAAACAGGGGGTTCATGGCGGCGAATTCCTTTAGATAGCGTTTATGTGTGGCGCTTAGAGGTAGCTGACCTGGACCGTGGCGTGCCCGTCGACGGGGACTTCATCGGTCAGGGTCAGGCCGTCGGCAGGGGCAATATGGGTGTACAGGCGGATCTCGGCGTCGAAATCCTGTACTGCGATGGGCACCAGTTGGTTACCTATTGCGACGGCCGTCAGCATGGTGTGGGTGAGCAGGCTGGTCGGCAGCCACGTCACGCCGCCATCTTGTGAGGTGATGGTGCGTACAGCGACGCCATCAGCCACAGGGGCATACAGATGAAAGACGGTACCGCCGAGCTTTTCTCCTTCCGGTGTCATCCCCAGTCCATGCCCGTAGTGGTGGTTGGCGGAGGAGCCGGCGCGGTTGTCGATGGTAGTCAGGGTGAAAAACGTCGGTGCTTCACAGCGCACGCTCAATTGCATGGATTGGTTGGGCAGCGAGGTGTACTGCTCGGCGTTGAGGTCTTTGACCGCCATTTTTCCGAAGTCGATCGTGCCACCGCCGGAGATCAGTGGTGCGCAGGCGCTGGGGGTGATACTGCCTTTGACCGTTAGGTCGGTATTGCTGGCGGCAAACACTGACGGCGCGAACAGCAGTGTCAGTATGAGTCGGGAGGCAAAAGCGTTCATAGGCAAGGGGCCCTTTTACAAAAGTGGTCTACGTAACGTTGACCGGGGTTACAGGTACTTCACTTCCAGTGTGGCCGAGCCGTCCAATGCCACTTCATTGGTCAGGGTCAGGTCTTTTGCTGGGGCGATAGCGGTGTTGAGTACGATCTCAACAGCTGCATTCTGGAGGGGGTGAGGTGCCCAACCGCTTTCGCTGTCGAGGTTGCCAAAGGCAAACAAGTTGTTCGGTTCTACGGCGTCGTCCTCAAAGAGCTCCGACCAGCGGCCTTCGGCGTGCATCGTCAGCATGATCGATGGGATATCGGTGACGGGATTGCGCACCGATATGAAATACCGCCCCAGTTTTTCTGTTCCGTTGATCAGCCCCAGGCCATAGGCACCGTTGCGGGTCGAAGTGCCTATGCGGTTGTCGACGGGGTTGATGGCAAACAGCGTGGAAGCCTCACAGCTCACAGTCAGTTGCAGGTTTTTTGCCTCAAGCTGGGTTTGGCTATCTTGATTCAGGTCTTTGGCCGAGATTTTTCCAAAGTCGACTGTGCCGGGTAGGTTGGGTGTACAGGCACTCGGCGTGATCAGCCCCTTTACCGTCAGGTCTACGGAGCTGGCGGCAAAGGCAGGGGCGGTACTGGCGAGCAACAGGGCGGTGCATGCCAGGGTTAGGGACTTGTTCATTTTTCAGATTGTTCCAGTGCAAGGTCGGCTGTTAAAGCGCGCACAAGGCAATGCCTTTCCCTTTGAGAGGGCAGGTTGCAAGGCGGCTTGGCGTATCGGTTTCAGGTCTGCCGCAGTACGGCAACTCCGTTCCCTCTGGTCGGGGTGGGCGCAATTTATCGAGGGGCGAGGGCGGGAGGAATACAACTATTACGACAATGACGGGGCGGATACAAAGCCGCTCGTGGCATGTCGGAATAGTTTGTTTGGTATGTAGGAAAACTATTTTTTTCGTAGTAGTTGCATCGTCACCAAGGTGTTCATGGCGATATTTTTATGTGGCGATGGCGGTCATATGAGTGTTTGTGATGCGCTCTCTGACCGTTGCGTCAGTGCCAGCCGGGCGCTGTAGAACTGATCGCAACACTGAGGTGAACATGGAGACTGGCGTATCGTTGGACGCAGTGCTTTCCCGTGAACTGAGACCCTCGATCGTTCCGCCACCGCATTGGCAACATCTGAAGGTATTGGTGGTGGAGGACCACTCAGCCTATCGCGCCTTGATGGGGTGGTTCCTGAAGAAGCTAGGGTTGGGCCATCAATTGGTTGGCGATGGGCTACACGGGCTGGCTGCCCTCGCCGAATGCCCTTTCGATCTGGTCATCAGCGATTGCCAGATGCCCCTGATGGATGGCTACAGCATGAGTCGTGCTATTCGTCGCCGTGAATGTGCCAATGACCAGGTGCGAGTGCCGATCATTGCATTGACCGGTAACCTGGTACACGACGACCCCCAACGCTGCCGCGATGCGGGTATGGACGCCTGGTTGCTCAAGCCGTTGTCCTTTGAGCAGTTGCATAGTGTATTGGCATTGTGGCTGCCCGGCCCGGCCGATGCGCAGTTGCACGCGCCGGTCTCGGCACTCTGGCCGACCCGTGTCGGCCTGATCGAAAGCTTTGGTGATGCTCGCGTGGTGGACCAAATGCTCGCCAGCCTGCTTTGCGAAGCCCGGGAAGACAGTGCCGCACTGGATCACGCCCACATGACCCTGAATGTGCCGCTGACTGCCGAACGCCTGCATCGCCTGGTGGGGAGCCTGGCCTTCCTCGGTGTCGCAGAGTTGGAGTTGCGCGGGATGCGCCTGATCGAGCACGTCCATACCCAAGGCATTGTGCTGACCAAACCGCAGTTGGAAGCGTTCCAGGTGGACTTGCGAGCCTACCTCGTTTACTTGGGCTCGTTGTGATATGTGCGGCGATTTGTAGGTAACTGGAAGTCTGTGCTGAAGGTTTTGGATGTAGGTGGTTTCTTTTTATTTTGTAGGTTTTAGTTGGTGGACTACCAAACATTGATCACGGCGAAAAAAGCACGGAGCGTAGGCGGTTGTTGAGGGCGTCTGGCGGAGGTATTTTGCGCGGACTCAAATTGCCATCATCCGTGGGTACCTAATGCTTCGCGTAATTATTGCTGACGATCATCCCATTGTGCGTATCGGGCAGAGAGTGGTGATCGAGGCGAATGGCAGGTGCAAAGTGGTAGGGGAAGCCGAGGGGCCCGATGAATTGCTTCGACTGCTGGACGCCATTTCTTGTGATGTGCTGGTGACTGATTTCGCTATGCCGGGAGGCCAGCAGGCCGACGGCTATGGCTTGCTGAGTCTGCTGCGCCGCCAGTACCCGAAGTTGCCCGTGATTCTGGTGACCATGTTTGCCAACGTCGCCACCTTGCGTGCCTCCTTTGCCCATGGCGCCCAGGCGATTGTCGCCAAAAGTGCCTCGGCCAAAGAGTTGCCCCAGGCGATCAGGGCGGTGAGCGCCGGACAGACTTTTGTCAGCGAATGCCTGCGGGTTCAACTGGTGGAGGCGGGCACGGGGGATCAGTCGCAACAGCCACAGTTATCCGGCAAGGAACGGGAAGTGGTGCGTATGCTCGCCAGCGGCATGACGGTCAGTCAGATCGCCGTACGGGTCAATCGCAGCATCTCCACCATCAGCAAACAGAAAAGCACGGCTATGAACCGGCTATGTATTTCCACTGACGTGGATCTATTCGCCTATGCTCGCAGCTGCGGCATGGTGCCATAGGGGCACACCCTTGGCATTTCGGGCGTCAATATCGATGGTGTTCCAGGTCTTTGCACACTATCGTGACTTTCCAAGCCTTTGCTGGATGCTGCCCATGCGCGATGCCCATAACGCCCTGATTACCGAGTTCTACAACGCCTTCAAGCGCCTGGATGCCGAGGCCATGAGCGCCTGTTATACCGACGACGTGGTGTTCAGCGACCCGGCGTTCGGCGAACTACTTGGACGTGATGCCGGTGACATGTGGCGCATGCTCACCACCCGGGCCAAGGACTTTTCCCTGACCTTTGACAGCGTGCGCAGCGATGACGCCACCGGCAGTGCCCATTGGGTGGCCACCTACCTGTTCAGCCAGACCGGCAACACCGTGGTCAACGATATCCAGGCGCGTTTTGTGTTTCGCGATGGCAAGATCTGCGAGCACCACGATCACTTCGACCTGTGGCGCTGGTCGCGCCAGGCGCTGGGTACCAAGGGGCTGTTGCTGGGCTGGACGCCGTTGGTGCGCAATGCAGTGCGTAGCCAGGCATTAAAAGGGTTGAAGGCGTTCCAGGCCAGTCGTTGATAAGATCGGCGTTTCTTTGCTTGGCCAGAGTCCGTTGTGAACAATCCTTCTGAACCCGTCGCTCCCAAGCCTTGGTTTGTCTACTTGGTGCGTGCGGCCAATGGCTCGCTCTATTGCGGGATCAGTAACGACCCGGTACGCCGCTTTGCTGTGCACCAGAGCGGCAAGGGTGCGCGGTTTTTCCTGTCCAGCCCCGCCGTGGCACTGGTCTACACCGAAGCCTGCGCCAGCAAAAGCGAAGCCCTGCGCCAGGAGCGGCTGATCAAAAAACTCAGGAAAAGCGCCAAGGAGTGTCTGGCGCGGGCTTATCAATCTGACTGATCAGTTCCCATCAGGCCTAACGGTAGGCCGCCGGCCTGGCATGCGCGGGTATTGAGCTTCGGCCGTGGCACTTCCCGCGCCTGGGGTTCCTGATCAGGTGACCCCCTGTAGGAGCGAGCTTGCTCGCTCCTACAGGGTTAATGCCGACAGGATGGCCTCGGGGTTGTATTCGCGAATCAGCGTGCCGTTCACATCCACAAACGGAATCCCGCCGCCGCCCAGCGCTTGATAGGCCTTGCGGCCTTCGGGATCCTGGTCGATATCGACGCTCTTGTAGGGAATGCCCTTCTGATCCAGGAATCGCTGGATCTGCTTGCAGTAGCCGCACCACTCGGTGGCATAAAGCACCACCCGCGCTGACGCCCGGGTCTGCTCCGAGACCACCTGCGAGGGGTTGAACACCCGCTGGATCTTGCCCCAGTTCTGGAACACCACCACCACCAGCAACACCAGCAGGACTTTTTTCAGGACCCCGCCAAGCATCAGTTGCGGCGCTTGAGCTGGTCGGTCAGTTGGGTCGGCAGGCCCTTGATGATCAGGGTGCCGGCAGCCTCGTCGTACTCGATCTTGTCGCCCAGCAAATGCGCTTCAAAGCTGATGGACAAGCCTTCGGCGCGCCCGGTGAAGCGGCGGAACTGGTTGAGGGTGCGCTTATCCGCCGGGATTTCCGGGGACAAGCCGTAATCCTTGTTGCGGATGTGATCGTAGAAGGCCTTTGGCCGATCTTCATCGATCAAGCCCGAGAGTTCTTCCAGGCCCATCGGCTCACCGAGCTTGGCCTGGCTGCTGGCGTAGTCCACCAGGGTCTTGGTTTTCTCGCGGGCGGACTCGTCCGGCAGGTCTTCGCTTTCAACAAAATCGCTGAAGGCCTTGAGCAGGGTACGGGTCTCGCCCGGCCCATCGACCCCTTCCTGGCAGCCGATAAAGTCGCGGAAGTACTCCGAGACCTTCTTGCCGTTCTTGCCCTTGATAAAGGAAATGTACTGCTTGGACTGCTTGTTGTTCTGCCATTCGGAGACGTTGATCCGCGCCGCCAGGTGCAATTGGCCCAGGTCCAGGTGGCGCGACGGGGTCACGTCGAGCTGATCGGTCACGGCCACGCCCTCGCTGTGGTGCAGCAGGGCGATGGCCAGGTAGTCGGTCATGCCCTGCTGGTAGTGGGCAAACAGCACGTGGCCACCGACAGAGAGGTTGGACTCCTCCATCAGTTTCTGCAGATGTTCCACCGCGATCCGGCTGAAGGCGGTGAAATCCTTGCCGCCGTCGAAATATTCCTTCAACCAGCCACTGAACGGGTGCGCGCCGGACTCGGCATGGAAGAAACCCCAGGCCTTGCCTTGTTTGGCGTTATAGCTCTCGTTGAGATCGGCGAGCATGTTCTCGATGGCGGCGGACTCGGCCAATTCGGAGTCACGGGCGTGGAGAACTGCGGGCGTGCCGTCGGGTTTTTTGTCGATCAGGTGGACGATGCAATGACGGATCGGCATGGGCTTCTCGGCTGGTTGGGCGGGAGTGGTCGGCCTCCCGGCAAAAGTGGCCAGTGTACCGCACCCGCTGGTCCCGGCGTCGTTTGAAGCGGTTTCGGGAGCCCTCTGACGGCTCATATGCCTTTTTTTCACGGTTTAGAGCGATAAAGCTGACCAAATGGGTAGGTAGAAGCGGATATTTCCCCGTCTCTGTGCTAGTTTTGCCCCGTCTTACGCGATGTATCGGCGTTAAGCGTGCATTCAGCATTTGTCAGGTCGAACCAAACCCCGTTTCAGGCATCTATAACCCCGATCTCTCGCGGTTATGGCCAGGGGTGCCAGGCCATGACGGTCGGGCTCGATGGCTGACACTGCACTCTGCAATCCAAATGAATTTGATAGGGAAGGAACACCACAATGGCTTTGACTAAAGACCAACTGATCGCTGATATCGCCGAATCCACTGACACCACCAAGGTTCAAGTACGTGCAGTACTGGAGCAACTGGCTCAGATCGTTGGTGACCAGCTGGACAACGGCGGCGAAATCACTCTGCCAGGTGTTGGCAAACTGAAAGTGACCGAGCGTCCAGCCCGTACCGGCCGTAACCCTTCGACTGGCGCTGCCATCGAAATCGCTGCCAAGAAAGTGATCAAGCTGGTTGTGGCCAAAGGCCTGACCGATTCGGTCAACAAGTAAGACGCAGTAAAAAAACCGTGCTCCGGAGCGATCCGGGCACGGTTTTTTGTTGCCTGCGTTTTTTGCTTTATCTGTAGGAGCGAGCTCGCTCCTACAGGAGCAGGGTTAGCGCACCCAGCGCTGGCGCCAGAGCTGCTGCTCGTTCTTGGTCTGGAAGGTCCAGGCCACAAAACGGCTTTGTTTCTGGCCCTGGGACATCTCCACCACCTGGCTTTCCAGCACGCCGGCCTTTTTCAGCGCGGTCTCGATGGCGGGCAGGTTGGAGGCTTTTGACACCAGGGTGCTGAACCACAACACTTTATGGGCAAAGTGCGCGCTCTCGGCGATCAACTGCGTGACAAAGCGTGCTTCACCGCCTTCACACCACAGCTCTGCCGATTGGCCACCGAAGTTCAGCACCGGCAACTTGCGCTTGGGGTCGGCCTTGCCCAGGGCGCGCCATTTACGCTCGCTACCTTTGGTCGCTTCGTCCATGGAGGCATGGAACGGCGGGTTGCACATGGTCAGGTCAAACCGCTCACCCGGCTCCAGCAGGCCCAGCAGGATGTGCTTGGGGTTGGTTTGCAGGCGCAGTTGGATGACCTTGTTCAGGTCGTTGGACTGCACGATGGCCTTGGCGGCTGCGACGGCTGTAGGATCGATCTCGGAGCCGAGGAAGTTCCAGCGGTAGTCCATGTAGCCGATCAGCGGGTAGACGCAGTTGGCGCCCATGCCGATGTCCAGCACCTTGACGATCGAGCCACGGGGAATCTTGCCGTCATTGACGCTGGCCAGCAGGTCGGCGAGGAAGTGCACGTAATCGGCACGGCCCGGTACCGGTGGGCACAGGTAGTCAGCCGGGATATCCCAGTGCTGCACGCCATAGAACGCCTTGAGCAGCGCCCGGTTGAACACCCGCACCGCATCGGGGCTGGCGAAGTCGATGCTTTCCTTGCCGTAAGGGTTGAGGATCACGAACTGGGCCAGTTCCGGCGTGGTCTTGATCAGCGCGGGGAAGTCGTAGCGGCCCTGGTGGCGGTTGCGCGGATGCAGGGTCGCTTCCTTGCGCGGCACGACAGGCTTGGCCGTGGCGGCGGTTTTCGGCTTCTTGCGGGGCGGTTTGGGTGTGCTGGGGGCGGTCATGATGATTCTGGTGTTGGCTCAAAGTGGCGGCCATTGTCACACATCCTGAGCCCAACCCGGGCAAATGTGGGAGCTGGCTTGCCTGCGATAGCATCACCTCGATCTGCCTGATAGACCGAGTCGCTTGCATCGCAGGCAAGCCAGCTCCCACTTTGATTGGGTTTTCAACACAAAAAAAAGAGGCCCGAAGGCCTCTTTCTTACACGCGGTCCACCTTACAGGCTGGAAATCCGCGCATGTTGCTCCGCCAACTTGCCCAAGGCCTGCTCGGCCTCGGCCAGCTTGGCGCGTTCCTTGTCGATGACTTCGGCCGGGGCCTTGTCTACGAACGCGGCGTTGGACAGCTTGCCACCGACGCGCTGCACCTCGCCTTGCAGGCGCAGGATTTCCTTGTCCAGGCGCGCCAGTTCGGCATCTTTGTCGATCAGGCCGGCCATCGGCACCAGCACTTCCATCTCGCCAACCAGTGCGGTAGCGGACAGCGGTGCTTCGGCGCCAGCGGCCAATACGGTGATCGACTCCAGCTTGGCCAGCTTCTTGAGCAGGGCGTCGTTCTCGGTGAGACGGCGCTGGTCCTCGGCACTGGCGTTCTTCACGAACACCGCCAATGGCTTGCCTGGGCCGATGTTCATCTCGGCGCGGATATTGCGCGTGCCGAGCATCAGGGCCTTGAGCCATTCGATATCGCTTTCGGCCGCCTCGTCGATCCGCGCTTCATTGGCCACTGGCCAAGGTTGCAGCATGATGGTCTTGCCTTCGATACCGGCCAGCGGTGCCAGGCGCTGCCAGATTTCTTCGGTGATGAACGGCATGAACGGGTGCGCCAGGCGCAGCGCCACTTCCAGCACGCGCACCAGGGTGCGGCGGGTGCCGCGCTGGCGCTCGATCGGCGCGTTCTCGTCCCACAGCACGGGCTTGGACAGTTCCAGGTACCAGTCGCAATACTGGTTCCAGATGAACTCGTACAAGGCCTGTGCGGCCAGGTCGAAACGGAACTGGTCGAGTTGGCGGGTCACCTCGGCTTCGGTGCGCTGCAACTGCGAGATGATCCAGCGATCGGCCAGGCTCAGTTCAAAGGCTTCGCCGTTCTGGCCGCAGTCTTCGCCCTTGTCCAGCACGTAGCGCGCCGCGTTCCAGATCTTGTTGCAGAAGTTGCGATAGCCTTCGACGCGGCCCATGTCGAACTTGATGTCGCGACCGGTGGACGCCAGCGAGCAGAAGGTGAAGCGCAGGGCGTCGGTGCCGTAGCTGGCGATGCCGTCGGCAAACTCGTCGCGGGTCTGCTTCTCGATCTTTTTCGCCAGTTTCGGCTGCATCAGGCCCGAGGTGCGTTTCTGCACCAGGGTTTCCAGGTCGATGCCGTCGATGATGTCCAGCGGGTCGAGGACGTTGCCCTTGGACTTGGACATCTTCTGGCCCTGGCCGTCGCGGACCAGGCCGTGTACGTACACGGTCTTGAACGGTACCTGCGGGGTGCCGTCCTCGTTCTTCACCAAATGCATGGTGAGCATGATCATCCGGGCAACCCAGAAGAAAATGATGTCGAAGCCGGTGACCAGCACGTCGGTGGAGTGGAATTTCTTCAGGAACTCGGTCTGCTGCGGCCAGCCCAGGGTCGAGAAGGTCCACAGGCCCGAACTGAACCAGGTATCCAGTACGTCGTTGTCCTGTTGCAGCGCCACGTCTGCGCCGAGGTTGTGCTTGGCCCGCACTTCGGCCTCGTCACGGCCGACATAGACCTTGCCCGACTCGTCGTACCAGGCCGGAATCCGGTGGCCCCACCACAGCTGACGGCTGATGCACCAATCCTGGATGTCGCGCA
Source organism: Pseudomonas sp. TAE6080 (assembly GCF_018732265.1). NCBI lineage: Bacteria > Pseudomonadati > Pseudomonadota > Gammaproteobacteria > Pseudomonadales > Pseudomonadaceae > Pseudomonas > Pseudomonas sp. TAE6080. The sequence continues at coordinate 322,283 of NZ_JAHIDY010000001.1, forward strand.
TCCACGAGAAATACATGTTTTCGTACTGTTTGGGCACGAACTGGATACGGCCATCTTCCACGGCAGCAATCGCAGGTTCTGCCAGCGGCTTGGTGGAGACGTACCACTGGTCGGTCAGCCACGGCTCGATGATGGTGCCGGAGCGGTCGCCTTTCGGCACTTTCAGGGCGTGGTCATCCACGCTGACCAAAAGGCCAGCAGCGTCGAAGGCGGCAACGATCTGCTTGCGCGCGTCGAAACGATCGAGACCGGCGTATTCGGCCGGGATCTTGCCATCGATACTGTCATTGAGCGTGCCGTCGAGGTTGAACACCTGGCAGGCCGGCAGAACGGCGGCATTCTTGTCGAAGATATTCAGCAGCGGCAGGTTGTGGCGCTTGCCGACTTCATAGTCGTTGAAATCGTGGGCCGGGGTGATTTTCACGCAACCGGTGCCGAATTCAGGGTCGCAGTAGTCATCGGCGATGATCGGGATGCGACGACCCACCAGCGGCAGCTCGACGAACTTGCCGATCAGTGCCTGGTAGCGCTCATCGTTCGGGTTAACGGCCACGGCGGAGTCGCCGAGCATGGTTTCCGGACGGGTGGTGGCGACGATCAGGTAGTCGCTGCCCTCGGCGGTCTTGGCGCCGTCGGCCAGCGGGTACTTGAGGTTCCACAGGAAACCTTTCTCGTCGTGGTTTTCCACTTCAAGGTCGGAAATCGCCGTGTGCAGCTTGGTGTCCCAGTTGACCAGGCGCTTGCCGCGATAGATCAGGCCATCTTCATGCAGGCGCACGAAGGCTTCCTTCACCGCTTCCGACAGGCCATCGTCCATGGTGAAGCGCTCGCGGCTCCAATCCACTGACGAGCCCAGGCGACGGATCTGACGGCTGATATTGCCGCCGGACTGGTCCTTCCATTCCCAGACCTTCTCCAGGAACTTCTCGCGGCCCAGGTCGTGACGGTTCTGGCCGGTGGCTTCCAGTTGGCGTTCCACCAGCATCTGGGTGGCGATACCCGCGTGGTCGGTGCCCGGCTGCCACAGGGTGTTGCGACCCTGCATGCGGCGGAAACGGATCAGGGCGTCCATGATCGCGTTGTTGAAACCGTGACCCATGTGCAGGCTGCCGGTGACGTTCGGCGGCGGGATCATGATCGTGTAGGAATCACCCGCGCCTTGAGGGGCGAAGTAATTCTCGGATTCCCAGGTGTTGTACCAGGAAGTTTCAATGGCGTGCGGCTGGTAGGTCTTATCCATGCGCGGCGGGACCCTAGTTGGCATTTATTCAGGAAAGCCGACAAGTATAACGGGGGATAGGGGAGAGGGCGAGATGAAGAGGGGCTTAAGGCTTGCGCTGACCAAATGTGGGAGCGGGCTTGCTCGCGAATGCAGTGTGTCAGTTATTGGGTGTGTGTCTGATATACCGCATTCGCGAGCAAGCCCGCTCCCACAGGGGAGATCTGCGTGGCTTAAGACTGGTACTGGCTGAGCAACCGCTCCATGCGCGCATCCATCCGGCGCTTGATCTCGGTTTCGATATGCGGGGCAAAATCGTCGATCACGTCCTGCATGATCAATTGCGCAGCGGCGCGCAGTTCGTTGTCCAGGTGCAGCAGCAGGGCGTCAGGGGCCTTTTCGGCGGCGGGCTCGGCTTGGACGGTGGGCGGCTCGACTGGCTCGGCAGCGGCGGGCTTGGCGCCGACCATATCGAACAGCAGGGGAATCTGTACCTCTTCTGCGACGGTATCGGTCAGCAGTGGCGGTTGCAGGTTGTCATCACCCAGCAACTGGCGGATCGATTCAAGGTCGTCCAGCAGGTGGTCATCTTTTTTAATCGGGTTGGGAGTGTCCATCGTGTGCTCAGAGTCGCTGTAATCGGTGATCTTGCAGAGAATAGCCCTGTTCGCGGTAGAAACGGAAACTCTCCCGCGCGGCCTGACGAATAGCCGGATCTTCCACCACCACTTCCGCTACGCGGGCGAAACCCTTGGCGAAGGCCGGCACTTTCAGGTCCAGGTTGACCAGCAGGTCATGGTGATCGCCGCAACTGTCGCCCAGACCCAATGCCACCAAACCGTCTGGCTCCGATTCTGCTGGGCCGTGGGGCACGAAGCTCTCGCCCTTGAAGCGCCACAGGCGGGCATCAAGGTCGTCACGTTGGGCGGCATCGCTGCAATGCAGGTAGATGCGGTGGCCCATGCGCCAGGCCTTTTCCGTGAGCTTGCAGGCAAAGTCCAAGCGAGCCGACGGATCGGCGCTGGGCAATATATAGAAGTCGACTTGGGTCATTACATGTCCTGGAGCAGCCTTGCCTGCTTTCCCCTGTAGGAGCGAGCTTGCTCGCGAAGAACTCAAGAGCAACGCGTTTATTCAGGCTGTACGCGTTATCGTTGACGTTTTTCGCGAGCAAGCTCGCTCCTACAGGGTCAAGCAGTGGCTGTGAGGTTTAGGCCTTGGCGCGATCCAGCAGGTATTGGGTCAGCAGCGGAACCGGACGACCGGTAGCGCCCTTGTCCTTGCCGCCGCTGGTCCAGGCAGTGCCGGCGATATCCAGGTGGGCCCAGTTGAAGTTCTTGGCAAAACGCGACAGGAAGCAGGCGGCGGTGATGGTGCCGGCCTTTGGCCCGCCAATGTTGGCGATGTCGGCGAATGGGCTGTCCAGTTGCTCCTGGTACTCATCGAACAGCGGCAATTGCCAGGCGCGGTCGTCGGCAGCCTTGCCGGCGCTGAGCAGTTGCTCGACCAACTCGTCGTTGTTGCCCAAAAGGCCCGAGGTATGGGAACCCAGGGCGACGATACAGGCGCCGGTCAAGGTGGCGATGTCGATCACCGCCTGCGGCTTGAAGCGCTCGGCGTAGGTCAGGGCATCGCACAGCACCAGGCGGCCTTCGGCGTCGGTGTTGAGGATTTCCACGGTCTGGCCGCTCATGGTGGTGACGATATCGCCTGGACGGGCAGCACCGCCGCTCGGCATGTTCTCGGCGCAAGCCAGGATGCACACCAGGTTGATCGGCAGTTTGAGTTCGAGCACGGCACGCAGGGTACCGAAGACACTGGCGGCGCCGCCCATGTCGTACTTCATTTCGTCCATGCCGGCGCCAGGCTTGAGGCTGATGCCGCCGGTATCAAAGGTGATGCCTTTGCCAACCAGGGCGAACGGCTTGTCGGCTTTCTTGCCGCCGTTGTATTGCATGACGATCAGGCGTGGCGGCTGGTCGCTGCCCTGGCCCACGGCATAGAACGAGCCCATGCCCAGTTCCTTGATCTTCTTCTCGTCCAGGACCTCGACCTTCAGGCCCTTGAACTCTTTGCCCAGGGCCTTGGCCTGTTCGCCGAGGTAGGTCGGGTGGCAGATGTTTGGTGGCATATTGCCCAAGTCGCGGGTGAACGCCATGCCGGCAGCGATGGCCTGGGCGTGGGTCGCGGCGCGCTGCACTTCAGCCTGGGCGGCCTTGATGGTCAGCAGGGTGATTTTCTTCAGGGCGCGGGGTTCGGCTTTCTGGCTCTTGAACTGGTCGAAGGTGTAGCCACCATCCAGCAGGGTTTCGGCCAGCAGGCGAGTCTTGCCATAGCTGTCGCGGCCCTTGACCACGATTTCGTCCAGCGCCAGTGCCGCATCGCTGCCGCCCAGGCCCTTGAGGGTGCTGAGGATGGCGCTGATGATCTTGCGGAACGGGCGGTCGCCCAGTTCGGCGTCCTTGCCCACGCCTACCAGCAATACGCGGTCGGCTTTGAGGTTAGGCAGGCTTTGCAGCAGCAGGCTTTGCCCGACTTTGCCGGCCAGGTCGCCACGCTTGAGCACGGCGCTGATGGCCCCACCGCTCAGTTCGTCGACTTGCTTGGCGGCGGCGCCGAGCTTGCGGCCTTCGCCGACGGCGACCACGAGGGTGGCGGTCTTCAACGTTTCGGGGCTAACGCTTTTTACAACCAATTCCATGTTCGGGTCCCTTATATAAGGTCAAAGAGCCTGGAGTCTGTACTCCGGCCTGTAGGCTGGGCCACCTGTAGGCGACCGCGACAAAGCCCGCAGTTTGTACCGCGCCGCCCAGGCCTGACAACCCTTGACGCCAGCTTTGTGCACCGGTGTGAGCAAGCTCCGTGACAGGCGCGGACAATCACAGGATAATGCGCCATCTTTTTCGCCGGCCCGTGTCAACGGGGCGACTTGATATGCTTGCTTGTTTGGCCGCCTTAGCCTGACAACCCTGGAGTGTCTGGTTTGATCGTCTTCCGTTATCTGTCCCGCGAAGTTCTGCTGACCCTGAGTGCCGTGAGTGCGGTATTGCTGGTCATCATCATGAGTGGTCGTTTCGTCAAATACCTGGCCCAGGCCGCCTCGGGTGCCCTGGATCCGGGTTCGCTGTTCCTGATCATGGGCTTTCGCCTGCCAGGCTTTTTGCAGTTGATCCTGCCGCTGGGCCTGTTTCTCGGGATCCTGCTGGCCTATGGCCGGCTCTACCTCGAAAGCGAGATGACCGTGCTGTCGGCCACCGGCATGAGCCAGCAGCGCCTGCTGGCCATGACCATGGTCCCGGCCACCGGCGTGGCGCTGGTGGTGGCCTGGCTGAGCCTGAGCCTGGCCCCCCAGGGTGCCATGCAGTTTCAACTGGTGCTCAATAAACAGGACGCCATGACCGAGTTCGACACCCTCGAACCGGGTCGCTTCCAGGCCCTCAACGATGGCACCCGCGTGACCTATACCGAGCGCATGACCGATGATCGGGCCAACCTCGGCGGTGTATTCATCTCCGAGAAGCGCCTGGGCCAGGATAAGAAAGACCGTGGCATTTCCGTCTTGGTGGCCGATAGCGGGCGCCAGGAAGTGCGTCCGGACGGCAGCCGCTACCTGATCCTGGAAAACGGCTATCGCTACGACGGCAGCCCCGGCCAGGCCGATTACCGCGCCATCAAGTACGACACCTACGGGGTCATGCTGGCCCGGCCGGATGTGAGCAACGAGGTTACCGACCGTGATGCCATCCCGACCCTGGATCTGATCGGCAATAACCAATTGCGGGCAATTGCCGAGTTGCAATGGCGCATTTCCCTGCCGTTGCTGGTGTTTATCGTCACCTTGATGGCGGTGCCGCTGTCCCGGGTCAACCCGCGCCAGGGCCGCTTCCTCAAGTTGCTGCCGGCGATCCTGCTGTACATGGCCTACCTGACCATCCTGATTTCTGCCCGTGGCTCCCTGGAGAAGGGCAAGCTGTCGCCGACCCTGGGGTTGTGGTGGGTCCACGGCATCTTCCTGGTGATTGGCCTGGGCCTGCTGTACTGGGAACCGATTCGTTTGAAAATGCAGAGCCGTCGCGGCATGAAGGAGATGGCTCGTGGGTAAGTTGGATCGCTACATCGGTAGCAGCGTACTGGTCGCCATCCTGGCGGTATTGGGCATCATTCTTGGCCTGGCGTCGTTGTTTGCCTTCATTGATGAAGTGGGCAACGTCACCGATACCTATACGGTCACTGACGTACTGAGCTACGTAGCGCTGACCGCGCCGCGCCGCCTCTACGACATGATGCCGATGGCCGCGCTGATCGGTTGCCTGATCGGCCTGGGCAGCCTGGCCAGCAACAGCGAGCTGACCATCATGCGTGCGGCCGGGGTGTCCGTTGCCCGTATCGTCTGGGCCGTGATGAAACCCATGTTGCTGCTGATGGCTGCCAGCGTGCTGATCGGCGAATACGTGGCGCCACCGGCGGAAACCACGGCCCAGGCCAACCGTGCGCTGGCCCAGGGCTCGGGCGATGCCCAGAGTTCCAAGCGGGGCCTGTGGCACCGCCAGGGTGATGAATTCATTCACATCAACGCGGTGCAACCCGGCGGCCTGTTGGTCGGTGTCACCCGTTATCGTTTTGATGAAGAACGCCACATGCTGTCGTCGAGCTTTGCCAAACGGGCACAGTTCAGTGATAACCAGTGGGTGTTGAGCGATGTGACCACTACGCATTTCCGCAACCCTGGTAAAGGCACCGAGGCCAGCACCGAGGTGATCAACGAACCGACGCAGGCCTGGGACATCGCGCTCAAGCCGGAACTGCTCAATACGGTGGTGATGATCCCCGAAAGCCTGCCGATCTCCGGTCTGTGGAGCTATATCCACTACCTCAAGGAACAGGGCCTGAACAACGGTCGTTACTGGCTGGCATTTTGGGTCAAGGTGTTGCAACCGGTGGTGACAGCTGCGCTGGTGCTGATGGCGATTTCGTTTATTTTCGGCCCGTTGCGCTCGGTAACCCTGGGCCAGCGTGTATTTACCGGGGTATTGGTCGGTTTCACCTTCCGCATTGCCCAGGATCTGTTGGGGCCGTCGAGTCTGGTATTTGGCTTCTCGCCGCTGTTTGCGGTGCTGGTGCCGACCGGCATCTGTGCCCTGGCCGGGTTCTGGCTGCTGCGGCGGGCCGGTTGATCCGCCGTTGTTGAGCAAAAAATGCCCCGTTCGCAAGAGTGGGGCATTTTTGTTATTGGTCGCCAAAGATGACGTCTGGCCCGAGCATCAGGTACAATTCCCGGCTATTTTTCAGCGGGCAATCTGCCTGCAGCCTTTTTGAGTGTTGATCCGTGAGTGATTTGAGTCATATCCGCAATTTCTCCATCATCGCCCACATTGACCATGGTAAGTCGACGCTGGCCGATCGATTCATCCAGATGTGCGGCGGCCTTGCCGAGCGTGAAATGGAAGCCCAGGTCCTGGACTCCATGGACCTCGAACGCGAGCGCGGGATCACCATCAAGGCCCACAGCGTTACCCTGTACTACACCGCCAAAGACGGTATCAAGTACCAGTTGAACTTCATTGACACCCCGGGCCACGTCGACTTCACCTACGAAGTCAGCCGTTCCCTGGCGGCCTGTGAAGGTGCGTTGCTGGTAGTGGACGCGGGGCAGGGCGTAGAAGCCCAGTCCGTGGCCAACTGCTACACCGCTATCGAGCAGGGCCTGGAAGTCATGCCGGTGCTGAACAAGATCGACCTGCCACAGGCCGATCCGGACCGAGTGAAAGAAGAAATCGAAAAAATCATCGGCATTGACGCCACCGACGCCGTCGAGTGCAGCGCCAAGACCGGCCTGGGCGTCGACGAAGTGCTCGAACGCCTGGTCAAGACCATTCCCGCGCCAACCGGCAACTACGAAGATCCGCTGCAAGCGTTGATCATCGACTCCTGGTTCGACAACTACCTGGGCGTTGTGTCCCTGGTACGTGTGCGCCATGGCCGGGTGAAGAAGGGCGACAAGATCCTGGTCAAGTCCACCGGCAAGATCCACCTGGTGGACAGCGTCGGTGTATTCAACCCGAAACACACCGCTACCACTGATCTGAAAGCCGGTGAAGTAGGCTTCATCATCGCCGGTATCAAGGACATCCACGGTGCACCGGTTGGTGACACCCTGACGCTCAGCTCCACGCCGGACGTCGATGTGCTGCCAGGTTTCAAGCGCATCCAGCCACAGGTCTACGCCGGCCTGTTCCCGGTCAGCTCCGACGACTTCGAGGATTTCCGCGAAGCCCTGCAAAAGCTGACCCTCAACGACTCGTCGTTGCAGTACACCCCGGAAAGCTCCGACGCCTTGGGCTTCGGTTTCCGCTGCGGGTTCCTGGGCATGCTGCACATGGAAATCATCCAGGAGCGCCTGGAGCGCGAGTACGACCTGGACCTGATCACCACCGCGCCAACGGTTATTTTTGAGCTGTTGCTCAAAACCGGTGAAACGATTTACGTCGACAACCCGTCCAAGCTGCCGGATCTGTCGTCCATCGAAGACATGCGCGAACCGATCGTGCGGGCCAATATTCTTGTGCCGCAAGAGCACCTGGGTAACGTCATTACCCTGTGTATCGAAAAGCGTGGCGTGCAGCACGACATGCTGTTCCTCGGTACCCAGGTACAAGTGACCTATGATTTGCCGATGAACGAAGTGGTCCTGGACTTCTTTGACCGCCTCAAATCCACCAGTCGCGGCTATGCTTCGCTGGATTACCATTTTGACCGCTACCAATCGGCCAATCTGGTGAAGCTCGATGTATTGATCAACGGTGACAAGGTTGATGCCCTGGCGCTCATCGTCCACAAGGACAATGCGCACTACAAAGGTCGCCAACTGACCGAGAAGATGAAGGAACTGATTCCGCGCCAGATGTTCGACGTCGCGATCCAGGCCGCCATTGGCGGGCAGATCATTGCGCGGACCTCCGTCAAGGCACTCAGAAAGAACGTACTGGCCAAATGCTATGGCGGCGACGTGAGCCGTAAGCGCAAGCTGCTTGAGAAGCAAAAGGCCGGTAAAAAACGCATGAAGCAAGTGGGCAACGTGGAAATTCCACAAGAAGCCTTCCTTGCGGTGCTCAGGTTGGATAGTTAGGTCCTATGTCACTAAATTTCCCGCTGTTGCTGGTCATCGCCGTCGCCGTCTGTGGTCTCTTGGCGCTGCTCGATCTGCTGTTCTTCGCCCCGCGTCGTCGGGCGGCCATCGCGTCCTATCAGGGCAGCGTCAGCCAGCCCGATGGCGTGGTGATCGAGAAGCTCAACAAAGAGCCCTTGCTGGTTGAATACGGCAAGTCGTTCTTCCCGGTGTTGTTCATCGTGCTGGTGCTGCGCTCGTTTCTGGTGGAGCCGTTCCAGATCCCTTCGGGGTCGATGAAGCCAACCCTGGATGTCGGCGACTTCATCCTGGTGAACAAGTTTTCCTACGGGATCCGCTTGCCGGTGATCGACAAGAAAATCATCGAGGTGGGTGATCCGCAGCGCGGCGATGTGATGGTGTTTCGCTACCCAAGCGACCCGAACGTCAACTACATCAAGCGTGTGGTTGGCCTGCCGGGTGACGTGATTCGCTACGCCAGCGACAAGCGCCTGTTCGTCAATGGCGAGTCGGTGGCCGAGAAACTCATCGGCTCCGAGCCGAACACCCTGGGCAGCGCCGAGCTGTACGAGGAGAAACTCGGGGCGGTAGAGCACCAGATCCGCAAGGAAATGAGCCGCTACCGTTCGCCGCCCGACAACCAGTGGACAGTGCCTGCCGGGCATTACTTCATGATGGGCGACAACCGCGACAACTCCAATGACAGCCGCTACTGGGATGATCCAAGCATTCCCAAGGAGCTGCTGGGCATGGTTCCCGACCAGAACATCGTCGGCAAGGCCTTCGCGGTCTGGATGAGCTGGCCGGAACCCAAACTCAGCCACCTGCCGAACTTCTCGCGGGTGGGGCTGATCAAGTAATCCATGCGGCGCTGTGAACACAGCGCCGAATGCTTTTCTGGGGCTTGGACATTGGTCCGGCTTCGAGCAATACACAGCATTGCCAGGATTTGAATTTGAACACAGCGTTAATCGTCGATGGCCTTTGCCGCCACGTACTGAAAGTAGGTAAACCGTGAGCGTTTCTTTGAGTCGTCTTGAGCGTCAGCTCGGCTACACCTTCAAGGACCAGGAATTGATGGTCCTTGCCCTCACACACCGCAGTTTTGCCGGGCGCAACAATGAACGCCTGGAATTCCTCGGTGATGCCATCCTTAACTTCGCCGCTGGCGAAGCCCTGTTCAACCGCTTCCCCCTGGCCCGTGAAGGCCAGTTGTCGCGCCTGCGCGCGCGCCTGGTGAAGGGCGAGACCCTGGCCGTGCTGGCCCGTGGTTTTGACCTGGGCGAATACCTGCGCCTGGGTTCTGGTGAGTTGAAGAGCGGCGGTTTCCGTCGCGAGTCGATCCTGGCCGATGCCCTGGAAGCCCTGATCGGTGCGATCTACCTGGATGCCGGGATGGAAGTCGCCAAGGAGCGGGTCATGGCCTGGCTGGCGTCGGAAATCGACAGCCTGACCCTGGTGGATACCAACAAGGATCCCAAGACCCGCCTGCAGGAATTCTTGCAGTCGCGCGGCTGCGAACTGCCACGCTACGAAGTGGTGGATATCCAGGGTGAACCGCACTGCCGTGTGTTCTTCGTCGAATGCGAAGTCACCTTATTGAACGAAAAAAGCCGAGGTCAGGGTGTGAGCCGTCGTATTGCCGAACAGGTAGCGGCCGCTGCAGCACTGATTGCCCTGGGCGTGGAGAATGGCCATGACTGATTCAACCGCAACACGCTGTGGCTATGTTGCCATCGTCGGCCGTCCCAACGTGGGCAAGTCCACGCTGCTGAACCATATCCTGGGGCAGAAGCTGGCGATCACCTCGCGCAAGCCGCAGACCACCCGTCACAACATGCTGGGCATCAAGACCGAAGGCAACGTGCAAGCGGTCTACGTCGACACCCCGGGTATGCACAAAGGCGGCGAGAAAGCCCTGAACCGCTACATGAACAAGACCGCTTCGGCCGCGCTGAAAGACGTCGACGTGGTGATCTTCGTGGTCGACCGCACCAAGTGGACCGATGAAGACCAGATGGTGCTGGAGCGTGTGCAGTACGTCACCGGGCCGTTGATCGTCGCGTTGAACAAGACCGACCGCATCGAAGACAAAGCCGAGCTGATGCCGCACCTGAGCTGGTTGCAGGAACAACTGCCGAACGCCCAGATCATGCCGATCTCGGCCCAGCACGGGCACAACCTCGAAGCCCTGGAGCGCGTGATCGCAGGCTACCTGCCGGAGAACGAGCACTTCTTCCCGGAAGACCAGATCACCGACCGCAGCAGCCGATTCCTCGCCGCCGAGCTGGTACGCGAGAAAATCATGCGCCAGATGGGCGCCGAGCTGCCGTACCAGATCACCGTGGAAATCGAAGAGTTCAAGCAGCAGGGCAAGACTCTGCACATTCATGCGTTGATCCTCGTCGAACGTGACGGCCAGAAGAAAATCATCATTGGCGACAAGGGCGAGCGCATCAAGCGCATCGGCACCGAAGCGCGCAAGGACATGGAATTGCTGTTCGATTCCAAAATCATGCTTAACCTGTGGGTGAAGGTTAAGGGTGGCTGGTCCGATGACGAGCGCGCACTGCGCTCCCTGGGCTACGGCGACCTGTAATCAGTCTCCAGTCACATCGCAGGACAAAATGTGGGAGCGGGCTTGTGTGGGAGCTGGCTTGCCTGCGATAGCATCGCCTCGGTCTACTTGATACATCGAGGCGTCTGCATCGCAGGCAAGCCAGCTCCCACATTGGTTTATCGCTGTTCTTAAGTTCTGCGAAGAGACATTCATGTCCCAATCCCCACCCCCCAGCCAACCCGCTTACGTCCTGCACAGCCGCGCCTACCGCGAGACCAGCGCCCTGGTGGATTTCCTCACGCCTCAAGGCCGCCTGCGCGCGGTGTTGCGCAGTGCGCGGGGCAAGGCGGGCACGCTGGCGCGGCCATTCGTGGCGCTGGACGTGGAGTTTCGTGGCAAGGGCGAGCTGAAAAACGTCGGGCGCCTGGAAAGCATCGGCACCTCGGCCTGGCTCAATGGCGAGGCGCTGTTCAGCGGCCTCTACCTCAACGAGCTGCTGATCCGCCTGCTGCCCGCCGAAGACCCGCACCCTGCGGTCTTCGATCACTACGCCGCCACCTTGTTGGCCCTGGCCGAAGGCCGCCCGCTGGAGCCGCTGCTGCGCGCCTTCGAATGGCGCCTGCTCGACGACCTGGGCTACGGCTTCGAACTCAACAACGACTTGCACGGCGAGCCCATCGCGGCCGATGGCATGTACCGCCTGCAAGTGGACGCCGGCCTGGAGCGCGTCTACCTGCTGCAACCCGGTCTGTTCCAGGGCACCGAGTTGTTGGCCATGGCCGAGGCCGACTGGAGCGCCCCTGGCGCCCTGTCTGCTGCCAAGCGCCTGATGCGCCAGGCCCTGGCCGTGCATCTGGGCGGCCGGCCGTTGGTCAGTCGCGAGTTGTTTCGAAAGCCCTGACATCCCCGTGTATGCTGTGCGCCGATTCTTTCCCTTTTCAGGAGCGCTTCCGTGACCACCAGCAATCGCATTCTTCTTGGCGTCAACATCGACCACGTTGCCACCCTGCGCCAGGCCCGGGGCACCCGTTACCCTGATCCGGTCAAGGCCGCACTGGACGCCGAAGAAGCAGGCGCCGACGGGATCACCGTGCACCTGCGCGAAGACCGCCGGCACATCCAGGAGCGCGACGTGCTGGTGCTCAAGGACGTGCTGCAAACCCGCATGAACTTCGAAATGGGCATCACCGAAGAAATGATGGCCTTCGCCGAGCGCATCCGCCCGGCGCATATCTGCCTGGTCCCGGAAACCCGTCAGGAACTGACCACCGAAGGCGGCCTGGACGTGGCCGGCCAGGAAGCGCGGATCAAGGCGGCGGTCGAGCGCCTGTCGCAGATTGGCAGTGAGGTTTCGCTGTTTATCGACGCCGATGAGCGGCAGATCGAAGCCTCGCGCCGCGTGGGAGCGCCGGCCATCGAGTTGCATACCGGCCGCTACGCCGATGCCACCACCCCGACCGAGGTCGCCGACGAACTGCAACGCATCATCGACGGTGTGGCCTGCGGCTTGCGCGAGGGCCTGATCGTCAACGCCGGCCATGGCCTGCACTACCACAACGTCGAAGCCGTGGCGGCGATCAAGGGCATCAACGAACTGAACATCGGCCACGCGCTGGTCGCCCATGCGCTGTTCGTCGGTTTCAAAGGTGCGGTTGCCGAGATGAAAGCGCTGATCCTGGCCGCCGCCAAGCACTGACCGTCGATCAACCTGTAGGAGCGAGCTTGCTCGCGAAGGTCGTCAACGATGACGCGGGGAGTCTGGTTCCCCGCGCTGTTCTCAGGTTTTTCGCGAGCAAGCTCGCTCCTACGGGTTTCATGCGGCAATGCGAAGCCTTACTGTTTAGCCGGCGGGGGTGTATCGTATTTGCCCTTTGCGGGCCTTGCGCCCGCGCAGATACGTGAGGTTGTTGTGTCCCGATCCTTTTCCCGTCGACAAATCCTTGGTGGCCTCGCCGGCCTGGCAGTGGTGGGCGTCGGTGCCGGTGGCGCCTATCGCTACTGGCTGGGGAAAGTCGCGGACGCCAGCGTCGGGCGCGATTACGAGCTGATCGCCGCGCCCCTGGATGTGGAACTGGTACCGGGGCACACAACCCAGGCCTGGGCATTCGGCCCCTCGGCACCGGGTACCGAGTTGCGCGTGCGCCAGGGCGAGTGGCTGCGGGTGCGGTTTATCAACCACCTGCCGGTCGCCACCACCATCCACTGGCACGGCATCCGCCTACCCCTGGAAATGGACGGCGTGCCGTACGTTTCGCAATTGCCGGTGTTGCCCGGCGAGTATTTCGACTACCAATTCCGCGTTCCGGATGCCGGCAGCTACTGGTATCACCCCCATGTGAGCAGCAGCGAAGAACTGGGCCGCGGCCTGGTCGGCCCGTTGATTGTCGAAGAGCGCGAGCCCACCGGCTTCAAGCATGAGCGCACCCTGAGCCTGAAAAACTGGCACATCGACGAACAGGGTGAGTTTGTCGAATTCAGCATCCCCCGCGAAGCAGCCCGTGGCGGTACCGCTGGGCGCCTGTCGACCATCAACGGTGTACCGCAGGCGGTCATCGACCTGCCGGCCGGGCAAATCACCCGTGTGCGCCTGCTCAACCTCGACAACACGCTGACCTATCGCCTGAATATCCCCAATGTTGAAGCGCAGATCTATGCGCTGGATGGCAACCCTATCGAGCCACGGCCGCTGGGCAAGGACTATTGGCTGGGCCCGGGCATGCGCATTTGCCTGGCGATCAAGGCTCCGCCGGCCGGCGAAGAACTGTCGATCCGCAATGGTCCGGTGCGCCTGGGTACCTTCCGCTCGGTGGCCAATACGGATGCGCCCGGTGAGTGGCCGCCCGCCTTGCCGGCCAACCCGATTGCCGAGCCGGACCTGGCCAATGCCGAAAAGCTCAACTTCAATTTCGAATGGGTGGGCTCGGTCTCGGTCAATGTCGAGAACAGGCCGCCAAGCCTGTGGCAGATCAACGGCCAGGCCTGGGACATCACCGACAAGACCTGCGCCGACCGCCCGATTGCCAAGCTGGAACTGGGCAAGAGCTATATTTTTGAATTGAAAAACATGACCCAGTACCAGCACCCGATCCACCTGCATGGCATGAGTTTCAAGGTGATCGCCTCGAACCGCCACAAGGTCACGCCGTATTTCACCGACACCTACTTGCTGGGCAAGAACGAGCGCGCCCGCGTGGCGTTGGTGGCGGATAACCCTGGGGTGTGGATGTTCCATTGCCATGTGATCGACCACATGGAAACCGGCCTGATGGCCGCCATCGAGGTGGCGTGATGCGCCAGATTCGCCCGACGGCAATTATCGACCGCAGCCGCGACCAGGACTTCATGCGCGAGGCCCTGGCCCTCGCTGCCCAAGGCGCGGCCCTCGGTGAAGTGCCGGTGGGCGCGGTGTTGGTGCAGGACGGTGAAATCATCGGCCGTGGCTTCAACTGCCCTATCAGCGGCAACGACCCCAGCGCCCACGCCGAAATGGTCGCCATCCGCGCCGCCGCCCAGGCCATCAGCAACTACCGCCTGCCGGGCAGCACCCTGTATGTGACCCTGGAGCCGTGCAGCATGTGCGCCGGGCTGATCGTGCATTCGCGCATCACCCGGGTGGTGTACGGCGCACTGGAGCCCAAGGCCGGGATTGTGCAAAGCCAGGGGCAGTTCTTTACCCAGGGCTTTTTGAATCATCGGGTGTTGTATGAAGGCGGGGTGTTGGCCGAGGAGTGCGGGGCGGTGTTGAGTGAGTTCTTCAAGGCCAGAAGGGCCAAGCCCACGGCCTGAAAACACCATAAATCCCAATTTGGCAATCCAGTCTATGTGGGAGCTGGCTTGCCTGCGATAGCATCACCTCGGTCTGCCTGATACACCGCGGTGCCTGCATCGCCGGCAAACAGACTCCTACAGTGATGGGTTATTTCTTGGCGATAATCACCGCCCGCATCGGCGCCGGCAGCCCTTCAATCGTCTTGCTGTGATCCTCAGGGTCGAGGAAATCACTCAGCGACTGATACTTCATCCACTCCGTCCCACGTTGTTCCTCGACCGTGGTCACGCTGACATCCACGCAACGTACATCGCTGAAACCCGCACGGCGTAGCCACAACATCAGTGCCGGTACCGACGGCAGAAACCACACGTTGCGCATCTGCGCATAGCGGTCTTCCGGCACCAGCACCTGCTGCTGGTCACCCTCGATCACCAAGGTTTCCAGCACCAGTTCGCCGCCCTTGACCAGGCAATCCTTGAGTGCCAGCAAGTGCTCGATCGGCGAGCGGCGGTGGTAGAACACGCCCATGGAAAACACCGTGTCGAAACCTTCCATGTTCGGCGGCAGGTCTTCGAACGGGAAGGGCAGGTGCCAAGCGTTGGGGGCCGACAAGTAACGCTGTACCGCCTGGAACTGGCAGAAAAACAGCCAATTGGGATCGACGCCAATCACGCTGTCGGCACCGGCGCCGAGCATGCGCCACATGTAATAGCCGTTGCCACAACCCACATCGAGGATGCGCTTGCCTTTGAGGTTCAGGTGCGGCGCGACCCGTGACCATTTCCAGTCCGAGCGCCATTCGGTGTCCACATGCACCCCGAACAGATCGAACGGCCCCTTGCGCCACGGGCTCAGGCCCATCAGCGCGGCATGCATCTGCGTGCGGGTCGCGTCATCGCAATCGGTGTCGAGGGTCAGGCCATTCAGCAGGTCGATTTCGCTGGGCAGGATCTTGGGCAATGCGTCCAGCGCACTTTGCCAGCGCGCGAGGTCGCCATGGCCCTTTTCCATTTTTGCATCGAGTTGCGCTTGCACGCCTTGGGCCCAAACGGCCAGGGGAGTGCCGACCAGATGGCGGGCGAGGGGAGATAGATCAATCATGGCAAGGCAATCAACGAGGCAAAGTTAAGACACTGGAACCACGGCACGACTTTCGAGAACCCGGCCGCCAACAGGCGTTCGCGGTGTTCTTCGAGGCTGTCGGGCTTCATGACGTTTTCGATGGCGCTGCGTTTCTGGGCGATTTCCAGTTCGCTGTAGCCGTTGGCGCGCTTGAACGCCACATGCAGGTCGGTGAGCAGCGCATGCTCTTGGGGATCATTGAAGCGCAGTTTTTCCGAGAGAATCAGCGCGCCACCCGGCAGCAGCGCCTGGCGGATCCGCCCAAGCAGCGCCAGGCGTTCCTCAGGAGCGATGAATTGCAGGGTGAAATTCAGCGCCACCACCGAGGCAGGCTGGAACTGCAGGGCGAGGATATCGCCGTCGATCACCTCCACCGGCAACAGCTCCTGGAACATCGAGTCCTGGCCGTTGAGGTATTCGCGGCAGCGCTCGACCATCGCCGCCGAGTTATCCACAGCGATCACCCGGCAACCGTCGGTGCGCACGTGGCGGCGCAGGGCCTGGGTCACCGCGCCGAGGGACGAGCCCAGGTCATACAGCACGCTATTGGGCTGGGCAAACTGCGCGGCGAGCACACCGAGGTTCTCGACAATGGTCGGGTAGCCGGGCACCGAGCGCTTGATCATGTCCGGGAATACCCGCACCACGTCCTCGTTAAAGGCGAAGTCCGGCACCTGGGGCAAGGGCTGGGCGAATAGGCGATCGGGTTCTTTGCTCACGGCTGTTCCGGCGACAAGGGGAAAAGGCCGGCATTTTAGCCAACTTGCTCCTTGGATGCGCGGGTTGTCTGATGGAACGCCGATGCGGTGATCCCCCATTGCCCCAGCCAGTAGGTGATGATCAGCAAATACGGCGCGGCATCAAAGGTCACCACAAAGCGGTTGATGCCGATCAGCGTGTCGGAAAACACAAACAACGCCGCGCCAATGGCCGCCAGTTGTGCCGAGCGCTTGGGCACATCGCTGCCCAACCGGGCCAACGCACGCCAGAGCATGGCGCTGATCACCAGCGCATACACCACCACCGGAATCAACAAGTCGCCCAGGCCATGGGAAATCAGGATGCTCAGCAAGATCGCGCCCACCACCAGCGCCAGTATCAAGGCCGGCAGCGCTGCACGGCGGCAGTCGCTGAAATAGGCCTTGAGGTACGCCAGGTGCGCAAACAGAAACGCGCCGAGGCCAAAGATAAACAGGTCGCCGGGCCAGGCCAGCAACACATCGCCCACCAGTGAGAAAATCAACCCGAGGCTGATCCAGCGTCGATAGTCGCTGGGCGGCGCATCATGCAGCCAACCCAACATCGCCAGTACCGGCAGCGGCTTGACCAACAGGCAGAGCAATGTCGCGTGCGTGCTCAGGCCGTAGATAAAGGTACCCGCACCCATCAACGCAAGAATCATCCATGGCATATCAGTTCACCGTAATGGCGCAGTCAAAGGTGTCCACCGGATTCACTTCCGGGGCCCAGGGTTGTTGGGAGGTCAGGCGCAGGCGGCCATTACCGGCGGTAAAGGCCTGGAAGCGCCAGGTCGATTGCCCCGCGGCACCGACCACGCCGGCATCCTCGGGATTGCTGTAGACCTCGGGACTCAGGCTGCGCAGCACGCCGCCGGCCGAATCCTGGATCGCCCAGCGGTAGCCGGTGGTGGGGTTGCTGGGCAAGGTCAGGATCAGGTTTTGCCCGGTCTTGAGCACCAGCGGGCAGGCGCTCTGTTTTTCCACGGTGACGTTTTGCTTCGGTGCACTGGCGCAAGCCGCGAGCAGGGCGAGGCTTAACGGAAGAAGCAGGCGGACAGCGGTCATGAAGGCTCCGTTGATTGACGACGAAGGGCGAGCATAACCGAAGATGAGACAAGGTGTTACAGCAGGGTTTTGTGTTGAGGCGGCTGGCGCCATCGCGGGCAAGCCCGCTCCCACATTCGACCGCGTTCCAAAGGATGCACTCGGTCAAATGTGGGAGCGGGCTTGCCCGCGATGAGGCCAGTGCAGGCGCTACAGATCTATCAGAACAACACCTTCGCCACATCCGCAAAGCGCTTGGCAAAGTGCACCGTCATCCCTTCCTTCAGGTATTCCGGCAACTCTTCAAAGCTCCCGCGATTAGGCTCCGGCAGGATCAGTTCATGAATCTTCTGGCGCCGCGCCGCAATCACTTTCTCACGCACACCGCCAATCGGTAGCACATGCCCGGTCAGGGTCAGTTCACCGGTCATGGCCACGCCTTTTTTCGGCGCCTGGTTGCGTGCCAGCGACAGCAGGGCACTGGCCATGGTCACCCCGGCACTCGGGCCGTCCTTGGGCGTGGCGCCTTCCGGTACGTGCAGGTGGACGAAGGCTTCATCGAAGAACTTCGGATCACCGCCAAACGACTTCAGGTTGGAGCTGATGTAGCTGTAGGCGATTTCGGCGGATTCCTTCATCACTTCACCCAATTGCCCGGTGAGCTTGAAGCCGCGATTGAGCGTGTGGATGCGCGTCGCCTCGATCGGCAAGGTCGCGCCACCCATGCTGGTCCAGGCCAGCCCGGTAATCACCCCGGTGCCCGACAGCACTTGCTCGTTGCGAAACACCGGCATGCCCAGGGAGCCTTCCAGGTCCTTGTTGCCGATCTTGATCACCGAATCCGGCTCGTCCAGCAGCTTGACCACGGCCTTGCGCACCAGCTTGCCCAGTTGTTTCTCCAACTGGCGCACCCCGGCTTCGCGGGCGTAGCCATCAATCAGTGCGCGCAGGGCGCCGTCGGTGATGCTCAGGCTGTTCTTGGCCACGCCGGCCTTTTCCAACTGCTTGGGCCACAGGTGACGCTTGGCGATGGCGACTTTTTCTTCAGTGATATAGCCCGACAGGCGAATCACTTCCATCCGGTCCAGCAACGGGCCGGGGATTGAGTCCAGGGTGTTGGCGGTACACACGAACAGCACTTTGGACAGGTCCAGGCGCAGGTCCAGGTAGTGGTCGAGGAATTCGACGTTCTGCTCCGGGTCGAGGGTTTCCAGCAGCGCCGAGGCCGGGTCGCCCTGGAAGCTCTGGCCCATCTTGTCGATTTCGTCGAGCATGATCACCGGGTTCATCACCTCCACATCCTTGAGCGCCTGCACCAGCTTGCCCGGCAGGGCGCCGATGTAGGTGCGGCGATGGCCCTTGATCTCGGCTTCGTCGCGCATACCGCCGACGCTGAAGCGGTAGAACGGCCGGCCCAGGGACTCGGCAATGGATTTGCCGACGCTGGTCTTGCCCACGCCTGGCGGACCCACCAGCAGTACGATGGAACCGGCGACTTCGCCTTTATAGGCGCCGACGGCGAGGAATTCGAGGATGCGGCTCTTGATGTCATCCAGGCCGGCATGGTGTTTGTCCAGGACCTTGCGTGCGTGCTTGAGGTCGAGTTTATCCTCGCCATACACGCCCCATGGCACCGAGGTGGCCCAGTCCAGGTAATTGCGCGTGACCGCGTATTCCGGCGAGCCGGTTTCCAGGATCGACAGTTTGTTCAGTTCTTCATCGATGCGTTTCTGCGCCTGGGCCGGCAGCACCTTGCCTTCCAGGCGTTGCTCGAACTGCTCGACGTCGGCGCTGCGATCGTCCTTGGTCAGCCCCAGCTCTTGCTGGATCACCTTGAGCTGTTCCTTGAGGAAGAACTCGCGCTGGTGCTCGCCGATCTTGCGGTTAACTTCGGCGGAGATCTCCTTTTGCAGGCGCGCAACTTCCACCTCTTTGCGCAGCATCGGCAACACTTTCTCCATGCGCTTGAGCATGGGCACGCAGTCCAGCACTTCCTGCAACTCGTTACCCGTGGCCGAGGTCAGCGCGGCGGCGAAGTCGGTCAGGGGCGACGGGTCGTTGGGGCTGAAGCGGTTGAGGTAATTCTTCAGCTCTTCGCTGTACAGCGGGTTGAGTGGCAGCAGTTCCTTGATCGCATTGATCAGCGCCATGCCGTAGGCCTTGACCTCGTCGGTCGGCTCAGTGGGCTGGTGCGGGTATTCGACTTCCACCAGGTACGGCGGGCGATGGTGCTTGAGCCAGGTCTTGATGCGCACACGGGTCAGGCCCTGGGCGACGAATTGCAGCTTACCGTTTTCGCGGCTGGCGTGATGGACCTTCACCAGGGTGCCGTAGAGCGGCAGGGCGGAGGTATCGAAATGCCGTGGGTCTTCGGGTGGCGTGTCCATGAAGAACAGGGCCAGGGAGTGATGGTCGGATTTGCTTACCAGCTCCAGGGTCTCGGCCCAGGGCTCTTCATTGACGATCACCGGCAATACTTGCGCCGGGAAGAACGGTCGGTTGTGGATCGGGATGATATAGACCTTGTCCGGCAGGTTCTGCCCAGGCAGGGCGAGGCCGGTGTTGGACGACGGAGCTTGGGCGTTTTCGGGGTCGGCGTAGTCGTTGAGGTCGATATCGGGGAATTCTTGCTGGTCGCTCATGGGGCACCTGCATAGTGAAGTATGCAGGTTAGATGGGGCAGGTGAGCGGTGGTTTCAATGGCGCGGCGTGGTTAGCAACAAATTGCATGATATTAACCAACCTGTAGGAGCGAGCTTGCTCGCGAACAGCGCCAACGATAACGCGGGACTTCTGGATGCACGCGGCGCTCTCAGGTTTTTCGCGAGCAAGCTCGCTCCTACAAGTTGAACGCGGTAGGTCAGCTGATTTTGTGCAGGTAGGCGGGCAATGGCTGCTCCGGCAGCACCGACAACACCTTCAGCCGCTGCAACATGCGCTGGCGTGCCCGTTGCAAATGCTCGCGCAGGTTAAGTGCCGCCGCATCGAATGCCCCGTGCAGCAGCAGTTCCAGGATCAGCCGGTGTTCGGCGAGCATCGCCGGGTCTGCGCCGATCCCCAGCAAACGGTAGAAGATCCGGCTGATGATCATCGGGCTCTGGCCCTGGCGGATCAGCGCGGCGATCTTGCGGTTCTGCAGGCCCGCCAGGCAGTGCTGGTGCAGGTCGGCTTCGAGTTGTTCGATGTCTTCAAGGCTGCAATGGGCGCTGTTTTGCGCGTCGATCACCCGCTGCAACATGGCTTCGAGCACCTCGCGCGCCAGGCCCGGCGCACTCTGGCGCAAGGCTTCCGGCTCCAGGCAGGCGCGTAACTCGTAGTCTTCAGTGACTTCCCGGGCGGTCAGCGGGCCAGCCAGCCATTGCGAGTACGGCTCCTTTTCCACCAGGCCGCGGTCGCGCAGGCGCATCAAGGCTTCACGCACCACCGCGCGGCTGACGCCGTAATGATCGGCGGCGGCCTGTTCATCGAGGCGGTAGTGGCCGAAAGCAATGCAGGTGGACAGCGCCGCGCCGATTTCCTCGACGATCCGCTCACCCAGGGGCCGGGTGTCCACCAGTTCATCTTCGCCGTTCAGGCCCAGGTGTGCATGGCTCAGGGGCAGGCGCAGCGGCTCCAGGTCCAGGCCTTCGGGGTTGATCAGGTAACCCCGGCCATCGAAACGGCAGATCAACCCTTCCGTGTGCAGCAGGTCCAGCGCCTTGCGCACCGGCACGCGGCTGGTGCCGAACAGTTCGGCCAGCGGCGCCTCCAGCAGGACCAGCCCGTGGCGCGCGGTGCCGCTGACGATCGCATCACGCAACAACTGGTGAATCATCGCGTAGCGGGAGGCCGAGGCGGACACTGCTTTCATTGCTTTCTCTGAGGCATGTAGGACGGTGGCCGGGGATTCTCTCATAGATGCGCCTGTCACTCTGCGCCACATCGGCGGCACTTTTTTGGGGCCTGGAATGTTGGGGTGTTACCTTTCTGCACCAAAATGTATTTATTAATAAAAGATACATTATTTCATTGAAAGCCTATCGCGAATGCGGTGCAAGATTTTTTCCCGGACACAACACCATCTATCCCGTAGGTCTTGGCCATGTCGTCCGGTCCCGGGCTTGAGTACGCTGACAGGCTGGCACGAAATCTGCCTTTGTTAAATGTACATTTTATTAATATATACGTTTTGTGGTGGCCGCCCTGGCCGTTGAAGCCGCAATCAACCTTGAAGGGAGATACCCCATGGCTAAAGACATCCTCTGTGCATTTGGCGTCGACGTCGACGCGGTCGCCGGCTGGCTCGGTTCCTATGGCGGCGAAGACTCCCCGGACGATATTTCCCGTGGCCTGTTCGCCGGTGAAATCGGCGCGCCGCGCCTGCTCAAGTTGTTCGAGCGCTATGGTCTGCGCACCACCTGGTTTATCCCTGGCCACTCGATGGAAACCTTTCCCGAGCAGATGAAGGCGGTGGCCGACGCCGGCCACGAAATCGGTGTGCATGGCTACAGCCATGAAAACCCCATCGCCATGACGGCCGAGCAGGAAGAAATCGTCCTCGACAAGTCCATCGAACTGATCACCCAGGTCACCGGCAAGCGCCCCACCGGCTACGTCGCGCCCTGGTGGGAGTTCAGCAAGGTCACCAATGAGTTGCTGCTGAAAAAAGGCATCAAGTACGACCACAGCCTGATGCACAACGACTTCCATCCCTACTACGTGCGCAAGGGCGATACCTGGACCAAGATCGACTACAGCCAGCACCCCGATACCTGGATGAAACCCCTGGTACGCGGCGAAGAAACCGACCTGGTGGAGATCCCGGCCAACTGGTACCTCGACGACCTGCCGCCGATGATGTTCATCAAGAAAGCCCCCAACAGCCACGGCTTCGTCAACCCGCGTCACCTGGAAGAAATGTGGCGCGACCAGTTCGACTGGGTCTACCGCGAGCACGAACACGCGGTGTTCACCATGACCATCCACCCCGACGTGTCCGGTCGCCCGCAAGTGCTGTTGATGCTGGAACGCTTGATCGAACACATCCAGGGCCATGCCGGTGTGCGCTTCGTCACCTTCGACGAGATCGCCGACGACTTTATCCGCCGCCAACCCCGTACCTGACCTGGCCCCCCTGTAGGCGCGAGCTTGCTCGCGAAAATCGCTGACGATGACGCGGGCATCCTGGATGTACGCGGCGCACTTGGGTTTTTCGCGAGCAAGCTCGCTCCTACAGGGGGCCCCATGCGTACCTGACCCTTTGCCCCCATCGAGGCGCGATCCATGTCTATCTATAACAAGCTCGACCTGACTGGCTGGAAACCCCGGCAACTGACGTCCAAGGAGGTGCGTTTCGCCACCTGGATTGCGTTTTTTGCCTGGGTGTTTGCGGTGTATGACTTCATCCTGTTCGGCACGTTGCTGCCGGAGATCGGCCGGCATTTCGGCTGGGGTGAGGTGGAGCAAGCCGAGATTGCGACCTGGGTGGCGGTGGGGACTGCCGTGGTGGCGCTGGCCATCGGCCCGCTGGTGGACAAGCTGGGACGGCGCACCGGGATTATCTTCACCGTCGCCGGCTCCGCCGTGTGCTCGGCCCTGACGGCCATTGGCGGCGCGTGGGGCAAGTCACCGTTGATCTTTATCCGTTCCCTGGGTGGCCTGGGCTATGCCGAGGAAACGGTCAACGCTACCTATTTGAGCGAGCTGTACGCCGCTTCCGACGACCCGAAACTGGCCAAGCGCCGTGGCTTTATCTACAGCCTGGTACAAGGCGGCTGGCCGGTGGGCGCGCTGATCGCAGCGGGCCTGACGGCGCTGTTGTTGCCGATCATTGGCTGGCAGGGCTGCTTCATCTTCGCGGCCATCCCGGCCATCGTGATTGCGATCATGGCGCGCAAGCTCAAGGAGAGCCCGCAGTTCCAGATCCACCAGCGCATCACCCAACTGCGTAAAAGCGGCGCGGTGAGCGAGGCGCAGAACGTCGCCCTGACCTACGGCGTGGACTACGACGAACACAGCAAGGCCGGCCTCAAGGCGGCGTTCCGTGGCCCGGCACGCCGGGCGACCCTGGTGATTGGCGCGGCGATCCTGCTCAACTGGGCGGCGATCCAGGTGTTCAGCGTGCTTGGCACCTCGGTGATCATCAGCGTGCACCACATCTCGTTCGAGAACTCGCTGATCATCCTTGTGCTGTCCAACCTGGTCGGCTACTGCGGCTACCTGACCCACGGCTGGCTGGGCGACAAGATCGGTCGGCGCAACGTGATCGGCCTGGGCTGGATGCTTGGCGGCCTGGCGTTCGCCGGCATGCTTTATGGGCCGAGCAATATGCCCATGGTGGTCGGGCTGTACAGCCTGGGCCTGTTCTTCCTGATCGGCCCGTACTCGGCGGCGCTGTTTTTCATCAGTGAAAGTTTCCCTACCAGCATCCGTGCCACCGGCGGCGCGATCATCCATGCCATGGGCCCGATTGGCGCCGTGGTCGCCGGCTTTGGCGCGACCCAGGTGTTGTCTGCCGGCAGTGATTGGCAGACCGCCGCCCTGTATTTCGGTGCGCTGCCGTGCTTCCTCTCCGGCGCGCTGATGTTTGCCGCACGCCACGTGCGTCCGGAAACTGTCCAGTAAGGAGTGTATTGATGAGCCGTAAAGTTGCCTTGATTACCGGTGCCGCCAGCGGCATCGGCCAAGCCCTCGCCGTGGCCTATGCGCGCAGCGGCGTGGCGGTGGTAGGCGGGTATTACCCGGCCGATCCCCATGACCCACAAACCACCGCAGACCTGGTGCAAGCGGCCGCTGGTGAATGCCTGATGTTGCCGCTGGACGTGGGGGATACCACCTCTGTGGATAACCTGGCGGCGCAGGCGATCCAGCATTTTGGCCGCCTCGACTATGCCGTGGCCAACGCCGGCCTGTTGCGCCGCGCGCCATTGCTGGAGATGACGGACGAGCTGTGGAACGAGATGCTCAACGTCGACCTGACGGGGGTGATGCGCACCTTCCGCGCGGCGACCCGGCAGATGAAAGAGGGTGGGGCGCTGGTGGCGATCTCGTCGATTGCCGGTGGCGTGTACGGCTGGCAGGAGCACGCGCATTACGCGGCGGCCAAGGCGGGCGTACCGGGTTTGTGTCGCTCGCTGGCGGTGGAACTGGCGCCGCTGGGGATCCGTTGCAACGCAGTGATCCCGGGGTTGATCGAGACGCCGCAGTCGCTGGATGCAAAGAACTCCCTCGGCCCCGAAGGCCTGGCGAAAGCCGCGCGGGCGATCCCGCTGGGCCGGGTTGGGCGGGCGGATGAGGTGGCATCGCTGGTGCAGTTCTTGACCAGCGATGCCTCCAGCTACTTGACCGGGCAGAGCATCGTCATCGATGGCGGCCTGACCGTACGCTGGCCCGATTAACCCTATGGGACGCTCACCCGTCTCAGGAACAGGAGAACCTATATGCCTCAACTCAGCAACCGCCGCGCTGTGATCACCGGCGCCGGCAGCGGTATCGGTGCTGCCATCGCCCGCGCCTACGCCATTGAAGGCGCACGCCTGCTGCTGGCCGACCGCGACGCCGCGAGCCTGGCCGAAACCGCCATCACCTGTCGCAACCTTGGTGCCGAGGTGTTTGAGTGCATCGCCGATGTCGGCACCGTCGAAGGCGCCCAGGCCAGTGTGGACAGTTGCGTCGCCCGTTTCGGCGGCATCGACATCCTGGTCAACAACGCCGGCATGCTGACCCAGGCGCGCTGTGTCGACCTGTCCATCGAGATGTGGAACGACATGCTGCGCGTGGACCTGACCAGCGTGTTTATCGCCAGCCAGCGCGCCTTGCCCCATATGCTCGCCCAGCGTTGGGGGCGGATTATCAACGTCGCTTCGCAACTGGGGATCAAGGGCGGCGCCGAACTCACCCACTACGCGGCGGCCAAGGCCGGGGTGATCGGCTTTACCAAATCCCTGGCCCTGGAAGTGGCCAAGGACAACGTACTGGTCAACGCCATCGCCCCCGGCCCGATTGAAACGCCGCTGGTGGGCGGCATCAGTGACACCTGGAAGCGCGCCAAGGCCGCCGAGTTGCCCCTGGGGCGCTTCGGCCTGGCCGATGAAGTGGCGCCCACGGCGGTGCTGCTGGCCAGTGAGCCGGGCGGCAACCTGTTTGTTGGCCAGACACTGGGGCCGAACTCCGGCGATGTCATGCCATGAGCGGAGCTTAAGCATGTGCGGACTCTGTGGACTGCTGGGCGAAGACCTGCACTGGAGCGATCCTTTGGGCGACGAGCTGCCACGGCGCCGCGAACGCCTGCGCCGGATTGCCGCGATCAACCAGGTGCTGGCGGTGTTCCGGCTCAAGGTCGAAGACTTCCAGGGCGCCTCTTACCTGCTGCTCGGCGCCACCGGCAAGCAGGAACTGGCCAGCGGCCTGGATCAGCTATGGCGTGCCGCAGAAAGCATGCTGGGGCGCCCGCTGGATCCTCTGGACCCAACCTTGCTCAACCATCTGGAAGTTGCCCCGGACCGCCTTTGAATGTGGGGTATGAATATGAGTATTGCGCTGAATGTGATCACCGGCTTCCTCGGCAGCGGCAAGACCACCTTGCTCAAGCGCCTGTTGCAAGGCGAAAGCCTCGGTGACACGGCGCTGCTGATCAATGAATTTGGCGATGTCGGCATCGACCATCTACTGGTCGAAGAAGTGGCACCCGACACGGTATTGCTGCCCAGCGGTTGCATCTGCTGTTCCATCCGTGGCGAATTGAAAGACGCACTACTGGGCCTGCTGCAACGCCGCGAACGTGGTGAAATCCCGGCCTTCAAGCGGGTGATCCTGGAAACCACCGGCCTGGCCGACCCGGCGCCGATCCTCGCGACCTTGAACAATGATGTGCAACTGCGCGGGCGTTTTCATATCGGCCTGGTGGTGACCCTGGTCGATGCCAGCCACGCCGCCCTGCAAGAGCGCCTGCACCCGGAGTGGCTGGCCCAGGTGGCGGCGGCCGATCGCTTGCTGTTGAGCAAGACCGACCTGGTGGATCACTGCGATGACTTGCGCCAACACCTGGCCGCGCTGAACGCCGGTACGCCGATCCTCAACACGAATGAGGTTCACAGTGGCGACCAATTGTTGCTGGGTGAAGGTCTGCGCAGCACCACGCCAGCGCTGGAAGTGGGGCGCTGGAAATTGCATCAGGCCTCTTCCACACCCTCGACCCACGGCGCGGCGCAAGTGTGTTGTCTGACCTTCGACCAGCCCCTGGACTGGGTGGGCTTCGGGGTCTGGTTATCGATGCTGTTAAGATGCCACGGCGAACGCATTCTTCGCGTCAAAGGACTGCTCAACGTGAACGCCAGCTCAGCCCCCATCGTCATTCATGGCGTGCAGCATTGCCTGCATGCCCCGGTTCATTTGCCTGCATGGCCGGGCACGGAGCGTCAGTCGCGCCTGGTGTTTATCTTGCGCGGCCTTGACCCGGCGTTGTTGCGCCGCTCCTTTGATGTGTTCTGCCGCAGGTTCGCCCCATGATTACCCTAAGAGTGCTGGGCACCTCGGTGACCCTGTTGGAATGTTTGCGCGTGCGCGCCGAACAGGAACTGGGCATTCGCCTGGTGTATCAGGTCCACGATGTCGAGCAGGCGCAGCGCATCGCGGTGATGCAGCCGGACAGCTATGACCTCTATGACCAGTGGTTTCACAACGTCGACTTTGTGTGGCCGGCACGGGCGATCCAGCCAATCGACACCCGGCGCATCGCCCTGTGGCACGAGATCAACGACCTGCCCAAGCGCGGGCGCCTGAGTGCCGATGATCGCCTGGGCGGCGGCAGCGTGCCCAGCGAACGCCTGTTCGTGCAGCACGATGGCAGCCTCGGCAGCACTGTCAGCGAGCGCATCAGCATGTTGCCCTTGACCCACAACGCCGACAGTTTTGCCTATCGTCCCGAGCGCTTGCCCGAGGGCTTTTGCCGCAGCAATGAAAGCTGGGGCTGGCTTTTGGACCCGGCCTTGCGCGCACGCACCGCGCTGCAAAGCGACGCGGCCATCGGCGCCCTGGATGCGGCGCTGGCGGTACAGGGTGCAGGGCTGGCCGACTTCAATGACATCGGCAATATGAGCATCGAAGAGATCGATGTGCTGGCCGACATTCTCGTGCGCAAGCAGAAGGAAGGCCATTTCGCCGCGTTCTGGTCCGACGACGAGGAAGCGGCGCAATTGATGCTCAGCCCCAGCATCGATATCCAGAGCCTGTGGTCGCCGACCTTGATGCGCTTGCATCGGGCCGGGGTCAAATACCGTCTGGCAGTGCCCCGTGAAGGCTATCGCGCCTGGTTCGGCGGTTTGTCGCTGTCGCGCCATGCCCAAGGCCCGGTACTGGATGCCGCCTATGCCTACCTCAACTGGTGGCTGTCGGGTTGGCCCGGTGCGGTGATGGCCCGCCAGGGTTACTACATCGGCAACCCGGCGCGCAGCCGCGACCACCTGAGCAGCGCCGAGTGGGACTATTGGTACGCAGGAAAACCCGCCCGCGAAGAGTTGCTGGGCAGCGATGGCCTGCCACTGATCGACGTCGGCGAAGTACGCGATGGCGGCTCCTACGAGCAGCGCATGGGGCATATCGCGGTGTGGAATTCGGTGATGGACGAGCACAACTACCTGGTGCGCCGCTGGGGCGATTTCATGCGGGCCCGCTACCGTTTAGGCGGTGATTTGTCGTCAAAATAATGTCAGCGACCCTCCCGCATTTATTAGGTTTTACTTCTGCCCGGTGAAGACTAATCTGGATGTCCAAATGCCCTGAATGAAAGGGCATTTTTTTGACGCAGGGTTTGTAGTCGCGAGGGATGCGTATGACAAAAGGACGCTTGAGCTGGGGTGGGCGAACGCTGCCAGAGGGCAAGCGGATTGGCTGGCGCTACGCCTTCCAGACGCGCCTGGCTGGGGTGTTGGCGTTACTGCTGCTGGTTGTGGTGGGCGCGGTGTATTTCGCCGTCCAGGGCGCCACCACCCGGGCGGTGGAAAACCAGGCCCAGGTGCAGCTGGAAACCGGCAGCCGGGTGTTCGAGCGTTTGCTGGACCTGCGCGGGCGGCGCCTGCAATACGGCCTGGACTGGCTGACGGTGGACGCGCAGTTCCGCCGGGCCGTTACCGCTGGCCAGCCGTCACAGATTATTGCCGCCTTGCAGCGCCATGGCACAGGGGTCCGCAGCAGCGAGGTGTTTGTGTTGGGACTCGACGGGCAGGTCATCGTCAGTACCCTGGCTGGCGTTCCCCGCCAGCAAGTTTTCCCCTACGCCCATGCACTGCGCCAGGCCCGGCGCAATTCCCTGCAAATTCTGATCGTCGCCCTGGCTGGCCGGCCGTTCTTGCTGGTCGAGGAAGAGGTCCTCAATCCGTTACCTGTGGCCCGGGTGGTCATGGGTTTTTCCATGGATGAGACGTTTGCCAGCGAATTGCGCTCCCTGAGCAACCTGGAAGTGTCCTTCATGAGCCTGGACAACGGTGAGCCGGGTACCTTGTTCAGCACCCAGCCCGCCGAGGATCGCCCGGCCATCATCCAGGTGCTGCAAGACTCAAGCAGCACCGCGCAGGGGCAGATGATCAAGTTTCGCGGCCAGCGTTTTCTCAGCCAGGTGGTGCCCCTGGCCAACAGCGGGGAGGGTGGGCAAGTCATGGCCTTGCTGCAAAGCCCGCTGGACCACGCCCTGCAATCCTTCGCGCCGCTGGACCGGCAATTTCTCGGCATCGCCCTGGCCGCATTGCTGGTGTCGTTGGTGGGCGCGCTGTTGATGGCGCGTCGGGTGTCGCGCCCGCTCAATGCCCTGGTGCAGGCGGCCGAGCGGATTGGCGCCGGTGATTACCGCACACCGGTGGCGGTGCGTGGCAAGGATGAGTTTGGCCTGCTGGCCCGCGCCTTCAACGCAATGCAGAGCGGCATCGCCGTGCGCGAGCGGCAACTGGCCCATAACGCCTTGCATGATGCCCTGACCGGCCTGCCCAACCGCGCCCTGGCCATGGAGCGCCTGGGCAGCGCAATCAGCGCGCGGCGCCCGGTGGTGTTGCTGTACCTGGGGATTGAAAACTACCGGGTGATCAACGAAGGCTTTGGCCCGCAAGGCGTTGAAGAAATGCTCCGCGAAGCCAGCCGCTGCCTGCTGTCGAGCCTGGCCGCTGGCGACACGGCGGCCCGTATCACGGGCAGCGAGTTCCTGGTGCTGCTGGAAA
This sequence comes from Pseudomonas sp. TAE6080, assembly GCF_018732265.1. NCBI lineage: Bacteria > Pseudomonadati > Pseudomonadota > Gammaproteobacteria > Pseudomonadales > Pseudomonadaceae > Pseudomonas > Pseudomonas sp. TAE6080. The sequence continues at coordinate 352,048 of NZ_JAHIDY010000001.1, forward strand.
ATACCCGAATTGACAGCGCGGTGGCCCGCGCCGACCGCTTGTACGCGCTGCTGACCGAACCGCAGCGGGTCGGCGGTGATGAGCTGCGGCACGAAGTGAGCATGGGCATTGCGACCTACCCTGAAGATGGCCGGCAGGTCGAAGAACTGATCAGTCGCGCGGCCATTGCACGCCACGATGCCGCCGCGCTGCCCGGCTATCTGCAGATCTATCAACAGGACCGAGACCTCGCCCATCAACGCCAGATCAGCCTGATCCGCGACCTGCGCCGCGCCGCCATCGAGGGTGAGTTATTCCTGTGTTATCAACCCAAGCTCGACCTGCGCCATGGCTACGTGCGCCAGGCCGAAGCGCTGTTGCGCTGGCAACACCCGACCCTGGGGCTGGTATCGCCCGCCGAATTCATTCCCCTGGCCGAACGCTCCGGCAGCATGTCCAGCCTGACCCATTGGGTGATCGAAGAGGCCATCCGCCAATTGGCAGAGTGGAGCGTGCGTGGGTTGGAGGTGCAGCTGTCGGTGAATATTTCGGTGGATGACCTGGGCGACGAAGGGCTGGCGCCACGGGTGACCGAGTTGCTGGAGATACACGGGGTGCTGGCCGGGCAATTGATCTTCGAAATCACCGAAAGCGCAATCATGCACAACCCGGAACAGGCCTTGCGCATCCTTGAACAACTGCGCGGGTGTGGCATCAGCCTGTCGGTGGACGACTTCGGCACCGGCTACTCATCCCTGGCCCAGTTGCAGCGCCTGCCGGTGCAGGAACTGAAGATCGACCAGTCGTTTGTGCGCAACCTCGACAGCACCAGCGGCGATGCCGTGATCGTGCGTTCGACCATCGAGATGAGCCACAATCTGGGACTCAAAGTGGTGGCCGAAGGGGTGGAGTTCGAGCCGAGCCTGAGGCTGCTCAAACAGTGGAATTGCGACACGGCCCAGGGCTACCTGATCAGCCGGCCGTTGAATGCCATGGCGTTTGAAATGTGGATGCGCCGCTCCCACAGCACGGTCTGACTGATTCAACACAACTTCATGTGGGGACTGGCTTGTGTGGGAGCGGGCTTGCCCGCGATGGTCGTTAACGATGACGTTGGGTAACTGACACCCTGCGGCGCTCTTACAGGCGCCATCGCGGGCAAGCCCGCTCCCACAGGTATGGCAGCTGCGCACTTTGATTTTACTGTTGTCTCTGCTTTTGATTTTGATCTGGCTTTTGATCTCAGGCGCCCCGTCAAACCACGCTGGCCTGCGGAGCTACATCCCTTGTAGGCGCTGGCTTGCCAGCGATGGCGTCAGTAAGAGCGCCGCAGGGTGTCAGAGACCCAACGTCATCGTTAACGACCATCGCCGGCAAGCCGGCTCCTACAGTTGGACGGTATTTCAAATAAAAAGCCCCGGGAGTCCGGGGCTTTTTTACTGCTGGCTGGCTTAGTCGGCCAGCTTGAACGCCATCACATAGTCACCCTGCTTGGTCCCCAGGGAACCATGACCGCCCGCCACGACCAGCACGTATTGCTTGCCGTCCTTGCCGGTGTAGGTCATCGGGGTGGTCTGTGCGCCTGCAGGCAGGCGACCTTCCCACAATTGCTTGCCGTTTTTCACGTCATAGGCACGCAGGTACTGGTCGAGGGTCCCGCTGAGGAAGGACACGCCACCGGCGGTGGTGAAGGTCCCGCCCAGGCTTGGCACGCCCATGCTCAGGGGGATGGGGACCGGCGAGCTGTCACGCACGGTGCCGTTCTTGTGCATCCAGATGGTCTGGTTGTTGGTCAAGTCCACTGCGGCCACATAACCCCAGGCCGGAGCCTGGCACGGCAGGCCCATGGGCGAGAGCATCGCTTCCAGGACCACACCATAAGGGGTGCCTTTGTTCGGCTGCACGCCTTCGGTCTCGCTGACGCGCGGGCCCATGGCGGCGATTTTTTCCGCCGGGATCATGGTCGATTTGAACGCCATGTAGCTCGGGTTGACGAACGCGATCTGGCGCACCGGGTCAACCGAGATGCCGCCCCAGTCGAACACGCCGAAGTTGCCTGGGTAGACGATCGAGCCTTGCAGCGATGGCGGGGTGAACGGGCCGTCGTAGCGCAGGGACTTGAAGTCGATCCGGCACAGCAGTTGGTCGAACGGAGTCACACCCCACATGTCACGTTCCTTGAGGGGCGGTGGCATGAAGTTGAGGTCGGACTTGGGCTGGGTTGGCGAGGTGTGATCACCGGCCACCGCGCCTTGCGGCACAGGGATTTCGTTGATCGGCACAACAGGCTCGCCGGTCGCACGGTCCAGCACGTAGATGCTGCCTTGCTTGGTCGAAGTCATCACCGCTTGCTTCACGCCGGCTGCGGTCTTGATGTCGATCAGGCTTGGCTGGCCGCCTACGTCCATGTCCCACAGGTCATGGTGGGTGAACTGGTAGTGCCAGCGCACTTTACCGGTGTCGATATCCAGCGCTGTCAGGCCGGCAGCGTGCAGCTCCGAGGCAGGCGTGCGGTAGCCACCGAACTGGTCCGGGGTCTGGTTGCCCATCGGCAGGTAGAGCATGCCGAGTTTTTCATCGACGGCGAACATGGACCACATGTTCGGCGAGTTGCGGGTGTAGGTCTTGCCCTCGGCAATCGGCGTGGTGTCGTCCGGGTTGCCGCTGTCCCAGTTCCATACCAGTTTGCCGGTGTGTACGTCGAACGCACGGATCACGCCGCTTGGCTCGTCGGTGGAGACGTTATCGGTGACGTGACCACCAATCACCACCAGGTTCTGGGTGACGGCGGGCGGCGAGGTGGAGTAGTAGCCACCTGGGGCGAAGGCGCCGATATTGGCACCCAGGTCGATCTGGCCTTTGTCGCCGAAGTCTTCGCACATCTTGCCGGTGTCGGCGTTCAGGGCGATCAGGCGGGTGTCGGCGGTCGGCAGGAAGATCCGGCGCGGGCAGGCGTTGGCAGCCGGCGCAGCGGCGTCAGTGGCCGGGCTTTGCGCGGTGGCGGCATAGGCGGCGTCATCGTGATAGGTCACGCCACGACAGGTCATGTGCGCCCAACCCTTGAAGTTCGCGGCTTTTTGCGTCGAGAGCTTAGGGTCGAAACGCCAGATTTCCTTGCCGGTGTCCGGATCAAGGGCAATCACCTGGCTGTGCGGCGTACACACGTAGAGCATGCCGTTGACTTTCAGCGGGGTGTTTTCCGCGGTGGTTTCACCGGGGTCGCCCGGGCCAGGCAGGTCGCCGGTGCGATAGGTCCAGGCCGGCACCAGTTTGTGCGCGTTCTCAGGGGTGATCTGCGCCAGGGGCGAGTAACGATCACCGAAGGCCGAGCGGCCATAGGAGTTCCAGTCGCCATCGGCCTGGGCCGGGGCGGCATTGGTCATGCCCGGTACCGCATCGCGGTCCAGTTGGCCCTTGATTTCACCGGGGTTGGTGAACTGGCTGGCCACGGCTGTGGCGCCGGCCAAGACCACGGCCACGCTCAGTGCGCCAGTGCCCAGCGGGGCAGGTTGGCCACGCAGCAAGGGGCGGCGGAACCACGGCAGCAGCATGACGATGCCCAGGCCGAACAACAGGGCCAGGCGCGGCACCAACTGCCACCAGTCCAGGCCGACTTCCCACAGGGCCCACACGGTACTGGCGAACAGCACCACCGCGTACAAGCCCAGCGCCGCGCGGCGCGTGGCCAGCAGCAGGAGGCCGGTCAGGGTGATGCCGATACCGGCCAGCAGGTAGTACAGCGACCCGCCGAGCATGCTCAGCTTGATGCCCCCGGCCAACAAGGCCAGGCCCATGATCAGCAGCAAGATCCCCAGCAGCCTGGGCAGCAGGCGGCTTGGACTTGAAGCACCATCAGTGCTCATAGTGTGATTCTCCGTGACGTTTAAGGTAGTCCCGCGCTTGTTCACTGTAGATGACGTTTGCGCGCAGGCTTGGTTCAGGGCTAATTGCGTTTATTCAGATTTAGAAGGACGCTTGCAGCTTGATCCCGCCGACCAGCGCGTCATCCACCTGGGCGACGGCCCCCGGATGACGGATGTACTGCAGGTTCGGGCGCACCGTCAGCCAGTGGCTGACGTGCACGCCGTAATAGAGTTCGGCGCTGTACTCGGTGTCTTGCACCGGCAGGTAGGCGGCGTCGTCAAAATCGTAGACCGCGCGGGCCTGGTTGCTGGCCTGGGCGTTCTTGCGGTACGCCGGGTTGACGTGGACGCGGGCTACGGCAAAGCCGATATCGTCCTTGGCGCGGGCATCGAACGGGCCTTTGTAGACCACACCGGCCTGGACATAGTTATCCACAGCGTTGGTTTTCTTATCGTGCATCGTCGCGTTGGCGAACACGCTCAAGCCCCGGGTGTTGTCGCTGGCCAGGCTGCTGACTTGCTGCTGCACGCCCAGCCAGATGCCGCGCTTGCTGGAGGCGCTGCGATAGGCCTCGCCACTGAGGGCCGCGGGTTGGTCGTTGCGGTCCTTGTACACATCGCTGGCCTTGGCGCTGCTGTAGTAATACCCAGCACGGTATTCGCCCGGCAGGCCGTGGACCTTTGGCGTCCATACCAGCTCCACCGGCAACAGGGCGCCCTGGGTACCGCTGCCGCTGAGCTTGAAGCCATTGCCGCGATCGAGGTTGGACGGGTTCTGCTCATAGGCGCCGATTTGCGCGTACAACTCGGGCGTCAGGTGGTATTTGACCCGCAGCGCCCATTGGCTTACCGGCCAGTTGTACCAGATGCCACCGACCCAGTTGCCCACCTGTGAGCCGCAGAACGCCAGGTTCTGGAAGTCGCAGGGGAAGCTGTTGAAGTCTTCGCCTTCGCCAAAACGCCCCGCCTTGATATCGAGTTTCTGGTCAAAGAACTTCTGCTGGTACCACATCTGCGTCAGGCGCCAGGTCTGGCCACGGCCCCAGACCTCCTGGGACGAGGTAAAGCCGCCGACCCGCGGATCGTTGATGCGATCGTTAGTGATGTTGTTGCCACTGCGCTCGGTGATCGTCAGTTGGAACTCGGCATCCTGCCAGCCGAAAATCTTCTGCAGGTCCAGGTGGCTGCCGAAGGCCCATTGATCGCTGTAGCGCGCAGTACGGTCGTGGTTCGAGCCGCCGTGCAGGTTACTGCCCATCTCGCCGGTGTAGTCGATCTTGAAGTCGTAGCCTTGCTCGGACAGCGCTGTCCGGGAACCGCCGAAATCACCCAGCATCCACGGGGACTCACGGTCAAAGGCCGGCGCGGCCTGGGCGCAGGTGATCAGGCACAAAGGCAGCAGTGCAGCGCACAGGCGCAGTGTTGGGAAAGCAGGCATAGGCAAGGGCAGGTCTTAATAGTTTTTGGTTTTGGGTACGCAAACGGCAGCCGGGGGTGGGCGTTCGTCAGGTTTGGCTGAAAGGTGAAACGTTTCAGGTTGTTGCAGACAAGGATAAAGCGCTGGCTCGGGGAGAGAAAGCGCTAATCGCAAGATGGATTCTTTCGGATTTGGTAACAGTCGGTGCAGACACCGCAAAACTAATGTGGGAGCAGGCAAGCCAGCTCCCACAGGTTGTAGGTCAGTGTCTGTTAGAAGGTCGTGCGCAAGCCCACCTGCACACTGCGCCCCGGAGCTGGCGCAATATCGCGCAGGATCGAGCTGGCATAACGCACGGTCTGGTTGGTCAGGTTCTCGCCATTGACGAACGCCAGCCATTGGCTGCCACCCAGGTTGAAGCGATAACCGGCGCTGGCGCCCAAGGTGGTGTAGCCGTCGGTCCCGCTTTCGTTGCGCGGTACACGGCCCTGGCCGGCAGCGTGCTCGACATCAATGCGCGCCTGCCAGCGGTCCAGTTCCCACAACAAACCGCTGTTCAAGCGCAGTGGGGCGATGCGCGGCAAGGCTTCGCCGGTATCCAGGTTGGTGGCGCGGGTGTAGTCGCCCGACAGTTCCAGGGCGAATTTGCCGTAGGCGCCTTCGCCGAGTTTCCAGCGGTCCTGGGCTTCGAAGCCGACGAAACGTGCGCGCACGCCCGAGTAGGTGTACTCCGGGATGCCATCGGCGTCTTCTTCGCCCTCGTCATTCAAGGTGCGGCCGCTGTTCAGCAGGCCGATGTAATTGGAAAAATGGCTGTAGAACACGCCGAAGCTGCCCTTGTGGGTGCCATTGTCAAAGCGCAGGGCCAGGTCGCTGGCTACCGCTTTTTCCTTCGACAGCTTGGCATCGCCCACTTCATAGGTGCCGGTGGCGACATGGGCGCCGTTGGCATACAGCTCGTAGAAGGTCGGTGCGCGCTCGGTGTAGCCCAGGGTCGCGGCCAGCGACCAGATGGGCGTCAGCGTATACACCGCGCCCGACGACAGGCTGCCGGCGGTGAAACTGCTGGAACTGTTGGCCTTGGCGAAACGCTCGTTGCCCTTGCCGTCCGGGTCGACGGTGGTGTGTTCCAGGCGTGCGCCCAGGCTGAGTTTCAGGCGTTCGGTGGCCTGCATTTCTTCGAGGATAAACAGCGCGCCAGCATGGGTATCGGTCTGTGGGACGAAGGCCTCTTCGCCCAATGCGGAGAATTCGCTGCGGCTGACTTGCGCGCCGACAATGCCGTCGAACGGCCCCAAAGGTTGGTGCCGTGCTTCGACACGGGCTTCATAGCCTTTGTTCTTGAAGGTGGTACCGGTTTCGCCGCCTTCGATTTCGCGGTGTTCGTAATCGGTGTAGCCGGCATCGAGTTTCACCGAAGTAAACGGGCCTTGCAGGTTACGGATCTCGGACGCGAAGGCGTAGTGCTCCTGCTGCATGCGGATGCGCACGTCCTGTTCGGCGGGCGAGCCGTAGTTGCTGTCGGAGTTGCTGTAGGACAGCCCGGCGTAACCATCGTCCCACGTGTAGGAGCTGCCCACCGCGCCGCTGTCCTGGCGCCCGTTGCTGTTGCCCAGGCGGCCATTTTTACCAGGACCATTTTCGCTTTCCGGGGCATGGCGGCTGCGGGCAAAGCCTGGGATTTTCAGGTCGTTGAATTCCCGCGCGCTGGCATCCAGGTGCAGGGCGAAGGTGCCGTTGCCGGCCTCCAGCTTGCCGGCGCTGCTGCGGGTGGTGTCGGCGCCGCCGTAGCGCAGTTCACCGGCACCGTGGATACCTTCGATGGCTTCGGTGGGGATGCGATTGTCGAAGGTGTTGACCACGCCACCGATGGCGCTGCCGCCATACAGCAAGGCGGCCGGGCCACGCACGATCTCGATGCGCTCGACGTTGACCGGGTCCAGCGGCACCGCATGGTCATAGGACAGCGACGAGGCGTCCAGCGCGCCCACGCCATTGCGCAGGATACGAATGCGGTCGCCGTCCTGGCCACGGATGATCGGGCGGCTGGCGCCTGGGCCGAAGTACGACGACGACACGCCAGGCTGTTTGTTCAGGGTCTCACCGAGGCTGCCTTTTTGTTGCAAGGTCAGGTCGTCGCCTTCCAGCACCGTCGTGGGCGAGGCCAGTTGCTGGCTGCCCAAAGGGTTGCCGGTGATAACTTGGGGTTGCAGTTCCAGGGCATGGGCCTGGGAGCCGATCAACAGGGCAGCGGCCAGCGGGGTCAGGCGCCAGAGAGGGGAGAGGGACATCGGGAGGTTCCTTGGTAAAGCAAGAGAGTTGGATATTTATAGTTACAATATAACATCTCTTTTCTGGCCGAGAGGTGGAACTTTCCATAAATCCTGTAGGAGCGAGCTTGCTCGCGAAAAACTTCAGGACACCGCGTTAATCCTGATTCACCGCTTCAGCGTTGACGATTTTCGCGAGCAAGCTCGCTCCTACAGGGGGCGGGGTGGGGCTACAATCACGGCAATGCTTCCACCGGCCCGACACCTCGGCTAAGGTGCGCGGCTTCTTCTTCAACTCTTGGCAAAGGCTTGGCATGACCGCAACGAACAACAACCCACTGCACGGCGTTACCCTGGAGCAGGTGCTCACCGCGCTGGTGGCGCACTACGAATGGGAAGGCCTTGCCGAGCGCATCGACATCCGCTGCTTCAAGAACGACCCGAGCATCAAGTCGAGCCTGACGTTCTTGCGCAAGACGCCGTGGGCGCGGGAGAAGGTCGAAGGGTTGTACGTCAAGCTGATGCGCACCAAACGCCCACTGGAATGAGGGCATATGTTGCAGGGGCAGCGCTGGCCGGTTGGGCAGGCCTGGCGATTCAGCAGTACCTGATTGTCTATTCGCGCTGGATGGCCGATGCCAGCCTGTTAGGTGGCCTGGTGAATTTCTTCAGCTTCTTCACGGTGCTGACCAATACCCTGGCGGCAGTGGTGTTGAGTTATGCACTGGTGAGTCGCCCTTCGGCCGGGCGCCGGTTTTTCCTGCGGCCAGCGGTCAGCAGTGGGATTGCGGTGAGCATTGTTGTGGTAGGCCTGGCGTACAGCTTGCTGCTGCGGCATTTGTGGAGCCCCGAGGGCTGGCAGTTTATCGCTGACGAATTGCTTCACGATCTGATGCCACTGCTGTTCCTGGGCTACTGGTGGTTCTGTGTACCCAAGGGCACCTTGCGCCTCAAGCACATCGGCTACTGGGTGATTTACCCGCTGGTGTACTTCGTTTATGTGCTGCTGCGCGGGCATCTGCTGGGGCAGTACCAATACCCGTTTATTGATGTGGGGACGTTGGGTTATCCACAGGTGTTCATGAATGCCGGGGGGATATTGTTGGGGTTTGTGTGTGTGGCGTTGGCGCTAGTAGGGCTAGACAAGATCCTGAAGCGGGCAGCGTAAAACTGTGGGAGCGAGCAAGCCCGCTCCCACAGGGTCTTATTCTTCGCTGCTGCCTTCGGCACGCCAGTAACCCACGGCCTTGACGAACTCATCGTTGAGTGTGTGCTCATCGAGCAGCACCCGCCGGACCTGGCGTGACAACTTGGTTTCTGTCGCGACCCAGGCATACAACGAACCTTGTGGAACCTGCAGTTCACGCACGGCGCCAAGCAAATCATCCCGGCCCCGCACTACCCAGATCACCTCTACATCCGCCGCACTGTCGAGTGCCTGCTGTTCATGCTCATCGGCAATCTCGATCACCGCCAGCACCTTGCGCCCAGCCGGCAGTTCTTCCAGGCGCCGGGCAATGGCCGGAAGGGCGGTTTCGTCACCGACCAGCAGGTAGCTGTCGAAGATATCCGGCACGATCATCGAACCGCGCGGGCCGGCAATGTGCAGGTGCTGGCCGGGCTTGGCCTGTTCGGCCCAGGTAGAGGCGGGGCCATCGCCGTGCAGGACGAAGTCGATATCCAACTCACCGCTGCCCAAGTCAATACGGCGCGGGGTGTAGTCACGCATCGCCGGTTGCGGTCCCTCGCCCTTGACGCTGAAGGTTGGGCTTTCCAGGGCCGCTTGCTCGGCAGCATTCTGCGCGAACAGCAGCTTGATATGGTCGTCGCTGCCCAGGCTGGCAAACCCGGCCAACTGCTCGCCACCCAGGGTGATGCGGCGCATACGCGGGGTGATGTCGACCACGCGCAGCACCTCCAGGCGCCGGCGTTTGATCTCGTGGGTAACACGGTGAATGACGGGCGTACTCATACGTTTTTCCCCTGTACAGGTTGGACGGCCGGGCCATCCACAATGGCTTGGGCGGTACTGTTGAGCAGCGCCGCGACGCGGGTGATTTCCTCCGGGCTCCAGCGCCCGTGGTGCAACTGCAAGGCATGGCGCAGGTTGTGCACCGCCTCGTGGATTTCGGGTGGCCGGTCATGGCCGCGCAGCGAGCGTTTGCTCACATCAATGCGCATGCGTACGCCGTCCAGGGCAATGGCTTGCTCTCTTAAGAACAGACGTCCGGCGTCGGTGATTGTGTAGCGTTTTTTTCCACCGTCGGCATCGCCGGTGATCAATTCGCTTTCTTCAAGAAAGGTCAGGGTGGGGTAGATCACCCCGGGACTGGGGCTGTAGGCACCGTCGAACAGGCCTTCGATCTGGCGGATCAGGTCGTAGCCGTGGCACGGCTGTTCGGCAATCAGCGCGGGTAGCAGCAACTTCAGGTCGCCAGGGGCAAAGACCCGTGGGCCTCGGCCGCCACGTTCGCGGCCGGGGCGTTTTTCGAAGCCATCGCGGCCATCACCGTGTTCTCGGTGGGAATGAGGGTCTCTCATCGTTATGCTCTCTCTCTCTGTGATTTAGACATAACGTAAGATATATCTTAAGTCCTGAATAGGCTTGCCCGACCAACGGTCGTCAGCAGCAGAACCATGGACGGATTAACAAATAACGTAATGCAACTTTAGGTATTTCGGTTTATGGCCGTTAATTGGAGTAGGTGCTCTAATTTTGCTTCCGGTGTTCGATGGCTTAATTAAAGTTGTGGTATGGTTCTTACGGAATATTCAACTAATAAGTTGTGGTGTTGTTCGTGTAGTCCAAGTCTTACGGATAATATTAAAGTTTTGGCAAAGTGCCATGTTTTTCCTGCAATGCCTTTATTCATAGGCTACGAAGTCGTGGGAAGTGGATTGCATACTTGAATTTTAAGTTGGTGGATTATTACTCGGGTGTTGTGCTGCCCCTTCGCGGGCGGTAACGACTCTCATTGTCAGTTGACAGGTTAAGTCAACTTTCAGTGGTTCAATCCAATGTCCAACATGAAACAGGTATCGACCATGTTCAAGAAGTTTGCGATTGCTGCTCCCCTGGCTGTTATGGCCCTGAGCTCTTCTGTGGCGTTTGCAGCGGGTGAGGCCAACCACACCGTCAACATCAAGGCGACTATCCCAACCACGGTATTCCACGCCCAGCCACGCGATCCCAACTTCGGTCGGGATGAAACCATGAGCTACAACCTGGTGAGCGGTGAACTGGCACCGTTGAGCGCCATCTACGACCTGAAGAACACCAATGGCTCGGTCCACGCTTACATCGAAGGTGGTCCGGCGGTGTTGTTCAACGGTAACGCAGCTCAAAACATCCCACTGACCACCACCCTGCATGGCGTCACCCTGACCGGTACGCCAACCGAAGTGGTGAACGAGGCTGATTCGACCCCAGGCGTCGGGGCGGAATTGCGCATTTCGGCTGCCAAGCCTACGGCCACCCAGCGTGGTGCGTACACCTCAGCTGTGGCGCTGGTATTTGACGCGGTGCTGCCAACACCACGTTGATGGTGTGAGTGCCCGTGGGGCATTTGCGTCCGGGCATTTGCGTTCAGGTCGGCTGATTTTCCCCAGTGGCCGGCCTGGTTTTTCATCTTGTCTCTTGGCCCTCAGAGTATTCCTTTCATGTTCCCGATGATGCCCATCGCGATTGCGCTTGCGCTATTGGTGTGTACGAGTGCCTTGGCCGCGCCGACGTCCGGTGCCGTGACGTCGTCCAGCCTGCTGACCCAAGCCCAGGGTTTGCCTGCCGGGTTCAGTGATCATTTTTTCGAAGTGCCGCTGGCGGTACGGGTTGAACTGGATCAGCAACTGTTGGGTGAGGCGCTGATTGTCTTGTCGCAGGATGAGCGTGTGACGCTGCTGGAGTTTACCGATCCAGGTGACAGCAAGGTGCCCGCCGCGACGCGCGATACCTGGCAGTCGGCGCTGGAAAAGGGTATCGCCCTAGGCCCTTGTACCCAGTCCTGCCCGCAGCAACTGGTATCCATGCACTACAACCTTGAAAACTCCCAGCTGTCGATCATTACCCAAAACGTCGAACACGCCAGCGATGCCCCGCGCTACCACCCACAGCCCGAAGGCGGCAGCCGTGGCTTGATCATCAACAACCAGCTCAACCTCAACGGTGGTCAGGACGAAGAGCTGGGCGGCCGTTACGGTTTGCAGGCCAGCGCCAGCCTGGGCAACTGGACCCAAGTGTTCAACCTGCAACTGGCTCGCCAGAGTGGTGACGAAGAACAACTGCGCCATGCGATCCACGAGCTGTATACCCAGCGTGAACTGGAAGGCCAGTTTCTGCGCCTGGGCCATTTCACCCCCAACTCCGATGGCCTGATGCGTCAGTTACGCAGCTTTGGCACCAGCCCCGACACAGCCCTGGGCGTCATGTACGGCAGTTCTGACAGCCTGGCCATCAACAATGCCAAGGCCAGTGTTTACCCGATCTACGTCACCGCCAATCGCCAGGCCGCCGTGGAGATTTATCGCAATGGCCTGCTGGTTAATACCCAGGCTGTGTCGGCCGGTTTGCAGACATTGGACACGCGCCCCCTGCCTGGCGGTATCTACGAAGTGGAAGTGCGCCTGGTGGAAGACGGCTTGACCGTCAGCACCACCCAGGAACTGGTCTACAAACCCAGCAACTGGCGCAATGTCGATGACCGCTGGCGCTATAACGTATTCGCCGGGCGTGAAACCAAGTTGTTCAGCAACTGGGACGAACAGGCCACCGGTGCCATGACCGCCGGCGCTTCGGTCAACTACCTGGTGCACCCACGGGTGATTCTCGGCCTGTCGGCGCGCGAAGTACGCGAGCAACTGCAATATGGCGGTTCGGTAGACTGGACGGTTGCCAACAACACCAGCCTCTACACCAACGTTTATCAGACCAATGAGCACGGCACCGGGATGGACCTGCAGGGGCTCTATACCTTTGGCGCCACCAACCTGGTCTTCAGCCATAACCGCAGCTGGCTCGATACCCGCGACACCTACGAAACCCTGCCCGACGGAACACGCCTGCGGCGCAATACCTTTGTGGGCCAAACCAGCAACTCGGCGGTCTCGGTCAACCATCGAGTCGATGCGAAAAACTCGTGGAACCTGCGACTGTCCCACAGTGAGGGCAACGCCGAAGGCGCCGGGCTGGACCTGGGCTGGAGCCGCCGCGACACCGTGATGGGCAGCGATGCCAATTGGCGTTTCTCGGTGTTCGATCGTCCCGGTAACTCCGGTACCGATGATCAGCGCAACCGTGGCGTCGATATCAGCTTGAGCCTGGCCTTGGGGAGTGATGGCCGACAGATTTCCGGCAGCATCGGCACCCGTACCTCCCGTGATGGCGGCCGCGACAACAACGCCTCCGTCACCTACCGGCAGGACCTCACCGACCACCTGTTGCAAAGCGTCTCGGTCACGGCGATCACCGACACCTATGGCGCTGGTTTGTCGAGCATGGCCAGTTTCGACACTGACGTTGTCAGCGGTGACGGTTTTGTCCAGCGCAGTTCGTTCAACGGCAACTTCACCGGTGGTTTGAACCTGCACAGCACCTTCGTTGCCGGCGCCGACAAGATGCTGCTGACCAGCCAGTACCAGAGCAACGGCGCGGGCATGATCATCGACGTTGAAACCGATCTGGACAGCATTGCCCTGCGTGCCGATGACTTCAATGGCGGCGGTGCGCTGCTGCGACCGGGGCGCAATTTTGTGCCGGTGTCGGCCTACAAGAGCAGCACCGTCAACTTCGACTTTGAGGGCAACCACCCACCGGCCGCGAACATCCAGCCGGCGCGCACCACTTATCACCTGAACAAGGGCGGGGTGGACTACCGGAAAATCACCGTGATGAAAACCGTCAGCGTGCTCGGGCGCTTGCTCGATGCCCAGGGGCAGCCGCTCAAGGGACACCACGTGATCAACCACGCCAGCCGTGGGGTGAGCGAAGTGGACGGGTTTTTCTCCATGGAAATGAGCGCCAGTTCTCCGACCCTGGAAGTGCGGTATCAGAACCAGTTGCTCTGCCAGTTCCGCTTGGACCCGGCCTCGACCGCCAACGAAAACGACGTGCTGATGATCGGTGACCTGCGCTGCACGCCGGATACTCTGGCTGAAAACACTTCCAGCACACAGAGCGCCGGTTAAGTGCAATGACGAGACTACTCACGATGAAACGCATCAGTACATTGGTCACACCGCTGGGGGCGGCGCTGTTATTCGGGGTGTCGGCCATGGGGTCTGCCAATGAGATTACCGCGCGATTCAGGCCGGACTCCAGTAACCCGATGGTGAACCGATTTGTGAACACTACGCCCATCAGTTCGATTTGTGCGGCACACATCCCGAACAGATGCAAAGCGTTGAATATTTTCAGCCTCAGGGACAACGAATTCACCACGCGTTCCAATGCCCCCATCCTGGCCAACCATGAGAATGAGCGGCAAGGCTTTATGGTCAAGGTACCGTCCGATTGGCGCGACCTGCAGGTGACCCATGCGGCCACGGGAGAAACCGAGACGGTGCAACTGCGAATCGCCGGTATTGGTGGGTTCTGGACGATGTCTCGACCACCGGGTGTATCGGGGTGGGCGCAACCGGGAACGTCCTGGCAGAGTCGCTGGCAAACCGCGCCGAGCCCTTGCCAAAGTACCAATCATCTGGCGGCCGGTACCGCGACTGCTTCGTTCTTTTGGCTGACCCCTGAAGGCGCTGGGGCTTGCAGTCGGCAACCGTCGCAAGACATAGCTGCCATGAGAGTTAGCACCATGGAGTATGCCTATGAACTCAGGACCCCCAATCCACTGGGGATGTCCAGTGGTCAGTACCTCGGCAGCATCACCTACAGCATGGGCCCGGGCGGTGATTACGACTTTGGCGACGTCATGATCCCCTCGAAAAACGCTATCACGTTCAACTTCACCCTGAGCGTGGAACACGCCCTCAAGGTCGATATTCCGCCCGGCGGCAACCGTATCGAATTGCTCCCCGACGGCGGCTGGCAAGCCTGGCTCGATCGCGGGCGTACACCGACCCGGCTGTACCGCGACCAGACCTTTCGTATCGCCGCCAGTTCACGGTTCAAGATGCAGTTGGAGTGCTCGATTGTCATGGGCAACACCTGTGGCTTGCGCAACGGCCACGGTGATGAGGTGCCGGTGCAGGTTGCCGTGACGCTGCCCGGCGGCATTGACGGTCAAGGCGACCAGGCAGTGCGCAAGCGCCCCCTGCGGTTGGATGGCACGGGCACCGAGCTGTTCCAGCCGCTGTTCTACGTCAATGACCGCCCCGGCACCCTGCACTTTGAAGTGCTTAGCGATGACATGCGCGGGATGCTCAACCAGCCAGGCAGTACCTATTCGGGCGTGGTGACCGTGGTCTGGGACTCACAGGTCTAGGCCAGTCCCACAACACCGGCGGCCGGGTACTTTCGCCCAGGCGCGCCGCACTCAACCAATGAGGCGTAGTAAACATGAAGCATGCAGTGTTATGGATCGGGTTGTGCCTGATGTCGCTGACGGCCCACGCCGGGCCGTTGATCAATGTCGGGGTGGTGTACGACTACCTGGAAGGTGATCGCAGTTCTTACCTCAAGCGTGTGTTCAATGGTGGTACCAGCACTGCGTTCATCAAGGTCAATGTGCTGGAGATCATCTACAACGCAGACGGCACCACCCGGGAAGTGCCTGTCGCCTCGATGACCGATGGCAAGGGCAATACCACCAGTCGCGACGGGCTGATGGCCAGCCCTGCGCGAATGATCGTGCCGGTGAACGGACGTCAGGGCACCCGACTGTTGTACATGGGGTCGCGGGACACCGAGCGTTATTTCCGCCTGCGCTTCATCCCCGTGGTACCGGAGAAAGACGACAACTTCGGTATCACCGACGAAGAACGGGCCGAGTATAAAGACCATCTGGCTGCGGGGATCAACGTCATGGCGGGCTACGGCACGGTGTTTTTCGTGCGCCCCAAGAACACCCGTTTCGATACCCAAATCAATGAAACGAGCGGTGAGTATCAACTGCGTAACGCCGGCAACAGTGTGGTGGTGCTCGACGAGTTTTATGACTGTTCGGTAACCAACGCGACCGACTGCGTGCCCACCACCAAGCACCACATCCTTCCGGGGCGTCAGTTGACGTTCGAGAAAAAGCCGGATCGGCGTTACAGCTTTGTGCTGGTCGAAGGGCAGGTCAAAAAGCCGATGAAGGTCGGGGAAAATAACGGGTGATCATGATGTTCAAGCAACTGACAAGATTCGGTGTACTGGCGGCCTTGGTGTTGTCGGGCACGCAGGCCGGAGCGATCCAGGAGCGCCACTCCTTTGATGTCTCGGTGACCATTCCGGTCCATGAGGCCTATGTGCTGCCGTCCGAGCCAGGCTGGATGGGCCAGGATCAACAGTTGGCCTGGAACCTGGTGACGTCCCAGCTCAGCCATTTGCGCAAGAACTTCGATGTGAAGAACCTCCATGGTGGTGTCGCTGCCCGATTGGGGGATACCCCATACCTGTCCAACAACGGGCAGGGCCGCATTGATTTGCAGGTGTTGTTCAACCGAATTCCCTTGACCCTGGAGGCGACAGAGGTGGTCAACGCCGAAGTGGCGCGCGTCGGCACCCGGGCCGAGCTGGATATTTCGGCGATCGAGCCCCCGGGTGGTTATAACGGCGGCGAGTATTACGGCACGGTGCACCTTGTGTTTGATTTTTTGGCCCCGTGAGCAGGGCTCTTTTGCGTGTCAGGTCCAGGGATTGGGCAAAGGCCTGCAGTTTGCTCAAACCTCGGCGGCCAACGAAAACGACGTGCTGATGATCGGTGACCTGCGCTGCACGCCGGACACCCTGGCTGAAAACACTTCCAGCACTCAGACCGTCGGTTAAGTGCAATGACGAGACTACTCACGATGAAACGCATCAGTACATTGATCACACAGATGGGGGCGATGGGCGCGGCGCTGTTGTTCAGTTTGTCGGCGCAGGCCGCTGAGGAGATCACGGCACGGTTCAGGCCGGATGCCAGTAACCCGATGTTGAACAGATTCGAGAACACCACGCCGATCAGTTCGATCTGTGCGGCGCACATCCCGGCCCGGTGCAAGGCATTGGGGATCTTCAGCCTCAGGGACACTGACTTCAGATTGAATTCCAATGCTCGGATCATGGCCAATCACGAGGATGAGCGAAAGGGCTTCATGGTCAAGGTGCCGTCCGATTGGCGCGACCTGCAGGTGACCCATACGGTCACTGGTGAAACCGAGACGGTGCAACTGCGAATCGCTGGTATTGGCTCGTTATGGACTGTGCCCAGGCCACCTGGTGTGTCTGCCTGGGCGCAGCCTGGTTTTTCCTGGCAGTCGCGATGGACGAGTGCTCCAACCCCATGTCAAAGCACCGGGCATCTGGCGGCAGGTGTCAACTTCGCCTCGTATTTTTGGCTGACCCCTGAAAACGCAGGACCTTGTAGCCGCCAACCGTCGCAGGACCTGGCCTTCATGAGCTTTAACACCATGGAGTACGCCTACGAACTCAGGACCCCCAATCCATTGGGAATGTCCAGCGGCCAGTACGTGGGTGGCATCACCTATAGCATAGGGCCAGGTGCTGATTATGATTTTGGCGACGTCATAGTCCCCTCGAAAAACGCCATTACCTTCAACTTCACCCTGAGCGTGGAACACGCCCTCAAGGTCGATATTCCGCCCGGCGGTAATCGCATCGAATTGCTCCCCGACGGCGGCTGGCAAGCCTGGCTCGACCGGGGACGTACGCCGACTCGACTGTACCGCGACCAGACGTTCCGTATCGCCGCCAGTTCACGTTTCAAGATGCAGTTGGAGTGCTCGATTGTCATGGGCAACACCTGTGGCTTGCGCAACGGCAACGGTGATGAGGTGCCGGTGCAGGTTGCCGTGACGCTGCCGGGCGGCATTGACGGTCAAGGCGACCAGGCAGTGCGCAAGCGCCCCCTGCGGTTGGATGGCACGGGCACCGAGCTGTTCCAGCCGCTGTTCTACGTCAATGACCGCCCCGGCACCCTGCACTTTGAAGTGCTTAGCGATGACATGCGCGGGATGCTCGACCAGCCAGGCAGTACCTATTCGGGCGTGGTGACCGTGGTCTGGGACTCCGAGGTCTAGGCCGGCCCCACTCACTCAACATGAAGCCTGCAGTTTTTGCTTTTTGTAGGAGCGAGCTTGCTCGCGAAAAACGTCAACGATTATGCGTGCTTCCTGAATGTACACGCTGTCCTTGAGTGCTTCGCGAGCAAGCTCGCTCCTACAGGAGGTCTCGTCGGCATTGGCTCTTTTGAGCGTCAGCGTGGCGAGAATTCGAAGGCAAATGTGGGGGTCGATATGTCTCCGGGCGGTATTACAGGCCTGCGTTTTGTAGGGCCTGGCGTGTCAATTTCCGACCCAGTTCGTTGTAGTCATACTGAATATCGTCGTAGAGCTTGCGCACGGTAGCGTCCGATAACGGCTGCTCGGCTAACACCACGGTGTACGGGATAACCAGTTCATCGGCCAGTGTGATGAGCTGTTCGCGCAGTTCAGCTTTACGTTCGGGTGTCACTTGCGGGCTGGCCCATTCCTTTTGAGCATCCAGCAAGTCCTCCAGTTGACTGCCGGCATTGTTGCGTTTCTCCCGCTGGGTGTTGAACTCTTCCAGGTGCGCGTCTTGCAGGTAGTCGCTCCAGAACGGTTGTTCCAGCAGGCCATTCACCAGGCCGTCGCCTTGCTCCAGTTCGGTGATGCTGGCCGCAGCCTTGTCGAGATGTGCCTGCGTCACCCGGGCCGTGTTGCGGTAGACCATATGTTCGGACAGCCACGGCAGGTCGAGGCGCGTCTTGAGCCCGGTCTGGTAAGCGAGGTAGACCTGCACGTCGTCAACGGTGTTTTCACCGAGGCCGAAGTCCTGCCCCAGCCCACCCTCGCTCTGTGGGGCTACACGATGCTGGATTTCTTCGTGGGCGAGTTGGTTGACCCGCTCCAGGCGCCAGGACTGCTTGGCCAGCGTTACCAGGTCCTTTTCGCGGGTCGATAGGCCTTGCGGGGAGTCATCTGTGAGGATGTTTTCCAGCAGGGTTTCGACGCCCATGCGGTTGAAAATATGAGCGCCGGCGTCGGCGCAGTTGGCCGGGGTACTGGCCAAGCTGAATATCCGCTCGCGAAACTGTGGGCTCTTATCTACAGCAAACAGTAATTGCCAGACGCGAAGGAAGAGGTCACCCCGGCCCTGTTGAAACAACTGCTCATCGATATCCGTCTGGAACCCCTCAGGCGGTCGCAACAGTTTGAGGACATCGAAGAAACCTTGGGAGCCGTGCTCCTTTTCGACGTCATCCCAAACCATGGATGCGAAGAGGTTATCTGCTTCTGTCGGGCCGGGCATCCAGTATTCTCTGTCGGCCCGGCCTCCTCGTGGTGCGGTGCGGTAAGGGTCGATACCGAGGGCGCGGCGATAGCTGACAAACCGGTCTTCGTCCAGGCGCCCAAGCCGTGTGCGATCCACCCAACTGTTGGCCACTATTTGGGCTGCCACAGAGTCATGATCGAACTCGGGAACGGTCTTGACCTGGGTGTTGCTCAGGTCCAGTTCCGGGATGGAGCGTCTTGGGCTGTCCAGGCCTGCTGGCCATTGGGTAATGCCGGTTCTGCGCAGTACCAGTTGGCGCAGGTCAGGCATGTGGCGGATATCCGGTGGGACGACCAGGCGCCTGTTGCCCTCCAGGCTTAATGTGCGAAGGTGAGGAAGGTGTTTAAGTATTTTATAGTCATAGGCGAGCCAACTGATCGGGTTCTCGCTCAGGTTCAGTGCGGTCAGGTTTTTCATGTCCTTCAAGGGTAATGGCACGCTGTCCAGTTCATTGTTTGATAGGTCCAGGGCTCGCAGGTTGGGGAAGTTGTCGAGAACCCCCAGGTCTACATTACTTAGCCCTGTGCCGTTCAGGTTCAGTCGGGTGACATGACTGAAGTCAGCTCGTAGCGGTTCCAGTCGCAGTATGAAATGGCCCAGGATCATTCCGCTCAGATCCAGCAGGGTACCGCGAGGTCTGGGCTCCGGTGGGCGCATGCGCTGGTAGGCACCGTCTTCCCAGCAGGTTTTCAATTCATTGATGAGTTGGTTTCGAGTGCGCTTTTCATGTTGCACCATGTCGGAGTCTTCCCTGCTGAAGGAGGATTTTTTTTTCCGAAAGTTTTCCAGGTCTTCGTCTAGCGTCGCTCGGTCGGTTTCCAGCGTTTTCAGCAACTGTTCCCCCTCCGGTGTGTTCAGGTACGGTGTCACGTTCTGTACCTGTTCTTCGCTCAAGCGAGGGCACAGTTTGGTCAATGTCTCTCTGAGTGTCGGTGGTTGCGCAGGGGTTGCCCGCAGCCAGCGACGGAAGGCCCCGAGCATGGGTTTTTGCAGCAAGCGTTGCGTCGTGCGGTCATCGGCCTGGCGGCCAGAGGGTTCCTCCAGCACCTTGCGGCGTTCGGCCAATGGTTCAATTTGCTCGATGAGCCATGCCTTGAATATGCCTCCCTGGCCGGGCAGGTAGTCGAGCGTGTCTGCTGGGACAGCACGCAACACCGCCTCGTAGAAGCTGTATTGCACCTGCGATGCAGAGGGCGTGGCATCGTAGATCTGGTAGCGCCCGGGGCTCTTGTACACGAGTATCTTTTTCGTGCCGGCGTCTGCGGGGCCCACTTGGCAACGCAAAGCGCCGTTGGGGGATTGCTCATGAATGGCAATGTTCAAGTCGCCCAGGGCATCGGTGTGCAAGCGCACGATATTGAGCGCCATGCGCTCGGTGTCCGCTGTCAGCAAAGCGTCGTTGTAGAACCCTTCAGCCGCGTGGCTTGCGCGTACTTCGTTGGCCAGTTCCCGGGCCAGGTTTTTCAGGCGCAGGGGGATTCGTTGTTCGCTGTTCATGACCGCCAGTTCTTGCGGCGAAGTGCGTAGCAGCAGTGCCGCCACCAGGTCTTTGGGCAGTTGCGGGAACTGCTGTTGAATCAGCCGGCCATGAGGCGTGTCGATCACCTCTCGGGTGCTGTAGAGGTGGCTGAATACGGCAGTTTTTTCCTGCATCAGTGTCTCGGCCAGCATATCGCGCAGGGCCTGGATTCGCCCGGCCGGCGTTTCAGGTACGGGAGTGGACAGCAGGGTTCCTAGCTCTGTTTCACTCAAAAAGGTGATGAGTTGCTCGGGCAACTTGCCCGCTTCCACGTCCCGGTGACTGATCTTGAGGGTGTTGGCATCCGTGGCGTCCCGGGCCCCGTATGGCATGGCATCGCCCGCCAAGGCGTCACTTATAAATACCTCGATGGCTTTGTTCGACGGCCAGCCCGCACGTTCACTGGTGGTTTGCGCCGACCAGTTGGTTGGCAGGTCAGTCGTGGCCCCGGTGCGGATTTTCTCCGGCATGCGTTCGAGTTCCCCGCGTAGCTTCATGCGCTTGAGGCTGTCGGCCAGCAGGGGCGGTGGGGTATCACGGTTGGCGTACATCATGCGCAAGGCGCCGTCGTGAGTGCCGCTGGTCTCACAGGCTTGTTCGAGTTGAGCGGGGGAGAGCTCCTTTACTACGGGCCCCAGGCGGTTGCGTAAGGTCTCACTGTCCCAGGTGTTCGGGTTTTCCCCTTCGTGGGTCCAGGCGCCACTGCCGTTATGGTCGAGCGTGGGTGAATAGGCCTCGGGACGGGTGGGGTGTTTGACCCGGTAAGTATTGGAGGCCTCTTCGTGCTCGACGACGTAGTGCTGGTCATCCAGGGGCAGGATTTTTTGCTCCTGGTGCGAATGCAGGCCCAATTCATCGGGGCGCGAGTCGCTCGGCAACTGCAGGTCTTTCTTGGCATAAGGCGCAAGGTCAGGGTTCCACAACCGTTGTTGATCACCCACCTTGACTGCCCGCAAGCCATCGACGAAGGCGGAGCGTTTGAAGACGCTCACAATTTCCCCACCTGCGGCGAAGATTGCAAATTGGATCAGATCGCTAGCCACACCGATGAAGTGCTCAGCGCCTTCTATGACCTGTCCCTCCGCCAGGTCGACAATCCCTTCGAGCACGTCGTTGGCCAGCTGGAGGGCGGTGTAGACCAGCATCAATTCGCCCAGGCCCGGCACGAACGGGGTGACGACCATCAGGGCTGCGTTGAAAATATCCGAGAGGATTTTTGTAAAGTTATCCCACCAGGCCCAACGTTGTGCGCTGTCGGTATCGGCCGTGGAGATGGCGATGCTGCGTCCATCGTTAAGGATCTTGTTGAAGGATTGCTGGTAGAGGTATTCCCACAGGTCACCCTCGATTTTGCGCGACGAAGACCGCAGCCTGGGGTCGTCCTGCGGGACTTTCTGCCCCCCTTGAAGCGTGCACAGCCGTTGATCCAGCTCGGCAAAGAAATGCCCGCGTTGGGCATGATCGACAAACTGGCTGAAGAACTGTTGGTAAGTCTGTTGTTGACGAGAAGGGATGGGCGCGTTGGCTTGCAGTTTGCGGGTCAGGTCGCGCATGAAGTCGGGGATCGAGTTGTACTCCTTGACGGGACTCTCAGGGTCATGGGGTATGTAGGCGATCACTTTCGATTCGCTGGAGGCCCGATCCGGGTCTGCGGCAATCAGCAGAATACTGCTCAGTGCCGTCTCCAGAATGCTCAGTTGGTAGAACTGCATGACGCCTCGCTCACCGCGTAATGCACGCATCAACACATGGTAGGCGGCTATCCCCAGGTCCGGCACCTGTTGTGCATCGGTTTTCAGGCAGGCCAGTAGCGCTGCGACCCTGAGCGCGGCTTTCTGGCTGGTGATGACCTGGTTCTTCAAGCCGGCGCGGGCAGCGAGGTCCGTCGGCAGCAGGTGGGTATTCAAGTGTTGTTGGTACAGGGCGCCGAGGTCCAGTTCACGACACAGCGCTTTGAACTGGTCGATGGGCATCGCGTCGGTTAACGGTTTGATGGTGAAGTGACCGCGATAGTCAGGCTGGCTGATGTAGCAGGAGTTGTCTTCAAACGTTTCGCTATCGGCAAAATTATGCAGCGCCGCGTCCAACAGGGACACTTTTCGGGAAGTCACACCCTGGGAAATGTTAAGGGCATACCAGGGCAGTTTTTTGGGGATATACAGGTTCAGGAAGGTTGTCTTGACGTCCAGGTCGAGTTGGTACTTTTCCAGGATGGCCTTTTTCAACAGCGGTTCGGCAAAGGCATACACGTCCTGCACGTTACTCAGTTGCTGGTCTACGGTGTTTTGCGCACGCCAGCCCTCGACATTGGCAGTCTTGAGGGCCTGATGCTGGTCGGGTGTGGCGCTGGTGTACCAAGCCGGCCGAGAAAGGACTGCAGTGTTTAATTGAGTGATTTTCGCCAGAGAAGTTGTGGATAGCCAGTCTGGGAGCTCTTGTTTGATTAGATCATAATGCGGTCCTTTGTAGAGCGTCTCAGGCGTCCGGAATGGAGTTGGAAGTTTGGGCATTAAGTTAAACTCATTAGAAGGGTATAGCTGTTAGCGTATCCTTTGTGGTTGAGAATAAAAGTTCAAAATTTTAAGGGTTTTTCAAGTATTAAGTGTTCGGGTTGTTCGTTATTTGGATGTGAAATATATATAACTAATTCCTGGAGGCTGCGCAGATTTACTATTACCTGTCACCACCTCCTGAAAGTGCGTAACTCCCAGTTATGAAAAGCTCAAGAGCACCGCGTTTATCCAGCCAATACGCGTTATCGTTCACGACCTTCGTGAGCAAGCTCGCTCCTACAGGCCAGGTATTAAGACATGCCCCGGTGTTCTTACTCGTCGATCCGTCCCAGCGACAGGCGGGTCTGTTCCCGTAACCATTCCTGGCGTCGCTGACCCAGGTCATTGAGCAGTTGGTTGTAGAGCTCATCGGGTATCGGCTCGTCAGGCACTACGCGGTCTTCGATTTGTAACTGCTCGATCATGAGTTTCAGTTGTTCGCGTTTTTCAACTTTTTGCGCCTCGGTCAGGTCCGAGGGTTGGGTCAACGCTTGCTGTTCGCTTTGCAGTTGATCGAGGAAGGAAAACTGTTCATCGATGCTGTTTTCGTTGGCCTCGTAGTCTGCTGACCCAGGGCAAACCGAGCCTGCGGGCCAGGCGCGTCTGATAGGCCAGGTGAACTTCTACTTCGTCAACGGTGCCGGGCTCGCCGTTGATCACGTCTGAGGTCAGTCGCAGGCCTAGCCCGCCTTGCTCGACAGGCTTGAGACGGTGAGCGATGTCGGCGCGCGCAACGTGGTTCAGCAGTTTGAGGTTGGCCGCCCCCTTGGCCAGTTTGATCAGTCTCTCTTCACGTTCAGCGGGTGTTCGGCTGAAGAGCCTGGCCTGGCTTGCCTCAACTTCGATACCCATACCGTTGAATATTTGCATGCCCGCATCGGGGCACAACCCTGGGAAACTGGACATCCGAAACAGTGCTTGCCGCAGGTCGCGGTCGGCGTGCATGGACGACAGCATGCTCTGCACTTGTGATCTCATCACTGCGCTGTTCTGTTCATAGAGTGCCTCGTCGGTCGGGTCAGGGCGATAACGATGGCCGATTCGGAGTTGCTGGCAACAATGGGGACCGTGGTAATGGGATTGCCGCGCAACTCCAGGATGAAAGCCTCGTTGCGTGGTTGTGCAAACAAGCCGGCAGGCCATTCGCTGATACCGGTATCGCTTAACAGGAGTAGTGCTAAATCGGGCATCTTGCTGACATCCGGCACGATGCCCAACGGATTGTTGGCCAGGTTCAGCTCTCTGAGAGAGGTCATGTGCTGAATGGCAGTAGGCAGCGTTATTAGATCGTCGCCTGTCATATCAAGGACCCTCAGGTTTGGAAAGTGCCGTAGGAAAGTTGCTCGGAACAGGGGGGGTGGATGAGCAATTCAGGACTGAAAAGTAGACAAGTAACGCCCTGCTGCGAATGCTTTGGCGGGCAGGGTATTGGCTCAGGAACATGCGGAAAAACTTGGTTGCAATTACCCGCCGGCTGTCGATGGCAGGCACAAGCTCCGGGCGCCGGGTTGTAGGTAAGGCATCAAAATCGGGGCCATGCCCTTGAGTACTTGTACTGGCAAGGCTGAGGTGAACTTGAAGCCTTGGGCCGAGGCTCCGGGTACGAAGGCGGTCAGGGTGCCGAAGTGATGTTCACCGATGTAGAAGACAAACGTGGCAGTGCGGTTGATCGACTTGGAACTGAGAATGCGTCCACCGGCACCAATGGCTTCAATGCGGTTATCCCCGGTACCGGTTTTACCGCCCATGGCTAGCGGCGTGCCGTCTATGAGTTTGAAACTGCCGGAAACCCTTTTCGCCGTTCCTACATCCACCACTTGCGACAACGCCTCGCGCAAGGCACTGGCGACTTCGCTGGGCATCACTCGTTTGCCTCGGTCCGGGTCAGTGATCAAGCGGGTTTCATATGGCGTGTTGGCGGCAAAGTGCAGGCTGTCAATGCGCAGTGTCGGTTGGCGCACGCCGTCATTGAGGATCGTACCCACCAGTTCCGCAAGGGCTGCGGGCTTGTCGCCCGAACTGCCAATCGCGGTGGCCAGGGACGGCACCAGGTGGTCGAAGGGGTAGCCGACGGCTTGCCAGCGTTGATGAATATCCAGGAACGCCTCGATCTCCAGCATGGTGCGGATACGGCTGTCCCGGGCGCTCTTGTGCCGGCTCTTGAACAGCCAGCCATAGACTTCCTGGCGCTCATGCTCGCTGGCCGTGACGGCCTGGGTGAAGGTGGCGTCGGGCTTGTTCAGCAGGTAACCGAGCAGCCACAAGTCCAGGGGGTGGACCTTGGCGATGTAGCCTTGGTCCGGTAGGTCATAGGCACCGGGGCCATAGTTTTGATAGAGCTTTTCCAGACGCTCATCGGTGAGCTTTTCCGGGGCCTTGGTGTGGATCAAATGGGCACGTACGAAACTGTTGAAACTCTGTTGGCTGGCCTGGGGCAGCAGGTAGCGGTGCACGGCGGCCAGGCGGATGGCGGTGGGGTGCATACTGTCGAGGAAGGTGTCGAGTCGGGCCTGGGTGTCCTTGTTGCGGTATTTTTTCCAGAAACGCAGCAGAAAGGTAGTGCCCTCGCGGTCAGCGAATTGGGCCAGGTATTCCTGGCGGCGTGGGTCGTTGTCGTCCTTGAGCAACTCGGCACTGTTGTTGGCGCCGTGGTAGGTGCTGTAGCGCACCAGATCGCGCATCAGGCGAATGAACGGTAGGTTGATCGATTCGCGCAGGGCGTCGCGCAAGGTCGGGCTGCGGCCGTTGTCTTCGTTGCGAAAGTTGTGGAAGTGATGCACACCTCCTCCGGTGAAAAAACTTTCGCCGGGGCTGGCCGAGTACTGCCGGTTGAGGGCGGCGTCGAGCATTTTTGGCAAGCTTTGGTCGCTGTTTTGCGCCAGGTAATCCACGGCCCAGCGGGTCAACCGGTCCTGATCGTCGACCTCGACTTTCTTCAGTGTGGCGGGAGTCTGGCCAGCGTAGCGGTCGTGCAGCTCGCTGATCATCTGCAGGTAGGTAGTCAGCACTCGCAGTTTGGCGGTGGAGCCCAGTTCCAGCTTGCTGCCTTCATTGATGTCGAACGGCTGGTCGGTGTTGTCGGTCTGGACCCGCACGCGTGCGCCGTCGGGGGTCATCTCATAGAGGGTGAAGCTGTAGCGCACCTGGGCGGTGCTGGCGGGGGTCAGCAGGCGTGGGCCGAGCAAGCCGAGCTGGCCGGCGAACGCGGGGTCTGCCAGGTGCTTGAGATAGCCCGTGGCCTGGGTTTGCAGGTCGTTTTGCAGGGTGCTGCTGGCGGACAGATCCAGACGGTCCAACTCGTACAGCGGCCGATTGAGCAGGGACGCCAGGCGGCTGCGGGCGACGCTGATGCCTTTGTTGGTTTCAATGGCTTGGATCGTTGGCTGTTGCTGCCAGTCCCGGTAGCTGACCTGGCTGGCGAGCGCGGCTCTGGACAATGCCGGGTCGATCACCCCGTTCTGCGTCAGCAGGCGGATATGACTGTCGGTCAGGTTCGCCAGGTCTGCGTGGCCTTTGGCGAGGTAGTAGGACGGTCGGCGCTGGGCAATCATTAGCGACAACACCTCTCGCAGGGCCAGGCCTTTTTGCCCGAGACTGTGCGGATCGTTACCCGCGAGCAGGGCATTGGTCTGCTTGAAATCGGCGCCATACCAGACCCGCAAGCCCTCGGCCATGCCATGCACTTCACCGTGGCCGGGCACGGCAGACAGCGGCACGCTGTTGAGGTAGTCGCGCACGATGTCCTGGCGCGCCTGCAGGTTGTCTGGCCCGTCCTGATAGGCGCGTACGCTGGCAGAAATCATCTGGCGGATTTTCTCGCCACCGCTCAGGGTCAGCCCGTCGGGTGAGTGGCGGTACTTCTCCAGTTGTGTGGCCAGGGTGCTGCCGCCGGCGGTCTGCCCTGGCAAGTGCAGCAGGCGGGCAACTTGCGACCAGACCGCCTTGGCAAAGCGTGGCCAGTCCACCGCCGGGTTGGCCTGGGGCTGGGCGGGGTCGAGCAGGTCGCGGTTTTCGATGAACAGCAGGCTGTTGACGATTACCGGTGGAATATCGGTGAAGTGCTGGTACGCCTGCTGCGGGTAAGTGAAGCGGTACAGCGGTGCGGCCCGGCAATCGCTGATCGACAGGCCGGCCTGGATCTTCTCGGGGTAGGGGATGAACAGGCCGTGCTGGCTGTAATCGAGCAATGCGCTGGAAAAGCGCGCCTGCTGCTGGATCAGGTAGCCACGCTTGATCAGGCGCGGCAGGAACTCACCCAGGGCGCTGTAGCCCAGGCGCTTGTCAAACGGGCCGTCACCCGGATAGACGATGGCATCGCTGGCGCCCGGCTGTACCTGGTAGCTCAAGGTCTTGGCGAGTCGACTCAACTCCCGGGCTTGCCAGTAAGAGGTGCGCATTTCCCGATTGGCGGCAAAACCTGCGGCGATCAGCCCGATCACCAGCAGGAGCCAGATCATTCGCCACCCATACCGCCGCTTGCTGGGTGCTTGTGGCAATGGCTGTTCATCCAGGTTGTCGGCGGGGCCCGCAGCCTTGGTCGAATCGGTTTGCCATAAAGCGCCCATAGTCGATTGATCCATTCACGCAGATTGATCGGACTTGAGTGAAGCGTAGACGCTGTTTGAGGCGGACAAGGAATTTGTCGCAAGTCCCTGGCGGTAATGCTGCGCACAGTGGACGGGCGGCGACTGAGCGCGACTGACCTGCGGGCTAGAGCGCTTCGCCTGGGTAAATACGACCAGGGTAGGGGCATGACGATGCACCATTGCTGTGCAATACTCGCCGCCGTTTGCGTAAGACGATGCCTACATTATTCAGGTGATGCCCCTCCGCAGAAGCGGCATTTGCCGAGAAAACTCGCTGAATATTGTTGTTTATAGAGTGAAAAGCCCTGCTTCTGGCTTTTTATACTGCACGCCCCCTGAGTTGGCCGATTTGCGCGGCCAGACGGGTTTACCCACAAGGTGAGCCCGGCAGGACGGTGTCATGGCGACCGGCCGTGCCACTGAACGCTCGGTGGTTCAATCCAATAACAAAATGAGGTTGTATCCCTATGCCAGCTGGCAACCACCTGCCCCATGGCGAGACCGCTTCCGGCGGCCCGCTCAAACGTGAACTGGGTGAACGGCATATTCGCTTGATGGCGCTCGGCGCCTGTATCGGCGTCGGCCTGTTCCTCGGCTCGGCCAAGGCCATCGAAATGGCCGGCCCGGCGATCATGCTCTCCTACATCATTGGCGGTCTGGCGATCCTGGTGATCATGCGTGCCCTCGGCGAAATGGCGGTGCATAACCCCGTCGCCGGCTCGTTCAGCCGCTATGCCCAGGATTACCTCGGCCCGTTGGCGGGCTTTCTCACCGGCTGGAACTACTGGTTCCTGTGGCTGGTGACCTGTGTCGCGGAAATCACCGCCGTGGCGGTGTACATGGGCGTCTGGTTTCCCGATACGCCACGCTGGATCTGGGCCCTGGCGGCGCTGGTCAGCATGGGCACCATCAACCTGATCGCGGTCAAGGCGTTCGGTGAGTTCGAGTTCTGGTTTGCCCTGATCAAGATCGTCACCATCATTGCCATGGTCATCGGCGGTGTCGGCATCATTGCCTTCGGCTTTGGCAATGACGGTGTGGCGCTGGGGATTTCCAACCTGTGGGCCCATGGTGGCTTCCTGCCCAACGGTGTGCAGGGCGTGTTGATGTCCCTGCAAATGGTGATGTTCGCCTACCTGGGTGTGGAAATGATCGGCCTGACCGCCGGTGAAGCGAAGAACCCGCAAAAGACCATTCCCAATGCGATCGGCTCGGTGTTCTGGCGGATCCTGCTGTTCTACGTCGGTGCGTTGTTCGTGATTTTGTCGATCTACCCGTGGAACGAAATCGGCACCCAGGGTAGCCCCTTTGTGATGACCTTCGAGCGCCTGGGTATCAAGACTGCGGCAGGCATCATCAACTTTGTGGTGATCACCGCCGCGCTCTCGTCCTGCAACGGCGGGATCTTCAGCACCGGGCGCATGCTCTACAGCCTGGCGCAGAACGGCCAGGCCCCGGCAACCTTCGGCACCACCTCCAGCAACGGCGTGCCGCGCAAGGCGTTGCTGCTGTCGATCTTCGCCTTGCTGTTGGGCGTATTGCTCAACTATCTGGTGCCGGACAAGGTGTTTGTCTGGGTCACGTCCATCGCCACCTTCGGTGCGATCTGGACCTGGGTGATGATCCTGCTGGCCCAGCTCAAGTTCCGCAAAAGCCTGAGCCCCGCCGAGCAGAAAGCCCTGAAGTACCGTATGTGGCTGTACCCGGTCAGTTCCTACCTGGCCCTGGCCTTCCTGGTACTGGTGGTGGGCCTGATGGCGTACTTCCCGGACACTCGCATCGCGCTGTATGTCGGCCCGGTGTTCCTGCTGTTCCTGACGGTGCTGTTCTACGTGTTCAAGCTGCAACCGACCCAGGCCAGCCAGGGTTCGCCGCATTCGGCATGATCCCTTGACACACGGCCTGCCTGCCCTCTGCGACAGGCAGGCCGTGCTTCAGAGGTGTTGCAGGGTCAGCTGTGTCCCTTCTGTCAGCTGCCGCACCAGGCGGTTATGCTCGCTTCTTTCCTCCTCGATCAGTGACTGGCGGCGCTCCAGGTACGCATCCGAGTGTTTGTCCGGTATTTGCTGATCGAGCACGCTGACTTTGTAGCTGATGGTGTCCTTGACGGTGAGAAAAGGCTCCGGCTCACTTTTTGTCAAATACTCGATCCAGAACTCGGTCGTCAAGATCGCCTCCTGCAATGCGGGTGAGTCACCCAGCCTGCGCAGGGTGGTGCGTGCCGTGTTGATCACTTCGTCGGTGACATAATCATCAACGGTGTACAGCAGCTCCAGTGGGTAAAACGGCAGGTTGAACTCAAGGGCCAGTTTTTCCCGCAGGTACACCGTCACCTCGGCCGGATCGACTGCCAGGTTCGCCCGTTCGCGTTCCAGAACGAACTGATCGGCAAAGTGATCCAGCTGATTGAGGTAGAAGCAACTCTTGGCCAATGCCAGCAAAGTTCTGTCGGCCAAGTAACTTCTGTGCTGCAATTTGGCCTCATGGATACGGTGATGCAGTTCCATGTTGGTAAAGGCCAGTAGCACGCTGTCGCCGCAGTTGCCTGAGCCGTAGGTGTTGAGGCAGACCGTATCGCGCAACTGCGTTGACTCGCCCATGGCGTTCAATAAGGTCCAGACCCGCTTGGTCAGAGCCGTCCTCGATGTATCGCTGTGCCTGTAAGCGAGGGTGTTTTTCAGGTCTCGCAGGACTCGGAACACATCATCGGCCCTGGCTGTCTCGTTCGCCTTTAGCTGCTCCCACAGTTGTTGGTGTGCCGTTACATCTTGAGCGGTGACCCCCATCAGCCAATTGTTGAAGTCGTTAGGGGACACCGCAGCATGCTGGGCCGTGCGCTGTTGACCACCGAGGCGAATGCCGGTCTCGATGCGGTACGCTTCGATGCTTGCCAGGGTTGTCGCCGATAGCGGGTTTTCATGGAGGAAGGTGTTGCGATTGGCGGTTTGCAGCCAGGGGTTGGTGAAGACTTCCTCGGGGATCGTGGAAATTTGGTTTTCCTGCAGGTGCAGTTCCTGAAGTCTGGGCAGTGCGCTGGCACCCGCGGGCCATTGGGTGATACCGGTGTTGGCCAGACGCAGAGTGCGCATGTGTATCATCTGGCTGACATCCGGTGCGAGCGTCAGATCCGGATTGTCGCTCAGGTCCAGGTTTTGCAAGTTGACCAGGGTTGCCAGGCGTTGCACCGCCTCTTCGGTCAAACGTATATCGTTGTCGTTCAGGCTCAGGTGGGTGAGCGTGGTCATGTCAGTGATCGCGCTGGGCAGTTCGGTCAGCCGACAATCGAGATGCAACACTTTGAGGTGGGTGAATTTGGCGAGGAATTCAGCTCCCGAAGAGGGGAATGTATTGCCGAGAATTCTCAGGTGTTCAATATGGCTGAAACCGCTGGACCCTGTGATAAAGGAGGCGGGTGGCAAGCCAGCATCGTCCAGTTGCAACTCCAGGGAGTACACGTCGAACAGCCCGGCGATATAAACTATCCTGTGTTCCCGGCGCCACGCCTGGCGCAATTGGTCGGCTATGTAGCGGCGCCGGCCTTGGCGCTGCCCAATGGGGTCGTCGACACTGTTGTCTTCATCCGACAGGGTTTCGCTCCAGCGCAATAACTCCAGATCCAGGGCTTGATACTCGGCCTTGCGACGTTCAAGTTCGATCAGTGCGGCCGGCTCGCTGAGGTTCAGTGACTGGATCAATCGCTGCGCCTCGTCACGGCTCAAGCGCGGATAAATCTCCTGGACCTTGGCCACCAGGTCCGGCGGCCGAGTCCCGCTGAACGGCCAGAAGCGTGGCCAGAGCGGGTACACCAGGAACGAACGGTCCAGGCCCATTGCCGGTTGCATCCAGGGTTGCAGGTGCGGGATATCCAGCAGGCCCTTGATCTCCACACGGCGGGCGAGGGCGATTTCGGCGAGCTGGTGGCGCAGTTCGGTGATTCCGGCTTCATCGGTAACCCCAAGGAGGGTTTGCTCGCTGGCGGACAAGGTGCTGAGGATCACTCGCAGCAAGCCATTTGAAGGCTGGCCCAAAGGGTTGCCTTGCGCATCGTAGGCCTGATAACCGCGGTTGGTCTGGGCCACGGTCTTGCGTGACGAACCGACCAGGTGGCCTGCCGTTTTGAGCAGGCGCCCCTCGTTGTCCCTTTCGCGGATATCGATACGCAGGTTCATCGGCCAGGCAGGCAGAAGCCTGAGCAGGTGCAGGGTGATCCGGTCGCTGTCGGCATTGGCGCAGGCGTCCATATACAGGCCTTCGTAGGCGCGGTTCAAGCGCAGGTCGTGGCTACTCAGGCGTGCCTGTTCCGTAAGACGCAGGCTCAACTGGTCTTTTTCATGCAGTTGTTTGAGTTCACGTGGCGAGGCGTGGCCGAGAATTGCCGTGATCGTGCTGCTGGGCAGGTTGGGGTGCTTGGCCTTGAACTGTCGCACCGGCTCGCTGCCCCCGGACTCGCTGCGCCGGTACAACGAGTGCAGGATCTGTGTCTTTTCCCGGAGGGTGTAGTCGACGATCCGGGTGATCAGCTGGAACAAGCGCTGCTCTTGAGTCGCCGGTAGTTCGCCGAGCAAGGCCAGGGTAACGTCATCGTGGGTGATGATTTTTTCCAGCAGCCTGGCGTTTTGAAAATCTGATTCGGTGATCTTCACCGGCAGGTTGTTGGGACGACTACGTTCCGGGTATTGATGGGTGACGCGGTTTTCGCTATCGACAATCTGCAATACGTGGCTGTCGGGCCATTCCGGCAGGCTGGAGAGGACCAGTAACTGCAAGTCTGGTCGAGCGATGGCCGCAGTAGGTGTTTCGTAGAGCGCCTCGATGAACTGGTTGATTTCATGGTCGATCCGAAAGCGTTTGCAGGTATCGACCAGCAGTGGCGGCGCCATCCGGCCGCTGCGGTGCACCTGGCGTAGCACGTGGGCAGGCGTATCGGTCAGGGCGAGGATGTTCCTGGACATGTCTTGGGTGAACGCAGAGTGATCGCCTCCCAGCCGATAGAGCAGGCTATGGTCGTCCCAGCCCATCGGGTTCTCGCTGGACAGGCGCCAGGCGCCGTTAGCATTGTGCTCCAGGGTTGGTGTGTCGACGCCGATCTTTTGTGGGTGTTTGAGTCGCCATTTGAAGATCCGCTTGTCATAGACGATCCGGTACAAGGAGCCGAACAGCGGCAGGTAGTGACCGCCTTCAAGAGGGAAAATGCCTTGGGCATCGGGTTGCGAGGCGGCTGGCAAGGGCACGGTATGTTCGTACTGCACCAGCGACCCGTTGACCAGGCTGACAAGCCCATCGGGGCTGCGTTGGCTACTCATGTAGTCACCCAGGGTGTTGCGCAGGCCCAGGGCATCGGTGGTGCTGTGCATGCCTAGGGCCTGACGCTCATGGGGCTGCAACACCGAACCGATGGCCAGGTAGAAACTGTCGACGTCAGGGGACACTGCAATCGTACCGGCGTTGCGCATGTCGTAGGCTTCATAGACGCCGTCGCCGTAGTGTCGCAGCTCTACGGTAAGGTCTTCGGGACCGCTGGAGTGATAGGGTTTGGCGATGGTCCCGGCGTGCACCTCGGTAATTACAAAGTCACGTTTGAGACGGTGGCGCACCAAGGCCGAAGCGAACTCCCTGGCCCACAGGTCGGCGTCATTGTTGTACTGGCGCGGGTGATACAGCCCGTCTATCGCGGCGTCGATACGCAGGGCGGTACGGTGGCTGTCCAGCAGTTCATGAAACGTGGTGGGCAACACACCTTCCTGCAAATAGGCTTGTTGCTGGCGCGGTGTCAATGGGTGCAGCTCTAACAGGCGCTCTAGCAGGGCCGGTGACAATGGGCGGTTGAGGTCGCGCAGTTTTTTCAGCAGTGGCGTGACAGCTACCAAGGGCGAGGATGCCTTGAGGGGCAAGAAGCGTCGGGCATTGGCCGGCGGCAGTTGTTCACTTTTTTCATACCCTGCGTGGCTGACGATCGCCGCGAACAACGCCATCCGCTCCCTGCGCGCCAGCGTTGCCACGTCTTGGCGAACCTTCATGATCCGCTGCTCGGGCGAGGCGTTGGCCTGATCCGCCAGGCCTAGTCGCGAGTGGGCCGGTTGCAGGCTGATGATCAGGCTCAACAAAGGCTCAGTCCTATAGGGTGGGTGGCCTCGGTCCCCTTCGGTCTGATAGCCGCTGTCTTCGTTGCGGATGATTGTCAGGGGCGTCGATGGTTCGAGGCTGCCGAAGGTTTCGATCACGTTCCGTTGTGGATCGCTGATGCTCAGTTGGAGGCTGGTGGGCCAGTCCGGCAGTTGGGTCAGTAGACACAGCACCACGCTGTCACCGTAGGGCGGCAAGTACCCGGCTTCGGGAAAGCGTTCGATGATCTGCTGGATCACCTGGTCAGCCTGCAGCCGCCGTACGCCTTCGATCAAGTTCAACGGCGCCGGCTCGCCGCGCCATATCCGATCCAGGGTGTTGCGGCTGGTCGCGGTACTGCGCAGCATGTGTTCCAGGTCGACCTGGGCGATGATCGAGGAACCGTTGGGCAGCATCCGTTGCAGCAACTGGATATCCGACAGGGTGTGGACGTTGTGCAGGTCGAAAGTCCAGGCCTGAAATGCCGGATCAAACACAATCGGTGGTTTGTAACTGCTGCGACCATTCTTGAGGACGTAGCGCATGGCGTGCAGGTCGTGGGTCACTTCTGCTACCTGGGTCTGGCCTTCATGATGCAGCTTTACGTATTGCTGGCCGTACACGGTGAACACGCCCAGGGCATCGGGTTTTTTGCCATCCAGCAGGTATTGCCGGTCATGGGCGTAGGGGCCTGTGTCGGGCTTCCATAGTTCCTCCACGCCGTCGGGGCGAGTGACCTTGCGTGGGTTGCCCAGTCGCTGCAAGTATTCGAGCATGCGCTGTCGATGGGCTTTACCCGCGACTCTCATCAGGCGTCCGCTGATTGCTAGGTCGGCGACATCGGTCAGGGTCGCGGCAAAGTTGCTGGCATCGCCCTTGGCCGCTTCATTCAGGCTGACGCTGACGCTGTAGGTCATGCTGCCCAGCACCGCCAGTTGCATGATCCTATTCATTCCCCTGACCCCTCCGGGCAATGGTGTGAGCAACAGCTGCAGGACTTCGGAGGCAATGGCCGCGGCAGCGTCCTTGACCGCTTGCCAATCGGCTTCTGAGCGGGTGTTGGCGAGGGTGTCCATGTCGGTCTGGCAGCGCTGTAGCTGACGATACGTCAGGGCTTGCAGCAGGGTTTCGGAGGGGCCGGCGTGTGGGTCGGTGGAGAAGCGGATGTCATTGAGGGTTCGTTCCGGGAAGGCTTTGTGAAAGGCGTCGTACAGTTTGCCGGCCATCCAGTTTAGGCCCTTGGGGCGTTTTTCCAGGGTCAGCAAGGGCTTGAAGACCGACAAGCCCACCAGTGGCAATTGCCGGGAAAACCAACCCAAGTCGCCTTTCTCGTGACTGTCCAGCAATTGCTGGCGGAAATTGGCTTCTGCCGAGTGGGCGTCGTCGTGGTAGCGAAACGCACCGCCGGGACGGAATGGGAAATAGGACAACACGCCCAGGCTGGCAATCTTGATCAGCATCAAGGGCAGTGGAATGTAATTCTCCCAGGCCACAAAGGGCACGCTGATGATCAGCGTGGTGCCCGGGGTCAGGCTCAGGCTCTCGATAGGCAATTGCGGTCCGCTGCCATCGATCGATGCACTGAGGCTGTCGTACATGGCACGAGTCAGGCCGTTGTGGGCGCGATTGCGCCAGGCGTCCAGCACATCAAATTGCAACAAGGCCAACGCCGCTGCGCCCATCAAGCGGTTCAGGGTGCCGTTCTCTTTCAGGGTGGCTCGGATCGTTGCCTGCAGTTTGTGGCCCAGGTCCAGTTCGCGGGCGATGTCGACGAACTCCTGGGCACTGAGGCTTGTATCACCGTTGAAACCGACCACGCGGCTGGCACCAATCAGGCTGTAGCCGGAGTCCGTAGTCAGGTACGAGGTAAAGCCGAAGTTCACGCAAGCCGCTTCC
The DNA here is from genome assembly GCF_018732265.1 of Pseudomonas sp. TAE6080. NCBI lineage: Bacteria > Pseudomonadati > Pseudomonadota > Gammaproteobacteria > Pseudomonadales > Pseudomonadaceae > Pseudomonas > Pseudomonas sp. TAE6080. The sequence goes on from NZ_JAHIDY010000001.1 coordinate 387,681, forward strand.
CACAGTGACATGCTCTTGACGTGGACAATTTCGCGATAGTCCAGGTCGGAGCGGCGGGGGAACCTGATATGACCATCTGGCTGCGGGTCCCATGGCCAGGGTCGTTCTATCTTTTCCACGTAGGTGGTATTGAAGCGGTACTGCTCGGGGTCGCGTCCGCCGATCTTGCTGCGCAACTGTGCCATGCCCTCTTCCTTGAAGGTACGTACTACCCGTTCCTTCTCCGTTTCAACCGCCTCCAGGGCTGCGAGGGCCTGGCGTTGCAGGCGCAGGAAACGTTGTTTTTCCTCGGCGTCCAGGCCATCCATTGCCTGGAGCACATTACGCTGGATCAGCTCCAGCGCCTGTTGCTGGGTCCAGGCGGTACCCGATTGCAGATTGCCGGACAGGCCGTTGAGTAATTGTTGAGTTGGCATGCGCTCTACCTTTCACGATAAGTGGAAGGCAGATGGAAGCACCGCGCATGCAGGCCCGGGGGCTAACTATTTAATCGCGATGGATCGCTGTGCGGCCGACAGGTTCAAGCGCTTGTTGAACTCCAGCCACACCGCCAGCCCGGCCATCAGTACCAGACCCAGCAGGGCACTGAATATCTGCATCGGCCAGGCGTCATCGACTTGGGCGTTGAGCATGTCCGCCAGCGGCGCCAGCAATACCCCCAGGCAGAACACCTCCAGGGAGTAACGGCCCATACGACAGCTTTGTCGGGCCAGCCAGTTCTGGGTCCAGCCGCGACCGGGCAACAGTTTGGCGGTGACGTAGGCCAGGGCGAGGAAGTGCAGCAGGCGCACGGGCGACAGGTCTGTCTTGCTGATGGGGTACAACAGATTGCTCAGGACCGCAGGCATGACAGAATCGTGGATTTCAGGCCAACGCCAGGAGAGGGTGATGATGCCGGCCAGCAGCACATAGGCGGCTGCCGCAAGAAACAATGGCTGGTGGTGCAGGGGCCGGGTTTCGGGGGGCCGTGGCTGGCTGGCGTGAATGGCAGCGGCACCACCGAGTACGAACAGCAATTGCCAGGTCACCGGGTTGAAGTACCACACACCGTCGGCAATCGCCGCCAGGTTCCAGCCCAGCCTGGGGGCCAGCAGATACACAGTCAACGACACCGCGACCACCGCCAGGGGCTTGCGCACCAGCACCGGCAGGGCCAGGGGCAAGCCCAACAGCAGCACGATGTACAACGGCAGCGGGTCCATCAGGTTGGGCTTGAAGCGCAGCAGCAGCTCGTCGGTCAAGGCTTGTTGCGGGTTGGTAATGAAGTGGGTCAGGCCCATTTCCTGGACCAGATCGCGGGTTTCCACCTTGCTGTTGGCGAAGAAGACGATGCCCATCAGCATCGCCAACAAGAAGATATGCACCACATACAACACCCAGGCGCGGCGCAGGATCTTCAGGCAGGCCATCCAGTAGCCTTCGCGCTGCAGCACCTTGCTGTAGGCCAGCACGGAGGCGTAACCGGCGAGAAATACGAAGACCTCGGCGGCATCGCTGAAACCGAAGTTGCGCAGGGTGATCTGGCCGAGAGGGTTGTGGGGGACGTGATCCCAGAAAATGAAGATCAACGCCAGGCCCCGAAAAAAGTCGATGCGCGGGTCGCGTCCGTTAAGCATGGCTGCGGGCTCTTGAACAATGGGTTAAATAGTGACGCGCAGGGTCCTGCCGTGCGTCGGGCGGGCGCAGGTTGGCGGTATTTGTAAGCAATTGCAAAGGTTGGGTATTACTGAATGTCTCAATACCGCTGGGGGCTGCGCTGTTGGTCATATGAGCGCTCCAACCTGTTAATTCTGACAGTAGACGAGTTTTTTTGAGCGTGGCTTGCTTGCGCCTAGGTTGAGATGGGCAACGAGGCGTGACAAGGGTATGGCCAGACTATGGATGGGACTCTCCAGCTACTCGGTAATTGGTGTTGCCAACACTGTGATCCATTGGCAACTCTTTTTTGTATTCCGGGCAGCCTTTGACCTGAGCCAGGCCCTGAGCAATTTCCTGGCATTTTGCGTGGCGGCGACATTCTCCTTTTTTGCAAATGCCACCTTCACGTTTGGTATGTCGGCTTCGGTGGGCCGCTACCTGCTGTACATCTTCTACCTGGGATGCTTGAGCTTGGCGGTGGGGCGGTTGGCGGACTGCTGGCGCTTGCCGGGGCTTGTCACAGTGCTGGTGTTTTCCCTCGCCAGCCTGGTGTGTGGCTTCCTGTTGTCGAAGTTCCTGGTATTTCGACGGTGCGAGTCATGAGGCTTTCGCTGATTGTGCCGTTGTTTAATGAAGAACTGGCCATAGCGACATTTTATCGCGCCGTACGCTGCGAGCCGTTGTTGCAGGCACATGAAGTCGAGATCGTCTTTATCAACGATGGCAGCACTGACCGCACGCAGGATATCGCCAGGGATATCGCCCTGTTTGATAGCAATGTGGTGCTGATCAACTTTTCGCGCAACTTCGGCAAAGAACCCGCGCTGTTCGCCGGCCTGGAATATGCCAGTGGCGAGGCGGTGGTGCCAATGGACGTCGACCTGCAAGACCCGGTTGAAGTGGTCGCGTGCCTGATCGAAAAGTGGCAACAGGGCGCCGATGTGGTCCTGGCCAAACGTCGCGACCGCTCCAGCGATGGCTACCTCAAACGCCACAGCGCCTCGATGTTCTACCGCCTGCTCAATCGTATTGCCTACACCCATATCGAAGAAAACGTCGGCGACTTCCGCCTGATGGACCGCAAGGTGGTGGACGTGGTCAAGGCATTGCCGGAGCAGCAGTTGTTTATGAAAGGCGTGCTTTCCTGGGCGGGGTTTACCGTGGTCATCGTCGAATATGACCGGGCTTCACGGGTGGTCGGCCAGAGCAAGTTCAATGCCTGGAAATTGTGGAACCTCGCGCTGGAGGGCATCACTTCGTTCAGTACCTTGCCGTTGCGTTTGTGGAGTTACGTCGGTGGCTGTATTTCGTTCCTGGCGTTGGCGCATGCCGGGTTCTTGGTGGTGGACAAAGTGCTGTTCGGAAATACCGTGCCGGTGTATCCGTCTTTGATGACGGCGATCTTGTTTTTGGGGGGGGTGCAGCTGATTGGAATTGGGATATTAGGGGAGTATGTGGGACGTATTTATATGGAGGCCAAGCATCGGCCGCGGTATGTGATTGCCGACATTGTGAACTCCCGGGATGGCGTTCGATGAGCTCGGTTAAAGAGGTTGGGGACGGAAATCGTGAGTCTTCGAAAACGATGAAGGCTAATTTTTCCAAGCGTATTTTATTATTCTATTTCTTTGTTTTATTGGTTTCGGCGGCTGTGAGGTTTTACGCCTTGACTGACACAGGGGTGTGGCTCGATGAGGCATTCAGCCTGTTGATGAGTATGAAGTCACCTTCCGAGATTCTGTTTCATACGGCCCGAGATGTTCACCCCCCGCTTTACTATCTGATGCTGCATGAATGGATCAAGCTCTTTGGCAATGGTGTCTTTGCTGCGCGTAGTTTGAGTGTGTGCTTCGGTGTGTTGTCGGTGGTATTGGGAATCTGGTTGTCTCGGCTGTTGCTGTCGCAACGCTCATCGATACTGGCGAGTGTATTGTTGGCAATCTTTCCGGCAGCGGTTCGTTATAGTCAGGAAGTGAGGATGTATGCGCTCCTGGGCGCGTTAATGCTGGGTGCAACCATTGCATTTGTGTATTGGCTTGAATGGCCGAAAAGAAAATGGCCTATAGGGCTGTATGTTTTACTGATGGTTGCAGGGCTGTACACCCACTATTTTGCCGCGTTATGCATGCTTTCCCATTGGATCTATATTTTTATTCTGTCGAGCTCCCGGCAGGTGAAGTACAAGTACCTGTTAAGTCGTGAGTGGTGGCTGGCCAATAGTTTGATTGTGGTTTGTTTTTTACCATGGCTACCCAGCCTGCTGAATCAGTTGGATTATTCGAGGATTGATTGGATAGCGAAACCGGGTATCAAGGAACTGGTGGAACTCGTTTGGTTTTTCCTGAATTTCAGCGAGGGGGAACAGACGCCTACCTGGATTTTTTATGGGCTGGCCTTGATGGTGTGGGGCGCCTCAGTGGCTATTTGTACTCTGGGGGGGCGGAGCGGAAAAAATAATACATTACTCGTTGTGTATGTATGGTGTCCGGTCGTGATGGTTCTGTTGGTATCGTTGTACAAACCACTTTTTTATCCACGTTATTTTCTGTTTGCCGGGATTGTATTGCCCATGGTCGTTGCCGTGGCGTTGGACGGTATTTCTAGGCAAAGCAGAGCTGGCGGTATTATCGGATTGCTGGCGGTGATGGCGGTTGAGTTGAATGGGGTGTGGCATGTCTACAATAAGACGTGTACGTCGTGTCATGAAACCAATCAGATCGGAGCCTTGGCCGATTATGTTAATAACAGGGTGCAGCCAGGTGACGGAATATTGGTGTTAGAGTTTTTCATACACTTGTCCATGGTCTATTACGTCACCACTGATCCGCCGCCGATGCAGTACACACCGAAAGGTCCGGATGGCAGTTCAGGGCGTCCCAATGGATATCAGATTTCCACACTTATTCAAGACAAGGCCGATCAGATCTATGTGGATAATCTGGATTCGTTAACGACAGCCTCAGGTCGACTTTGGCTGATTGATGCTTATGACCGCGGGACACTTGCACGAAAACTTCCCGCCCATTGGCGGTTGCTTGGTACCTATACGTTCGGTAAGGAAAAAGCCCAGCTTATGGGTATTTCTCCCTTGGCCAGTGGCAGCCAGTAACCGCACCTTGAATGATGCAGTCTTGGCCGCAGATGCGTTAAAAACGGTCCATCAACAACACCCGGCACGGCTTGGCCTGGTACGCGTTGATCTGTGGCACCAGCCGGGTGAAGTGTTCGCTCTGGCAGTGAACATCCAGAGCAGCCTGGTCGGGCCATTGTTCGACAAAGATAAAGTGCCCCGGGTCTTTCTGGTCGACAAACAGATCGTAGGCGATGCACAGCGGTTCCTGGCGGGTTTTTTCCACCAGTTCGGCATACCAGGGCCGCACCGTGTCCAGGTGTTCGGGTTTGATAAAGTCTTCAGCGATTACTTTCAACATCAGAGCGGTCCTTCAAGCAACTGCTTCTTCATGGGGCTCGAAACTGTCGGCCCGTGCCATTTGCCACATGCGCGAATAGAACTCGCCGTTCACCTCGCCGGTCAACAGTTCCCCTGGCTTGAGGAACACATGCAACTGTGAGAACAGCTTGATCTCGGTGGCCGACATGCGGCGCACCAAATGCTTGGCCGACAATTGCGACGGATGATCCAGACCCGCCGCCGCAAGCATTTCCGCCAGGGCCTTGAGGGTGTTGCGGTGGAAGTTGAACACGCGCTGGGCCTTGTCCGGCACCACCAGTGCGCGTTGGCGCAAAGGGTCCTGGGTGGCCACGCCGGTCGGGCATTTGTTGGTGTGGCAGCTTTGTGACTGGATACAGCCGATGGCGAACATAAAGCCCCGGGCCGAGTTGGCCCAGTCGGCTCCGATGGCCAGGACACTGGCAATATCGAAGGCACTGACGATCTTGCCGCTGGCGCCGAGCTTGATCTTGTCGCGCAGGTTCAGGCCCACCAGGGTGTTGTGTACGAACAGCAGGCCTTCGCGCAGGGGCACGCCGATATGGTCGGTGAACTCCACGGGTGCGGCACCGGTGCCGCCTTCCTTGCCATCGACCACGATAAAGTCCGGCAGGATCCCGGTTTCCAGCATGGCCTTGGCAATGCCCATGAATTCCCACGGGTGGCCCAGGCAGAACTTGAAGCCCACCGGCTTGCCGCCGGACAGTTCACGCAACTGGGCGATGAACTGCATCAGCTCGATCGGCGTGGAAAACGCGCTGTGGCGTGACGGCGAGATGCAGTCCTCGCCCATCAGGATACCGCGGGTCTCGGCGATTTCTTTGGTCACCTTGTGCTTGGGCAGGATCCCGCCATGACCGGGCTTGGCGCCCTGGCTCATCTTGATTTCGATCATCCGCACCTGCGGGTTTTGCGCCTGCACGGCAAAACGTTCCGGGTCAAAGCGGCCGTCGCTGGTGCGGCAGCCAAAATAGCCGCTGCCCAGTTCCCAGGTCAGGTCACCGCCGTTTTCGCGGTGATAGGCGCTGATGCTGCCTTCGCCGGTGTCGTGGGCGAAGTTGCCGAGTTTGGCGCCCTGGTTGAGCGCGCGGATGGCGTTGGCGCTCAACGAGCCGAAACTCATCGCCGAGATATTGAACACCGACGCCGAGTACGGCTGCGTGCACTGCGGGCCGCCGACCATCACGCGGAACGCACTGGGGTCGCTCAATGGGGCCGGGCGCATGGAGTGGCCGATGAACTCGAAACCGGACTGGTACACGTCGATCAGGGTGCCGAAGGGTTTGTCGGCGCTTTCGTTCTTGGCTCGCGAGTACACCAGCGAGCGCTGGGCCCGGGAGAAGGGCAGGGCGTCGCTGTCGGACTCCAGCAGGTATTGGCGGATTTCCGGGCGAATGCCCTCTACCAGGTAACGGATATTGCCCAGGATCGGGTAATTGCGGCGCACCGCGTGAGGGCTTTGCAGCAGGTCGAACACACCGATCAGGCTGAGCACGCCGGTCACCAGGGTAATCGGCCAGAGCCATTCGTGTTGGATAAAAGGGAGGCTGGCGAGGGTGAAAATGACGCACACGGCAAAAAATGCATAACGACTAAGCAAGGACAGGCTCATACGGTTTCCTTGGGTTCGGACTCTCTATGACCTGTAGGAGCCGACTCCTACAAGGTTTTATTTCTTTTTGGTGGTTCACGGTTTAACACTGAGTCCCAGCTTACGGGCGAGTTCCTTACTGGGGCAACCGCATACAGTCGGTCTACTGGTGGTATTGCAATACGTTCTCGTTTGGATGCATTATATGTGTTACTGTATAACGTATTGATTCTGCCAAGATGCCCCGGAGGCCCCATGAAAGCTGGTATCCATCCTGACTACCGCAAAGTGCTGTTCCACGACACCGCCGCCGATGTGTTCTTCCTGATCGGCTCCACGGTCGACACGGACCGTACCCACCAACACACTGACGGCAACACTTACCCCTACATGGCCCTCGACGTGTCCAGCGCTTCCCACCCGATCTACACCGGCCAGCAGCGCAAGACCCAGGTTGAAGGGCGGATTGCCGGGTTCAACAAGCGGTTTGCTTCGTTTGGTTCGAGTCCGAAGAAAGCCCAGGCCTGACCGATGGCAGGCGCGGCGGGTGTCACGCCGCAGTCTGCCGGATCGGCAGCACCACCCGGAATGTGGTGCCCGTGCCGACTTCACTTTTCACTGAAATCTCCCCATGGTGTTTTTTGACGATGCCGTAGGACAGAGAAAGCCCCAGGCCCGTCCCTTCACCCACCGGCTTGGTGGTGAAAAACGGGTCGAAGATTTTCTGCAGGCTGTGAGGGGCAATCCCGCAACCGTTATCTGCCACTTCCAGCCAGACCTGATCGCCCTCCACGCCATTGCTGAGGGTGATTGTGCCGCGTTCCGATCCCATGGCCTGGGCTGCGTTGATCACCAGGTTCATCACCACCTGGTTGATTTGTGAGGCCAGGCATTCGATGTCGGGCAGTGGCTGGTAGTGTTTGATCACATCCGCCTTGTGTTTGAGTTCACTGGCCACGATATTCAGGGTCGAGTCGATCCCGTGCTGCAGGTTAGCCCATTGCCAATTCTCGTCATTATCGACCCGGGAGAAGTTCTTCAGGTCCTTGACGATCTGCGTCACACGACCGATACCGTCCTTGGACTCTCGGATCAGGATCGGAATGTCTTCCTTGAGAAAGTCCAAGTCCAGATCTTTGCGCAGGGCGTTCAATTGCTCAACACATGCTCCAGGCGGTAATGCTTCTTGGGCCTGTTGATAGGCATCGAGCATCCGTTGCAACTGCTTGAAGTAACCGTCCAGTGTGCCGAGGTTGGAGGTGACAAAACCCACGGGGTTATTGATTTCGTGGGCTACCCCGGCAGCCATCTGCCCCAGGGAGGCCAGTTTCTCCGACTGGATCAATTGGCTTTGCAGTTGCTTGCGCTCATCGATTTCCAGCTGCAATGCCTGGTTGCGCTGTTCCACCAACTGCTCCAGATGAATGGTTTTCAGGTTGGCGCGGCGGGCCATGTCCCATTTGGTCGCCAGGGTATTGGCCATCTGTTGGACTTCGATGTTGTCGAAAGGCTTTTTCAGGATCAATAGCCGGTCGTGGGCCTTGAGGCGTGACAGCAGCTCCTCCCAGGAATAGTCCGAGTAGGCCGTGCACACCACCACTTGCAGGTCCGGGTCGACTTTCCAAAGTTCCTCGATGGTCTGGGCGCCATCCCAGCCTTGGGGCATGCGCATGTCGACAAACGCCAGGGCGTAGGGACGGTCGTGTTGCATAGCGCTACACAGCTGTTGCAGGCCTTCCTGGCCGCCATAGGCCGAGTCGAGTTCAAAGGGGTGGGCGAGGGGGGCGGCGGTTGCGCCGAACAGCGCGCTTTCCAGTTCGTCCAGCGCTGGGTTCTGTTCCACGGGCGGCATGAGGATCTTGCGAAAATCCTCGTGGATCGACGGCGTGTCATCAATCAGCAGAATGCGCCGGTTGTGGAGAGAGGGCATGGTCAGTTCTCGGCACGTTCAAGAGGAATATATAAGGTAAACAGGGCGCCCTGGCCGGGTCCGTCGCTGTGTGCGGTCAGGCGGCCATTCATTTCGATGGCGGCCAGGGCGCAGCTGTGCAGGCCAAAACCGTGGCCTTCCTTGCGGGTGGTGAAACCGTGGGTAAAGATCCGCGTCATGTTTTCTGCGGGGATGCCTTCACCTTCGTCCTTGACGCTGATCTGCAACGTATCGTCATCCAGGGCGCGGACCGTGAGGGTTATCTGGCGTGGCCGGTCGCTGAGGTTGGACATGGCGTACTTGGCGTTGCTGATCAGGTTCACCAGAATCAACAGCAACCGATGTTTGTCGGCCATGACCTCGGGCACCGGGTGATAGTCCTTGACCACCGTGACATGGTGGCGACTCAAGGCGCCGGAATTCATGCGCAGCGCGTCTTCGACCAAGGCGCTGATATGCACGGGCTCCAGCAGTTTGGAGGCGCCAGCATAGGACTGTTGGGTGGAGACGATATCCTTGATGTGGTCGACACTCTTGGTTAATTGCGCCAATTCTTCAGCCATACCCTGCTGCTCGACAGCGATGGCGTCCACCAATTGGTTCAAATACCCCGGCAGCAATTTGCCCTTTTCGTCCTCCATGAGGAAGGCGCCCAGGTCATGGGGGTGTTCGTTGATCATCTGCATGGCCTTGCCCAACCCAAGGGCTTTGCTGGCCCGTAGTTTACGGGTCACCAGGTCGGCAGACACATTCACGCTGTTGAGCACGTTCCCGACGTTGTGCAACACATTGGTGGCAATTTCCGCCATGCCGGCTTGGCGGGCGCTGTCGAGCAACTCGCTTTGAGCGTCCCTGAGTTCCCGGGTGCGTTCCTCGACCCGTTGTTCGAGGCCTTCGTTGGCAGTCTGCAAGGCCCGGTTGACCCGGTTGATCTCGGCAAAGCTGCGCAACAGGCGAATCGCCAGGTACACCAGCACCAGCATCAGCAGCGTCGAAAACACCAGCAGGTAGCGGTGGTATTTCTGATCGCTCAGGTCGGCGACCCGTTGATCCTGATTGAGTTGGTTGGTCAAGTCATCCAATTGCTCGGGTAGCGGGATCGCCGCGATGCGCTCCAGCACGCCGTTGACCAGGGGTTGCTCACGCAGGATCAGGGCGATGTGGTTGCTGAGGATTTCCACCGGGACCTGGAAATCCTCGGGCATGAGTTCCTTGTTGATCGCCAGTTTGCTCAACCCGACGAGGATATCTGCGGCCTTGTCGTCACTGGTGACCAGGGCAAACTCAAGACTGCTTAGCAACAAGTCATAGGTGTCGGTGGCAGTGTTTTGCAATTGCAGCCGTTTGTTGGCGTCCAGCAGGCCGAACTGCGCCTGGATATCGTCCTCGGCGGTCGGTAGAAAAGCCAGGGAGTTACGCAGTAACGCGTTATGGGATTTGAACTGGTCTACCAGTCGCGCTTTTTCCTGGACCGCCGCCCGATAGTTGCTTTGCACAGCTTGCCAGTTGGCCGGATCGGTATGCTGGTGCAAGGACTCGCGGGCCTCCAGTTCGGCCCAAAGACTGTTCATCTCGTTGAGTGGCGCGACCAGGGGATCGTAATTGTGGGTCAGGGCGATTCGGGCCTTGAGCACCTCGCTGTCCCATTGCGCGTTCAATTGTTTGATATGGCGGATCAAGTCGCGGGACTGTGTGTAGGTGGCGCTCTGCTCAGATGAGGATTTGACGTACAAAAATATCAATGTTGCAGCCAGCACCAGGGTGACGGCACCGAGCAGGGTTAGGCTGGAGCGGCGACTGAGCTTCATAATGGTTTGCCCTCCCACTCGCCAGTCAGCGTCCTGAGGAACAGAGAGATCAGGGCCTTGTCGTCTGCCGAAGGTGTACGTCCCAACTGGTACTTGAACATAACGTCGATCGCGTCTTCCAGGGTCTTGGCCGAGCTGTCGTGGAAGTACGGGGCGGTGACGGCGACGTTACGCAGGCTCGGCACTTTGAACACGTGGCGATCTTCCTCGTCCAGGGTTACAAGGTAGCGCCCCAGGTCGGCTTCAATGGGATTGCCCCGGGCCTTGAAGTAGTCCCCCATCACGCCGAACTTCTGGTACATATTGCCTCCGATGTTGACCCCTTGATGACAGGCAATACAACCGTATTCCTTGAATCGCAGGTAACCCTGTTTTTCGTCGTAGCTGAGGATGTCGGTGTTGCCCAGCAGGTACTGATCGAAGCGTGAATTGGGTGTGAGCAGGGTGCGCTCATAAGTGGCCAGGGCATTCTGCACGTTGGCGGCAGTGATGCCGTCGGGATAGACCTGGGTGAATGCGCGTTGATATTCAGGCGCTGCGGTTAGCGTCGCGACCACGGTTTGCCAGTCGTTGCCCATTTCCACGGGGCTGGTCACCACTTGTTGGATCTGTGCCTCCAGAGTGTCCACCCGGGCGTTCCAGAACTGTTTGAAGTTCAGGCTGGCGTTGAACACGGTGGGGGTGTTGAGCGCCACTGGCTTGCCGTCGAAGCCAGGGGAGAAGGGTTTGTCATCGGCTCCGCCTTTGTCCAGGTGATGGCAACTGGCACAAGACAGGGTGTTGTTGATCGACAGGCGTGTTTCATTGAACAGCCGACGCCCCAGCTCAACGCGGGATGCATCCAGAACCGGTGTAGCAGGCAGGGGTTTGAGTGCTTCATCTAGCGGCGCGGCGAGTACCGCGCAACTGCCCAGCCATACGCCGGATACAAGGCTTATGACCGATGCCGACGGGTAACGCAGTGGTGTATTGCTCAACTTCAATTCCTTGTGAGCTGAGGATCATTGGTCCGGCATCAGATGATGGGGGCCTGTTTCCAGTAGCCGGGCAAAATCCTCGGCCGCCACGGCTTTGCTGAACAGATAACCCTGGCCTTCCTCACAGTTGCGGGCCTTGAGGAACTCCAGTTGTTCGACCGTCTCCACGCCCTCGGCAATGATATTGAGGTCAAGGCTCTTGCCCAGACTGATAATGGCACTGATCAGTTGCATGTCCTGGGTGTTCTCGCCCATGCCGCGAATAAACGACTGGTCGATTTTTAGCACATCCACGGGAAAGCGCCGCAAGTAACTGAGGCTGGAGTAACCGGTGCCGAAGTCATCGATGGCCAGCCGTACCCCCATTTTTTTAATTTCGCGCAGGGTGGCAACGGTGTCCTCGACGTTTTGCATCAGCACGCTTTCGGTAATCTCCAACTCCAGCAGTGCGGGCGCCAGGCCCGTTTGCTCAAGTGTGGCGGCAAGGTTGGGGACAAAGTCGCGCTGACGGAAATCGATGGCCGAGATGTTCACCGAGACGCAAATGGGCGCCAACCCCTGCGCCTGCCAACGCTGTGCCTGTGCGCAGGCCTGGTGCAATACCCATTGGCTCAAGGGCACGATCAGGCCACTGTCTTCTGCTACCGGGATGAAGGCGGACGGGTAAACCCAGCCATGCTCGGGACGATACCAGCGAATCAACGCTTCAGCGCCGACCACTCGCCCGCTTTTCAAGTCCAGTTTCGGTTGGTAGTGCAAGACAAACTCGTCGTGCTCCAGGGCCCATCGAATCGCGGTCTCCAGGGTTTGTTGCCGACGCGCTATCAGGTTCATGTCTTCGATAAAGAAGCTGAAGTTGCCAGGCCCGTGCTCCTTGACGTTATGCATGGCGGTTTCCGCGTTCTTTATCAACTCCACGGCTTGGAAGCTGTCATTGGGGTAAATACTGATGCCAAGGCTGGCGGTGACGCGCAGGTCATGGCCTGCGACATGGCGGGTACGCCCGAGGGCCTTGAGGATCTTCTCGGCAATGCTCTGGGTTTGTTGAGGGTGATGAATGTCGTTGAGGATCATCACGAATTCATCGGAGCCATAGCGGAACACCGAGTCGGATTCACGCACCGTTGCCAGCAGATCCTCGCTGATCTGTTGCAGCACCTGGTCGCCCACCGGGTAGCCCAGTGCATTGTTGACGCGCTTGAAACGGTCCAGGCCAATAAACATCACCGCCAGTTGCATATCGTGGCGCCGGCCCAGGGCAATGGCCTGGGTCAGCCGGTCACCGAGCAGCGTGCTGTTGGGCAGGCCTGTGAGAGCATCGTAGTGCAACAAGTGCGAAACCTTGAGTAACTCCTGGACCCGCTCTTCGATCATGCGCTCAAGGCCCAACACTTTGAGTAACGCGTCCTGTGCCAACTGCCATTTCCAGGTCAGGGCACTGGCCATCTGGCGGATTTCCAGGTGATCGAACGGCTTTTTCAGGATCAGCAACTGATCATTGAACTTCAAGCGGGCTTCAATCGCTTCGAAGGAGTAGTCGGAATAGGCCGTACACAGGGCGATTTGCAGGTTGGGGTCGATGCTCCATAGCTGTTCGATGGTTTCCAGGCCATCCCATCCCGGCGGCATGCGCATATCGATAAATGCCAGGGCATACGGTGCGTCGTCAGCCAGTGCCCGGGTGACCAAATCGAGGGCTTCCTGGCCCTGGTACGCAGAATCCAGGGTATAACGCTGGTGGGTGGTTGGTGCAGTGCCGAACAGGCTTTGCTCTATGCTCTCCAGCGTCTGGTCGGCAATGGCCTCGGCACAGAGGATCTTGCGAAAATCCTGATGGATCGACGCCGTGTCGTCGACGATCAGAATGCGTCGGTTCGCCCCTTCGGGCCGAAGCGTCATGACGTGTACCCATTGGCGCGCAACAAAGTGGATGGGCGCATAAGGCTTCCTTTCCTCAATGGCTGGGTTGGGTGAGTCAATCACGGACTTCACCCTCAAGCGTAGTCGGCTCCCTTGAATTCGTCGGCCAGTTGGCGTCAAATCAGCGGCAGTTCACCCTTTGATAGCGTGCGCTGTCTGCCTGGGCCAGTACTGCGTACAGTCGATTGCGGGTGTCAGGGTTCAATTTAGTTCAAGTGTTAGCAGGTGTCGCCATGGATGAGCAGCTCGCTACAGTTCCCCCCTACAAGCCCACTGTTCTACTGGTCGATGATGAAGAATCGATCCTCAACAGCCTGCGCCGCCTGCTGCGTGGCCAGCCCTATGAAGTATTGCTGGCTGCAAGTGCTGCCCAGGCCCTGGAGATCATGGCCACCCAGCCCGTGGACCTGATCATGAGCGACGCGCGGATGCCGGTCATGGATGGGGCGACGTTGCTGGCCGAGACCCACCGTCTGTATCCGGCGACGTCGCGCATCCTGCTGACGGGCTACGCCGACTTGACGATGATCATCAAGGCCATCAACGAAGGACAGATCCACCGCTACATCAGCAAGCCCTGGAACGATGAGGAGATGCTCCTGGTGTTGCGCCAGTCCCTGGAACACCAGCATTCCGACCGCGAGCGGCTGCGTCTGGAGCAACTGACCCTGCAACAGAATGATCAGCTCAAGGCCCTCAACGCCACCCTGGAAAAACGCGTGCTCGCGCGCACCAGCGAGCTGCAGCAGACCGCCGACATGCTTGACCTGGCCTACGATGAGCTCAAGCGCAGCTACGTGACAGGCACTGAAGTGTTTTCCCTGCTGGCCAACCTGCGGCTGCCCAAGGAAAAGCAGACCAACCGCCCATTGATCGAATTGATCCGGGTCTACTGCAGATCCCAGGCGATGGATGAGTCCAGTGTGCGCGACCTGACCATGGCCGCGGCGCTCTACAACGTCGGCAAATTGAGCTGGACCGACGGAATGATGATTGCCCCCGCTGACCTGCTGCACAGCACCGACCGCGAGCTTTATCGGTCTTACCCGACCCAGAGCGAATCGCTACTGATGACCCTGGAACCGATGAAGGATGCAGCGCGCATCATCCGTCATCACCAGGAGCGCTGGGACGGCAGCGGCTTCCCCGATCACCTCAAGGGGGATGGGATTCCCTTTGGTTCGCGTTTGCTGAAGCTGGCGGTGGACTTTATCGAGTTGCAACGCGGCTTGATTCTTGAACGGCAGATGAACAGCGACGAGGCGCTGCTGTATATCCGCAAATACGCAGGCCGCCTGTATGACCCGGACATGGTGGAAGACTTCGTCCAGGCCTGTGCGGCGTTTCTCAGTGACGTGACCCTGGGTGACCCGACGGTCAAGGTGCTGGGCACTCGTGAATTGACCGAGGGCATGGTCCTGGCGCGCAACCTCAATGCCGACAACGGCATGCTGTTGCTCAACGCGGGCAAGGTCTTGAACCTGCCGCTGGTGGACAAGTTGATCGCTTTTGAAGCGATGGAAGGCGCCAAATACAGCGTATTCATCAAGGAGCCCGAGGAGCCCCAGACCTTGTAGGAGCAGGGGAGTCATGTGATCCTTTGCGGCCTTTACTCCAAGGCGTTTATTTCATGTCCAAGACCATCCGCATCGCCGCCGCCCTGTTGATCGGCAGCAACGGCCAGACCCTGCTGGTGCGCAAGCGTGGCACCCAGGCCTTTATGCAGCCGGGCGGCAAGATCGATGCAGGCGAGCAACCGGCGCAGGCCCTGGCGCGTGAGCTGCACGAAGAGCTGGGGCTGCGTATCGATCCGGCACAAGCGCACTACCTTGGCCACTTCTCGGCACCGGCGGCCAATGAGCCGGGGTTTACCGTGGAGGCCGAGCTGTTTGAGGTGCGTATCGATGTACCGGTAACCCCCGCCGCCGAGATCGAAGAAGTGCGCTGGATCGACCCGGCGGGCGACGGCGGCCTGCAGTTGGCACCCTTGACACGTGACCTGATCCTGCCGTTCTATCGTGCATCGCTGACCACCACTGCCTGAGCTGTCGGGCACAAAGGACTGACCCGTGATCCCCCTCAATGACTTGCTGATTTTTGCCGCCGCCTCGCTGCTGCTGGTCCTGACGCCGGGGCCGAACATGATCTACCTGATTTCCCGTTCGATTTGCCAGGGCCGCAAGGCCGGGGTGACGTCGTTGCTGGGGGTGGTCGCAGGGTTCTTTGTGCATTTGTTCGCCGCAGCCGCAGGTTTGACCGCCGTCTTTCTCACGGTGCCAATGGCCTATGAAGTCCTGAAATGGGCCGGTGCGCTGTACCTGTTGTGGCTGGCCTGGCAAGCCGTGAAACCGGGCGCCCGCTCGCCATTCGAAGCTCAGCAACTGCCTGCTGACTCGCCACGCAAGCTGGTGACCATGGGCTTTTTGACCAGTGCATTGAACCCGAAAATCGCGGTGTTCTATCTGTCGGTGTTCCCGCAGTTCATCACCCCGGAGCACGGTTCGGTCTTTACCCAAAGCCTGATGCTGGGCTTTACCCAGATCAGCGTCAGCTTTGTGGTCAACCTGCTGATCTCGCTGTGCGCCGCCAGCATCGCCGCCTGGTTTATCCACAACCCCACGTGGCTGGCGGTGCAGCGCTATTTCATGGGGTTTGTGCTGGCGGCCCTGGCGGTGCGCCTGATGCTGGAGCAACGGCGCAGCGCATAAACAATCAACGCACCGCGCTGACCCCGTCCAGGGTCGAAAACGATGTGTCCTTGGCGGTCAGCAAAAAGTCGCGCATGTACGGCGCATCCAGCATGTCGGCCCGGATTCCGGCGTACAGCGTGGCGAACAGCCCTTTCTCCCCCAGCCGCTTGGCCTTCACATAACCGCGCGAGCTGTACTCATGCAGCGCCCAGTGGGGCATGCCGCACACGCCGCGGCCGCTGGCCACCAACTGCATCATCATCACCGTCAGCTCTGAAGTGCGGACCTGGGCCGGCTCGACATCGGCCGGCTCCAGGAAACGGGTGAAGATATCCAGGCGGTCGCGCTCCACCGGGTAGGTGATCAAGGTTTCGCTGAGCAGATCCTCGGGCACGATATACGGCTTGTTCGCCAGCGCGTGCTGGTTGGCCACGGCGAGCATCGCTTCGTAGGTGAACAACGGTACATAGGTGATGCCCGCCAGCTCCAGTGGGTCGGAGGTCACCACCAGGTCCAGGTCGCCACGGGCCAGGGCCGGCAGCGGGGCGAAGGCAAAACCGGAGGCCAGGTCCAGTTCTACTTCCGGCCAGGCATCGCGGAACTGATCGATGGTCGGCATCAGCCACTGGAAGCAGCTGTGGCATTCGATCGCCATGTGCAGGCGTCCGGCAGTGCCCCCGGCCAGGCGGGCGATATCCCGTTCGGCACCGCGCAGCAGTGGCAGGGTGGCATCCGCCAATTGCAGCAGGCGCAAGCCGGCACTGGTGAAGCGCACGGGCTTGGTCTTGCGCACAAACAGCGGCATGCCCATGCGTTCTTCCAGCTCTTTGAACTGGTGCGAAAGTGCCGACTGGGTCAGGTGCAGGCGCTCGGCGGCTTCCACCAGGCTGTCGGCTTCGCGCAAGGCGTGCAGGGTCTTGAGATGACGGATTTCGAGCACGGGCTCTCCATGAAGACAATTTGTGACAAGTTCGGATAGCGTGAGTTTGTCTCATGTTGCCAGCGCTGTCGACCATGACCGCTGGGCGCTCTTCATCAAACTGTCACGTAACTGTGGCAGCGCGCTTGAACAAACTTCATCAGACTCGCGCTCTACTGGGGTTCTGCGTTTCGGTGTTTTTCATGCGCGTGTTGCTTTTACTGGCCGCCTTATTGTTCGGCCTGCCGTCGTTTGCGGCTTCTCGATGTGATGTCAATGTCCCGACTGAACGGGTCGACCTGGACCAGGTGAGCCTGGCGTACCAGAGCATTGGCCGTGCTTCCGATCCGGCCTTGTTGCTGGTGATGGGCCTGGGCGGGCAGTTGATCCACTGGCCCGACGAGGTGGTGGTCGCCCTGTGTCAGCAAGGTTTTCGGGTGATCCGCTATGACAACCGCGACGTCGGACTGTCCACCTGGCGCCAGGCGCCTGCCAGCGCCAACCTGACCTTTGAAGTGCTGCGCTACAAACTGGGCCTGCCGGTGGCTGCACCCTACACCTTGACCGACATGGCCGACGACGCCCTGGGGTTGATGGATGCGTTGCAGGTCCGCCAGTTCCATGTGCTGGGGGCCAGCATGGGCGGGATGATCGCCCAGCACCTGGCGGCCATGGCGCCGCAGCGCGTGGAAAGCCTGACCCTGATCATGACCAGTTCCGGCGCCGAAGGCCTGCCGGCACCCAATGCTGCACTGGTGCAGTTGCTGTCACGGCGCAGCGCGCCCAACCGCGAAGTGGCCCTGGAACAGCAGGCCGATTTGCTGGCGGCCCTGGGCAGCCCCGAGGTCAAGGATGATCGCCAGGCATTGCTGCATCAGGCGGCGCAGTCCTACGACCGGGCGTTCAACCCCGAGGGCGTGAAACGCCAGATCATGGCGATTCTTGCCGAGCCGAGCCGGGTACCCTTGCTCAACCAACTGCGGGTGCCGACCCTGGTGGTCCACGGTACGGCCGACCCGCTGCTGCCGGTGATGCACGGTGTGCATCTGGCGGCGCATATCCAGGGCAGCCAGTTGCGCTTGATTCCGGGCCTGGCCCATCGTTTCCAGGAGGCGTTCAAGGCACCTTTGCTGGCGGCGGTGTTGCCGTACCTGCAAGCCCACCGCGAGGATGCGCCGCATTGGGCGCAGGTTGAGCCCGGGCTGCCTTCCAAGGTTTTATGAGAGCGGCCTAGGGGTGTATGGTGCGAACTTTGTGGCGTGTAATGCCTGCGAGGTTGCGTAAATGAGTACTTCCCTGAAAATCGATTTCGTCAGCGACGTGTCCTGCCCCTGGTGCATCATCGGCCTGCGCGGCCTGACCGAAGCCCTGGACCAACTGGGCGCCGAAGTGCAGGCCGAGATCCACTTCCAGCCCTTCGAACTGAACCCGAACATGCCCGCCGAAGGGCAGAACATCGTTGAGCACATCACCGAGAAATACGGCTCCAGCGCCGAAGAATCCCAGGCCAACCGCGCCCGCATCCGCGACATGGGCGCCGCGCTGGGCTTTGCCTTTCGCACCGATGGCCAGAGCCGCATCTACAACACCTTCGACGCCCATCGCCTGCTGCACTGGGCCGGGCTTGAGGGCTTGCAGTACAACCTCAAGGAAGCGTTGTTCAAGGCTTACTTCAGCGATGGCCAGGACCCTTCCGATCACCCCACTTTGGCGATCATTGCTGAAAGCGTCGGGCTGGATCTCAAGCGTGCAGCCGAGATTTTGGCTTCGGACGAGTACGCCGCCGAAGTCCGCGAGCAGGAACAACTGTGGGTCTCCCGTGGCGTGACCTCGGTGCCGACCATTGTGTTCAACGACCAGTACGCAGTCAGCGGCGGCCAGCCGGCTGAAGCGTTCGTCGGCGCAATCCGCCAGATCATCCAGGAGTCCAAGGCCTAAAGCCGAGCGCAAAGCAAAATGGGAGCGGGCTCCCACATTGGATCATTGTTGCCCCCCCCCTGGCCCATCCCTTGCATTACCCCCTTAAAGCCCAGCCGGCGTGCGGTTGGGCGCTGCCAAGGGGTGAAACATTACCTTGAATATCCTCGATCTCGACCACAGCCTCACAGCCCAGGCGCCGATTGCCCTGCGCCTGGCCAACGGTCAGGCCACGCGTCTGGACCTGCTCGACCTGGGTCCGAAACTGCGCCTGTGGTCCACCGAAAAAACCTGGAAACACTTCGCCCAGCGCCTGGCCCAGCGGCCCCGGCCAAGTACGCTGCGCCCGGAAATCTTCTTCGTCGGCTCCGGCGACTATCACCACCTGACCCCGGCTTTTCTCGCCGAAGTGCAGGAACCGATCAGCCTGATCCACTTCGACAACCACCCCGACTGGGTGCGCCTGGCACCGCGCCGGCATTGCGGCTCGTGGGTCAACCAGGCGCTGAAGATGCCGACGATCAAACGTATCGTCACCCTCGGCCCGTGCAGTGACGACCTGCACAACCCGCAACTGCGCGGTGGCAACCTGGGCGCCCTCAAGCGTGGGCATTTGCAGTTGTTTCCCTGGCAGCACCCACCGTCGAAAGTCTGGGGCCGGGTAGGGGATGGCGCCGGCCATGCGCAACAGGAAAACCACCTGCACTGGCGCAACCTGGCTGAGCTCGACTGGGCCGCATTCCTTGCGCAAATGATTGCCAGCCTGCCCACCGAGGCGGTGTGGATCACCATTGACAAGGACGTGCTGGCCAGCGAAGACGCCGCCACCAACTGGGACCAGGGCGGCATGCGCCTGACGCATCTGTTGCAAGCCCTGCGTGCGTTGGCGGCGAGCAAGCGGATCATCGGTATCGATGTGTGTGGCGAGTTTGCTACGCCCGCGTTCAGCAACGCGTTCAAACGCTGGGAAGCCAAGTCCGACCAGCCGCCGGCCGAGCGCTGGAGCGCGGACGATTTGCTGCGCAACGCGGCGACCAATGAGGCGTTGATCAACCTGTTCGAGGAGCTGTATCCGTGACCCTGACCGTAGTGGTGTTATTGGTCTTTTCCATCGTGCTCGATGTGATTGGCCAGTTGTGTTTCAAGCTGGGCGTGGACCGCTTGCCCGAGATCAATGGCGGTTTTCGCCTGAGTGTATTTTGGGGCCAGGTGCTCAATGCGCCGTTGCTCTGGGCGGGCATCGGCGCTTATGTCATTGAATTTTTCGTGTGGCTGGAGGCCTTGTCCCGTGCGCCGCTGAGCCTGTTGTTTCCGCTGGCGGCGCTGGCGTACTGCCTGGTGGTACTGGTGGGCAAAGTCGTACTGGGGGAAACCGTCAGCCGCCGTCGGTGGCTGGGCACCCTGGTGATTACGGCCGGCGTGATGCTGGTTGCTGTTGCGGGGACTCAAGCATGAATTCGGAAAATATCGCTATCCGTCCGGTTGGCTGGCTGCACGGTCGCCTGGGGACGCTGGTGTTGTGGGCGTTGTTGATCTTGACCGAAAGCGGCGGCCAGTTGTTTACCAAGGTGGCCGGCGATCAGTTGGGGCAGATGGATTTCAACTGGCAATGGCTGGCGGCGGTGGCGGTCAACCCGGGGATCCTCGCGGCCATCGCCTGTTATATCGGCGCGTTTTTTGTGTGGATGCTGATCCTGCGGCGCAGCAGCCTGTCCCTGGCCTTCCCCCTGAGTTCGTTGGTGTTTGTGGTGGTGCTGCTCGGCTCATGGCTGGGCCTGGGCGAGCACATCAGCTTCCTGCACTGGGTGGGCGTGGTGGTGATCATTGGCGGGATCGCGCTGCTGGCCGAGGGCGAGGAAAACTGAGCCCAGGCTGGAATGCCGGACAACTGTGGGAGCGGGCTTGTGTGGGAGCGGGCTTGCCTGCGATAGCATCACCGCGGTTTAACTGATGCACCGAGGCGCCTGCATCGCAGGCAAGCCAGCTCCCACACAAGCCAGCTCCCACAACAGCCAGCTTGCACATTTTGATGGGGATTGGGCTTTGGACAATCAATCGAAGGTATAGCTGATCGCCGTCTGCACCTGCCCCTGATTCACCTCGCCGGTCTGGCGCACGATGCTGCTGTCGGCCGCCGAGCCTGTCAGGTGTACCCAACTGGCACTGGCCAGCAGCGACCACTTGGGCGCCAGCGGGATCTGCAGGCTCTGGGTCAGCGTCAGGTTCTGGAACCCGCCGCTGGCGTTGTACGGACGAATCCCCGAGGCCTGCGCCTCATGCTCATCGACCCCGAAAAACGTCTGGGTCTGGCTCTCGTCGGCAAAGTGCGCCACCAGCCCCGTGCTGCCAATGACCCCGCCGCCCAACGGATAACCCAGTTCGCCGCCGAGCTTGCCGAGTACGCCGCTCTGTTCGTGAGCGCCACCCACACTGCGCCCCAGTTGCGCATAGACCCGCCAGAAGTCGGCCGGAGCGTACTGGATAAACCCGCCGATCTCGGCCATGTCCGACACGTCCCGCAAGCCCCGTAGCGGACCATTGGCCGTGCGTCCCGCCAGGTAGTTGAGGTAGGGGCCAGCGCTGAAACCATTGTGGTTGAGCGCACTCCAGGCCAGGCCGTCGTCGGTATCCAGGCTGACATTTCCCCAGTCCAGGTCGAAGTAGGGCACCGGTACCGTGTGATAGCGGCTGCCAGTGGGTTCCCGGGCTTGGTAGCTGGCGCCAAGGCCGACCTCACCGCTAATGCCTTCAGCCAGCGCCGAGCCCGCCCAGAGGCCAAGCACACCGGCGAACAGCGCCGAACTCATCCTGCACATCATGTTATTGCCCTCTCGAAAACATACGCGCATGAACGCGCAGGCGCGGGGCGTGTGCAAGCACTCATCTTGTTTGTAGCGACCTACAAAAATTGTAGCTTCGGCGCTGCTTTTATTCCCCATGCATGCCCGCGAGCCCCAGCCCCGCTGGGTTTTGTCCACTTGGCACAGTCCCTGCTCTATCCCTGTCAACGGCGCATCAGCGCGCTAGCATCCAAGGTAAACGCAGATGAATGACTGGCATATCGTGTGTGACTTCGATGGGACCATCACACCCACCGATGTCATCGACAACGTTCTCCAACGCTTCGCAGGCCCCGAATGGGAAACCATCGAGCAGCAATGGCTGGACGGCCATATCGGTTCGCGTGAATGCCTGAGTCGCCAGTTGGCGCTGATCAAGGCGACGCCGGCCGAGCTGCTGGCGTACTTCGACACGGTCGAGATCGATCCGGATTTCCCGGACTTCGTCGACCATGTCCTTGGCCTCGGTGCCTCCCTTGAAGTGGTCAGCGACGGCATCGAGCAGGGCATCGCGCGGATCCTCTCGCGCAACTACGTGACCCTGCTGCCGATCATCGCCAACCGCCTGCGCCAGGTTGACCAGAACAGCTGGCGCATCGACTTCCCGCACACCAGCGACGCCTGCCGCGCGGCCTCGGGCAACTGCAAATGCAAGTCCACCCCGCGCAACAAGCGGGTGCTGGTGATCGGCGACGGCAAGTCCGACATGTGTGTGTCGGCCACCGCCGACTTCGTCTTCGCCAAAGGCAGCCTGGCGCAGTACTGCCAGGCCCACGCCATCCCCCATCTGCGCTTCGACAGCTTTGCCGAACTGCCTGCATTACTGGCCCAACTGCCCCAGGGCATGGCCGCCAACGCCACTCACTTTACTTCTGACACTCAGGAACTCTTTCATCATGTCTGATATCCGCATCGCTACCGCCGAAGACCAGGTTCTGCTGGATAAAGAAGCCAAATACTGCTCCTACGGCGACACCGTCCACTACATCGACCCACCGCGCATCTTCAGCCGTTGCGAAGGCTCCTACGTCTGGGACACCGAAGACCAGGCCTACCTCGACCTGCAAATGTGGTACTCGGCGGTCAACTTTGGCTACGCCAACCCGCGCCTGAACAATGCGCTGAAACAGCAGATCGACACCCTGCCGCAAATCGCCAGCCAGTACCTGCACAAGGGCAAGATCGAGCTGTCGGAAATGATCGCGGTGGACGCCAAGAAGAAATTCGGCCTTGATGGCCGTGTGCACTTCAACGTCGGCGGTTCGCAGTCCATCGAGGACTCGCTCAAGGTGGTGCGCAACGCCTGCAACGGCAAGAGCCTGATGTTCGCCTTCGAAGGCGGCTACCACGGGCGCACCCTTGGCGCGTCGTCCATCACCTCCAGCTACCGCTACCGTCGTCGCTACGGCCACTTTGGCGAGCGTGCCAACTTCATCCCGTTCCCGTACCACTTCCGTGGGCCAAAGGGCATGACCAAGGAAGAATACGGCAGCCACTGCGTGCAGCAATTCGCGCGCTTGTTCGAGACCGAATACAACGGTGTGTGGGACCCGAAGGTCGGCCAGAGCGAATACGCAGCGTTTTACGTCGAGCCGATCCAGGGCACCGGCGGCTACGTGATCCCGCCGATGAACTTCTATAGCGAACTCAAGCAAGTACTCGACCAGCACGGCATCCTGATGGTGGTCGATGAAATCCAGATGGGCTTCTGGCGCACCGGCAAGTTGTGGTCGATCGAGCACTTCGATGTGCAACCAGACGTGATCGTGTTCGGTAAAGCCTTGACCAACGGCCTCAACCCATTGGGCGGCATCTGGGCCAAGGAAGAGCTGATCAACCCGAAACTGTTCCCGCCGGGTTCCACTCACTCCACCTTCGCCTCCAACCCGTTGGGCACGGCGGTGGGCCTGGAAATGTTCAAGATGACCAGCGAAGTCGACTACGGCGCGATGGTCATGGCCAAGGGCAAATACTTCCTCGAAGGCCTACAGGACCTGCAAAAGCGCTTCCCGATCATCGGCGATGTGGATGGCCTGGGCCTGGCCCTGCGCTGCGAAATCTGCGGGCCGGACGGTTTCACCCCAGACAAGGCAGCCCTGGACTACATGGTTGAGGAAGGCATGAAAGGCGACATGCTGGTGGACGGTCAGAAACTGGGGCTGATCCTCGACGTGGGCGGCTACTACAAGAACGTGATCACCCTGGCGCCGTCCCTGGAAATCAGCTACCCGGAAATCGACCTGGGCTTGAAGCTGCTGGAGCAACTGCTGACCCGAGCGATGAAGCGGTGAGTCTGGCCGATATCGATCTCGGCGAAGGCAACGCCGGCTTCGTTCTCGGCAACGGTCCGGTCGGGGTCCTGTTGATCCACGGCCTGACCGGCACCCCGACCGAGTTGCGGCGGGTGGCCCAGGGCCTGGTCAAGGCGGGTAATTGCACGGTGTACGTGCCGACCCTGGCCGGGCACTGCGGGGGCAACGACGACCTGCAGGCCACCGGCTGGCGCGACTGGTACGAGGGCGTGCGCAAGACCTTTGTCGGGGTGCAGCAGCGCCATGCGCAGGTGTTCGTCGGTGGTTTGTCCATGGGCGCGGTGATGTCGATGTACCTGGCTTCGGAGTTTCCGGGCCAGGTCGCCGGGTTGCTGATGTATTCCACGACCCTCAAGTACGACGGTTGGAGCATCAACAAAATGGCGTTCATCACGCCGTTGCTGATCCGCATTCCCTTCGGCGTGCGCCTGTTCCGCTTTACCGAGAAGCCGCCCTACGGCATCAAGAACGAACGCTTGCGGGCGATCGTCGAGCGGCAGATGAAAGAGGGCGAGAGCAGTGAGGCCGGGCTGTTGACCATGGAAGGCGTCACCGTGCGTGAGTTGCACTGGATGAATGCCGTGGTGAAGAAACGCATGCCGTCGATCAAGACTCCGGCGCTGGTCCTGCACTCCATCGAGGACGACATCACCAGCCGCTGGAACGCCGACTACGTGGAACGCCACCTCGGCGGCCCGGTGACCAAGATCCTGTTGGACAACTGCTATCACATGATCACCGTCGACCTGCAATACCGCCGGGTGATCGAGTTGAGTGCCGACTTCATCGAGCAGCACACCACCCCTGTGGACGAATATCGCCGGGCTTGACACCGACCCCTGTAGGAGCGGGCTTGCCCGCGAAAAACCTGAGAGCGACGCTGGGTGTCAGGTTTTTCGCGTTATCGATAACGTTTTTCGCGAGCAAGCTCGCTCCTACAACGCACCCTCTGTAGGCGTCGGTTTGCCGGCGATGGACGCATGTGGCCCGGTTTACGCGGTGTTTTTAGATTAAGGAAACGCTGTGATCAGCACTAAAGCCTATTCAACCATCCAAGCCATCGACCGCAGTGCCTGGAACGACTGCTTTCCCCTGGCATTGGAAGATTGGGACTACTACGTCGCCGTGGAAAACGCCGCCATCGACGATTTCCAATGGCGCTATCTGGCCCTCTACGAAAATGGGCAACTGCTGGCCGTCGCGCCGGCGTTCATCACCCATTACCGCCTCGACACCACCGTCTCGGGCATTGGCAAACGCTTCACCCAACGCCTGGAACGCTGGTGGCCCGGCGCATTGCGCCTGGGCCTGTACGCCATCGGTTCGCCAGTGGCCGAGCAATGCCATGCCGGTGTTGCCAGCCATGTGCCGGCTGCACGGCGTGCTGCCCTGCTGGCGCAACTGCTGGCCGCTGCGCGCCGGGATGCCGATGCATTCGGCATCGGCCTGCTGGCGGTCAAGGATGCTCCGACCCGGGATCAGGACTGGGCCGACAGCTGCAAGGCCGCCGGCCTGCACAGCATGCCGAGCTTGCCTACCGGGCTACTGCCGCTGCCCTACGGCTCGGTGGATGCCTACCTGGGTTCCCTGGGCAAATCCACGCGCAAGGACTTGCGGCGCAAGCTGCGCGCGTCGGGCCCGCGGGTGGAGTGGCGGCGCAATGTCGATGATGTGTTGCCCCAGATCATGCGCCTTTACGAAGCGACCCTGGCCCGTGCCGATCTGCAATTCGAACGTTTGCCGGCCGGTTACTTTCGTGAAGTGCTCGCCCAGCTTGATCAACGGGCGCTGTGTGTACTTTACTGGGTGGACGAGCAACTGGTGGCGTTCAACCTGGTGCTGCTCGACCAGCACCGGCTGATCGACAAGTTCTTTGCCCACGACCTGGCCCACAGCCGCGAACACAACCTGTACTTTCGCAGTTGGCTGACCAACGTCGACTACTGCATCGAGCACAAAATTGCGTTGTATGAGTGCGGGCAGGCCGGTTATGCCAGTAAGCTGCGCCTGGGTTGCGAGTTCGCTGGCAATACGCTGTTCTTCCAGCACCGCAACCGCCTGCTCGACACCCTGCTCAAGGTGGTAAAAGTGTTTATTCGCCCGGATCGATCCGACCCTGCCATGGCTGCTGCAATAAGCGAAACCCGATGATCGCCAAAACCCGCCAGAAAGCCCGCCCGTTTGCCATTTCCCGCTGGAGCCTGCAGCGCAAGCTGGTGTTGGCGTTCTGGCTGGTGACGGTGATCCCGACGATGATTGCCGCTGAACTGGCGGCCACCACCTTGTCGCAGATTTTCGACAGTAACGTGCGCATCTGGCTGCAGGAATCGACCCGTATCGTCAAGGACGAAGTCAGTGACATCCTGCACGACAACGCCCGCGTGGCGCAGATCTTCCTGCGTTATGTGCGTCCGCCCTCCACCCATGAAGCGATGCGTCATGACCGTTTGATCGCGGACATTGCCAGCGCCACTGATATTGACGTGGTAACGCTGATTCGCAGCAGTGACAGCAAAGTGATGTTCAGCACTGTGGGCGATGATGTGGTGAAACAAATCAGCCTCGCCCCCAATGCCGTATTGCAAACCGTGCAGGTCGGCGGCGTGGCCACCGGGGCCGTGATTTCCTCGTTCGAGACCAGTCAGGACGGCGTCGATTACGAACTGTTGGTGGGCACGTACCTGGACAGCAGCTTCCTGACCAGTGTCGCCGAGGTGCACTCCCTGGACTTGCGCTTGTACCTGGCCAATACCGACGGTTTCTCGGAGATATTCTCGACCCAGCGCTTTGAAGACCACCCGACCCGCGTGCCCAAATCCGTCGAAACCCTGCTGCGCAGCACCAAGCAGCCTAGCGAGCAATTCACCAGTAACTACAGTGGCCTGTACTGGCCGATCTTCAATGACACCGGCGAGTTGCAGGGTGTGATCTTCAGCGGCCTGCTGCGCCACACCAGCCTGGTGGGGCTGGTGAACCAGAGCAATCTGTTCGTGCTGATCTTCCTGCTCAGTTCCGCCTTGTCCCTGGGGGCCGGCGTGCTGGTCTCCCGGCACCTGACCCGGCCGCTGCGTGAGTTGTCCCAGGGCGTGAGTGCGGTGATCAGCGGCAACTACCAACACCGCGTGGCCGTCACCGGCGGCGACGAGCTGGCGCAACTGAGCAGCACCTTCAACCATATGACCGAGCGCCTGGGCGAGTTGCATCACCTCGAAGCCCAACTGCGTCGGCGCGACCGCCTGCATGCCCTGGGCGAAGTGGCGATGGGCCTGGCCCATGAAATCCGCAACCCACTGGGCATCATCAAGACCGCGACGCAACTGCTGCACCGCCGCACGGACCTGCCGGAGACTGACAAGCGCCACCTGGAATACGTGGTCAGCGAAGTCAGCCGGATCAATGACCTGATCACTGACTTTCTCGACTTCGCCAAACCCAGCGAGCCACTGCGCAGCCAGCAACTGGCGCGACCGCTGGTGGAAGAGATCCTGGGGTTCTGCGCGCCGGAGCTGGCGAGCCACGCCATCGACGCGCACCTCGACGACCAGGCGCCTGGCGCGACCCTCTATGTGGACGCCAAGCAATTCAAGCAGGCGTGCCTGAACCTGATTCTCAACGCCATCGACGCCATGCCCCAGGGCGGGCGCCTGACGTTAAGCATCAGCCGCGTCGATCAATCCACGGTGATCAGTGTCAGCGACAGCGGGCAGGGCATCCCGGCAGAGATGATCGAGCGGATCTTTACCCCCTTCGTCACCACCAAGGCCTCGGGCACTGGCCTTGGCCTGGCGAAAGTCTATTCGATCATGGAAAGTCACGATGGCCGCATCGAATGCACCAGCGAGAAGGATGCCGGCGCAACCTTCAGCCTGTACATTCCGGCCAACGGTGAAGATGACGGCGACGACGAGGACAGTCATGACGCATAACATATTGGTGGTCGACGACGAGCCCAAACTCTGCGATTTACTGGCGTCGGCCCTGAGCCAGAACGATATCCAGGTGTTTATCGCCGGCAATGGCCTGCATGCCCTCAAGGTGCTGGAGCAGGAAGATATCGACCTGGTGATCAGCGACTGGCGCATGCCCGGCATGGACGGCCCTCAGCTCCTGGCTGAGATTAAGGTGCGTTACCCGCAGTTGCCAGTGATTGTGATGACGGCCTACAGCACCGTGAAGAATGCCGTACAGTCGATGCGCAACGGTGCCTACGACTACATTGCCAAGCCCTTCGACATCGACGAGCTGGACATCACCGTGGCCAAGGCCTTGCAGTTTCGCGACATCATGCGCGACAACGCACGGCTGCGCGCCGAGCTCGACGAGCATGCGCAGTTCGACAGCCTGGTGGGCGACAGCCCGGCGTTCCGCCGTGTGCTGCAAGCGGTGGATTCGGTGCGCGAAAGCAACGCCACCATCCTGTTGACCGGCGAAAGTGGCACCGGCAAGGAAATGGTCGCCCGCGCCATTCACAAGCATGGCAACCGCGCCGATAAACCCTTTGTCGCGGTCAACTGCGCCGCGATCCCCGAAGGCTTGCTGGAAAGTGAGATGTTTGGCCATCGCAAGGGGGCCTTCACCGGCGCGGTGGCCGATCGGGTCGGGCGCTTTATGCAGGCCGACAAGGGCACTCTGTTTCTCGACGAGGTGGGCGATATGCCCCTGGCGTTGCAGGCCAAGATCCTGCGCGCCTTGCAGGAGCGGGTGATCGAGCCGGTGGGCGATCCCCGCGAGCGCAAAGTCGATGTGCGAGTGATTGCCGCGACCAATAAGAACCTGCTGGACGCGGTGGCGAACAAGGAGTTTCGCGAAGACCTTTACTATCGCCTCAACGTCTTCCCGATCCCGTTGCCGGCGTTGCGCGAGCGCGTCGAAGACATCGCCCCGCTGGCCCGGCACTTTGCCCGCAGCCTGAGCGCCAATGCCGGTAAACGCATCACTGGCTTCAGCGCCGACGCCTTGCAGGCCATGGCCGCCTACAGCTGGCCGGGCAATATCCGCGAGCTGCAAAACTGTGTGGAGCGCGCGACCATCGTGGCAGCCAGCCCGGTGATTGAAGATATCGACTTGCCAGCCTATCTGTTCGCGTCCCAGCCGACGGCGGGTGATGTGACGACGATCCTCAGCGAAGGCCCAGGCGTACCCCAGGACCTGGATGCGGCGCTGGCAGAGGTGGAGAAGGCATACATCCTGGCGGCGTTGCAAGAGAGCAATGGCGTGCAGGCGGCAGCGGCGACGAGGATCGGGATCTCCGAGCGCAGCTTCTGGTACCGCCTGAAAAAGCTCGGGATCCAGATCGACAAGATCGTGCGCTGAAACACTGATCAAAATGTGGGAGCGGGCAAGCCCGCTCCCACATGTGATTGAGGTGAGTCAGGCGTGGATGCGTATCCACACGCTAACCAGTACCGTCGCGGCCATCAGCCAGGCCACCGCCGCCACCGCCAGCGAGGCCTCCAGGCGCATGCGGTCGACCATCACATACAACGTCGCCAGGTACACAAAGTACGGAATGATCGACCACATGCCGAACACAATGGTGGTCTTCAGATCATCCACCGAGCGGCCCTTGCCGACGATGTAGTGGGCGATCAGCGCGAAGGTCGGAAACAGCGGCACCAGCCCGGCGATGTAGTAATTTTTGGTCTTGGCCAGCATCGCCAGGATCAACACCACGGCTGCACCCAGGGCCGCCTTGAAGACTAAGTCCATGTGCGACTCCTTAGTGGCTCAGGCCGTATTTCTTGACCTTGTCGAACAAGGTGGTCTTGGCCATGCCCAGTTCCAGGCTGGCCTGGGTCAGGTTGCCGCCGCTGCGTTGCAGGGCGTCGCTGAGCAGGTTGCGTTCAAAGGCTTCCACCGCTTCGGTAAAGGCCAGGCCATGGTTGCCGGCGCTGGCGCCGCTTTTCTTGAAGGCCGGCAGGCCCAGCGCGAACCGTTCGGCGACGTTGCGCAGTTCACGCACGTTGCCGGGCCAGTCGTGGCTCATCAGGCTGGACAGGGTCTGGTTGTCCAGCTCTGGCGCGATGCGGTCGAAACGCAGGGACGATTGCTGCAGGAAGTGTTCGAACAGTTGCAGGATGTCTTCACGGCGCTCGCGCAGCGGCGGCAGCTCCAGGGTCACCACGTTCAAGCGGTAGTACAAGTCGCTGCGGAACTGGCTGGCACGGCTCAACTCGTCGAGGTCGGACTTGGTGGCGGCGATCACCCGGCAATCCACCGCCACGCTCTGGTTCGAGCCCAGGCGCTCCAGGGTGCGCTCCTGCAGGACCCGCAGCAGTTTGATCTGCAGGTTCATCGGCATGCTTTCCACTTCGTCGAGGAACAGCGTGCCTTCATGGGCATGTTCGATCTTGCCGATACGCCGTTTGCCGGCACCGGTGAAGGCGTTGGCTTCGTGACCGAAAATCTCGCTTTCAAACAGGTTTTCCGGCAGGCCGCCGCAGTTCAGGGCGACGAACTGGTGGGCATGGCGGCGGCTGAAGTCGTGCAGGCAGCGGGCGACCAGTTCCTTGCCGGTGCCGGTCTCGCCTTCGATCAGCACGTTGGCCGAGGTGTCGGCGACGTTGGCGATCAGTTCACGCAGGTTCTGCATCGCCGGCGAGCGGCCAATGATCCGGCCTTCCAACGAGTCACGCTCGGCCAGTTGCCGGCGCAGCGCCCAGACTTCGCGGGCCAGGCCGCGCTGTTCGAGGGCGCGGCGCACCACGTCCACCAGGCGCTCCGGGGAAAAAGGTTTCTCCATGAAGTCATAGGCGCCATTGCGCATCGCGCCCACGGCCATGGAAATATCGCCATGGCCGGTGATCAGCACCACCGGCAGGCTTTTATCCAGGGCCTTGAGGCGGGTCAACAGCTCCAGGCCGTC
Organism: Pseudomonas sp. TAE6080; assembly: GCF_018732265.1. Lineage (NCBI taxonomy): Bacteria > Pseudomonadati > Pseudomonadota > Gammaproteobacteria > Pseudomonadales > Pseudomonadaceae > Pseudomonas > Pseudomonas sp. TAE6080. The sequence continues at coordinate 418,539 of NZ_JAHIDY010000001.1, forward strand.
GATGCCGGGCAGGCGGATATCACTGATCACAATGCCGGCGAAGTTTTCGCCGACGCGCTTGAGGGCCTCTTCGGCACTGGCCACGCCGACGCTGGGGATGTCTTCCAGGGCGAGGGCTTGCTGGCAGCCGAGCAACACATGGGGATCGTCTTCGACGATCAGCACGGTCAGTTCGGTGTTGGGTTGGCTGTTCATGTCGATTCGCCGGGTTGATGGCCTGCCAGGGGCAGGCTCAGGACAAAGGCTGTACCACCATCGGCCGGATGTTCGACGGCCAGGTTGCCGCCGGTGGCCGCCGCGAGGCTGGCCGACAGGGTCAGGCCCAGGCCCAACCCTTGTTCGCCGGGTTTGGTGGTGAAAAAAGGTTCGAACAGATGCTTGCGGGTTTCGGGGGCGATGCCATGCCCGTTATCGCGCACCCGCAGGCGGTATTTGCCGTCGCTGATCTCACTTTCCAGCCACAGCTCGGGGGCGGGCTGGGCATGCATCGCATCCAGGGCGTTGCCGATCAGGTTGACCAGGATTTGTTCCAGGCGGGTCTGGTCGATCTGCAACATGGCCTGGCTGAAGCCACGGTGTACGGTCAGTGGCAGGCTGTCGAGGCGGCTGCCCAGGACCTGGAACGCCGCGTCCACGGCCTTGCCCAGGCTGGCCTCGCCTTGATCGTCACCGCGCCGGGCAAACGAACGCAGGCTGGCGGTGATGCGGCCCATGCGGTCGATCAGTTCGTTGATGGTCTTGAGGTTGGTGCTGGCGGTCTCCAGTGCCCCGCGCTCCAGGAAGCGCACGGTATTGCCGGACAAGGTGCGCAGGGCGGCCAGGGGCTGGTTCAGTTCATGGGCGATGCTGGTGGACATCTGGCCGATGGCCGCCAGTTTGCCGGCCTGGACCAACTCATCCTGGGCGCGGCGCAGGGTTTCTTCGGCCTGGCGTCGTTCGCGGATCTGCGCCTTGAGCCGTTCGTTGCTGGCGCGCAGGTCAGTGGTGCGTTCGGCGATTCGCCGTTCCAACTGGTTGTTGGCTTCCTGCAAGGCTTCGCGGGCGGCCAGGCGCGTGGCGATGACCTTGCGCCGCTCATTCCAGGCAATCAGCAGGAACGCCACCAGGGCAAAGGCCACCGCCACGAGGATGCCCTGGTTGATCGCGGCCTGGCGCAGGTCGTTGAGCGGGGTGAGCAGGGTGAAATTCCACGGCGTGTCGTTCAGTGGCCGGGTCTGGGCCAGGTAGGTGACTTCCTGGTCGTCGGCCACCACTTCACTGTTGGCGGGGAAGGTCAGTTTTTCGCTGCCCGCAGTGAGGTGTTCACGGGCCAGGGGTTGCAGTTCGTTGAGGGTCGCCCAGTAATATTGCAGGCTGCGGGCCAGGCGTTCCTTGGTGTCGTCGCTTAGCGGGCGCACGGCCTTGAGCCGGCGTGCCGGGTCGCTGGAGAGGATGATGATGCCGTTCTCATCGCTGACAAAGGCTTCCAGGCGCGCGCGCTGCCAGCGTTCTTCCAGCGCTTCCAGGCGTACCTTGACCACTGCGACACCAATGATCTTGCCGCGCTCTTCAAGGCCATGGGCCAGGTAGTAGCCGGGTTCGCCATTGGTGCTGCCGATCCCATAGAATCGGCCCGGCTGGCCACGCACGGCATTCTGGAAATAGGCGCGGAACGACAGGTCTTCCCCCAGGTAACTGTCGACATCGCGCCAGTTACTGGTGGCCATTACCCGGCCGGTGGTGTCCATCACATAAATGGCCCGACTGCGGCTGCGCCGGTTCAGGCCTTCGAGGTATTCGTTGACCGTTTGCCGGTGTTCCGGGCTCGGGTCGGCCAGCAGTTTGGAGACGCTGGATTCCAGCTCCAGCAGGCTGGGCAGGTAGGTGTACTTGCTGATCTCACTCTCGACCGTGCGCGCATGCAACTCCAATTGGCGCTCGCCGTTCTCGCCCAGGGTACGAATCCCGTAGTGCTCGCTGGTCCAGAAGCCGATAAAGCCCAGGCCGATCATCAACAGGATGATCAGGGGCGGCAGGAACAACTGGCGAATCAGACGAGGCTTCACGGCAAGGGATGGCGGCGCGGCGCGATAGAGGGTGGGGTCGCATTTCATCACAGATGCCTTGGGTCAGCTACAGCTTGCCTGCTTCTTGTAGGAGCGAGCTTGCTCGCGAAAAACGCCAACGATGACGCGTGCATCCTGAATGAACGCGGTGCCCTTGAGTTTTTCGCGAGCAAGCTCGCTCCTACAGCAGAGGAGCGAGTTGCGGCTTTTTTAGTGCTGCAGGATTTTTTCGAGGAAGTGCTGCGCACGTTCGGAACGGGCGCTGATATCACCGAAGAACTCCTCTTTGGGGCAGTCTTCGATGATCTTGCCGGCGTCCATGAAGATCACGCGGTCGGCCACTTTACGGGCGAAGCCCATTTCGTGGGTCACGCACATCATGGTCATGCCTTCCTGGGCCAGTTGCACCATCACGTCCAGTACTTCGTTGACCATTTCCGGGTCCAGGGCCGAGGTCGGTTCGTCGAACAGCATGACGATCGGGTCCATGGCCAGTGCACGGGCAATCGCCACGCGCTGCTGCTGGCCGCCGGACAGTTGGCCAGGGTGCTTGTCCTTGTGCGCCGACAGACCCACACGCTCCAGCAATTGCAGGCCTTTCTTCTTGGCCTCTTCTTCGCTGCGACCCAACACTTTCACCTGCGCGACGGTCAGGTTCTTGATGATGGTCATGTGCGGGAACAGTTCGAAGTGCTGGAACACCATGCCGACGCGCGAGCGCAGTTTTGGCAGGTTGGTCTTCGGGTCGGCAATCGAAGTGCCGTCGACCACGACGTCACCTTTCTGGAACGGTTCCAGGGCGTTGACGCACTTGATCAGGGTGGATTTGCCCGAGCCGGACGGCCCGCACACCACGATCACTTCGCCTTTTTTGACATCAGTGCTGCAATCGGTCAGCACCTGGAAGTCGCCATACCACTTGTTGATATTCTTGATAGAGATCATACGGCAAACCTTTTTTGCAGACGCTTGACCAGCAGCGAGGCGGCAAAGCTGATGATGAAGTAGACGACACCGGCGAAGATCAGGAACTCATTGGAACGCCCGATGATGTCGCCATTGGCGCGCGAAGCATTGAGGAAGTCCACCAGGCCCACGGTGTAGACCAGCGAGGTGTCCTGGAACAGGATGATGCTCTGCTGTAACAGCAGCGGGGTCATCTTGCGGAACGCCTGGGGCAGGATGATCAGGCGCATGGTCTGGCCGTAGGTCATGCCCATCGCTTGTGCAGCAGCCATCTGGCCCTTGGGGATCGACTGCACGCCGGCCCGCACGATTTCACAGAAGTACGCCGCCTCGAACATCATGAACGCCACGACGCAGGAGGTGAATGCACCAATTGGCGTGTCTTCGCCGGTGATCCAGCGCAATACGAACGGCACCGCCAGGTAGAACCAGGTGATCACCAGCAGCAGCGGGATCGAGCGGAAGTAGTTCACATAGGCGCCAGCCACGCGCGACAGCAGTTTGCTGGAGGACAGGCGCATCAACGCCAGGATGGTGCCGAGGATGATGCCGCCGACCACGCCCATGACCATCAGCTTCAAGGTCATGACCATGCCGTTCCACAGGCCGGGGATGGCCGGGATAATGCCGCTGAAATCGAATTCCATTATTTACCCCCCACGGAAATCAGGCCGGGCACTGCGACTTTCTTCTCGACCAGGCGCATCAGCAGCATCAGGCTCATGTTCAGGGTGAAGTAGATCAGCGTGGCCAGGGTGAAGGCTTCGAACAGGTTGGCCGAGAATTCGGCGGTCTGCTTGGTTTGCGCCAACAGCTCCATCAGGCCGATCAAGGACGCCACGGAGGAGTTCTTGAAGACGTTGAGGAACTCCGAGGTAAGCGGCGGAATGATGATCCGGTAGGCCTGGGGCAGCAGCACGTTCCAGTAGATCTGCGACAGGCTGAAGCCCATGGCGCGCGCGGCGGCTTCCTGGCCACGGGGCAGCGCCTGGATGCCGGTACGCACTTGTTCACATACGCGGGCGGCGGTGAACAGGCCCAGGCACACGACAACGCTCAGGTAGGCCGAGGTGGTCGGGTTCAAGTCTTGTTTGTACCAGTCCTGCAGGTTCTGCGGCAGCAGGTCGGGTACAAGGAAGTACCAGATGAACAGCTGAACCAGCAGCGGCACGTTACGAAAAAGTTCTACATAGCAGGTCGCGATGCCGGCCACGAGGCGGTTAGGCATCGTACGCATCACACCCAGCATCGAGCCCAGCAGCAAGGCGACGATCCAGGCCACGATGGCGATGGCGATGGTCCAGCCCAAACCGGAGATGAACCAGTCGAGATAGGTCTCGCTGCCCACGCCGGTGGACTTGAAGAATACGCCCCAGTCCCAGTTGTAATTCATTAGGGTCTCCCCCGAAATCGATCGATGTACAAGCACCCGCTTGGGGAAAATCCATTCCCGCCTGACGGTGAACGTCAGGCACACAAGATCGGCTCGGAAACCGCCAGGTCGAGTGTTCCAAATAATGCCAGCAGGTAGTAACAGACACCTGAGGGAGGGTTGGCTCCCTCAGGGGATAAGGTTAGTTCGGAATCAGGACTTTTTTTCAGCCGTTTTGTCGTCAGCCGCTTTGTCAGTCGGGTTGGCGATCAGGGCCTTGAGTTCGTCGCTCATCGGGAACATCAGGTTCAGGCCTTTTGGTGGGATCGGCGAGCTGAACCACTTGGTGTAGATGTTGTTGATTTCGCCGGACTTGTAGGTAGCGACGATGGCGTCATCCACAGCTTTCTTGAACGGGGCATCGCCTTTGCGAACCATGCAGCCGTAGATTTCGAAGGATTGTGGGGTGCCGGTCACGGCCCAGTCGGTTGGCTTCTTGGCCTTGGCCATTTCACCGGCCAGCAGTGCGTCGTCCATCATGAAGGCAACGGCACGGCCGCTTTCCAGCATCTGGAAGGATTCACCGTGGTCCTTGGCGGAGATGACGTTCATGCCCATTTGCTTGTCAGCGTTCATGGACTTGAGGATGCGCTCGGACGTGGTACCGGCGGTGGTTACGACGTTCTTGCCCTTGAGGTCAGCGAAATCCTTGTAGGTCGAGTCCTTTTTGGACAGCAGACGGGTACCGATTTCGAAGATGCCGACGGAGAAGTCGACTTGTTGCTGACGCTCGACGTTGTTGGTGGTGGAACCACATTCAACGTCCACGGTGCCGTTCTGCACCAGCGGGATACGGGTTTGCGAGGTGACCAGGTTGTATTTGACCTTCAACTCGCCTTCTTTCATGCCGAGGTCTTTCTCGACAGCCTTGACGATGGCCAGTTGAATGTCGTGGGAGTAGCCCACTGGCTTGCCCGAGCCGTCTGCGATGTAGGAGAACGGGATGGAGGCGTCGCGGTGGCCCAGGGTGATGGTGCCCGACTCTTTGATTTTCTTCAGGGTGCCGGTGAGCTCAGCGGCAAAAACTGGAGTGCTAATCAGAGCGGCAGCGATAGCTGCGCCCAAAATATGGGGAACGATACGCATCAATACTTCCTCGACATTTGTTTTTTTTATGAAGCCTGGACGGCTCTTTCGATACAGCGAATGCCTGTGACGGCTCCTGAAGCATCTCAGGCAAACACGTAGCAAGTGTAGAGCATGAGTCGTGCCAGACCGTTAATAAAAGTCTAACTATATGATTTATATGGTTATTAACTTTATGTGACGCTGTTTAATCGATGTTTAAGTCCGGCAAACCGAATCGGCGACAGCAGCGTGTTCGGAAAACCGAATCCATAGGTGTTGGCTTACCGTCGATTGTCATCCGTCAGTGGTCGCATTATTGACTGTCAGTCCGCCATCGCAGGCAAGCCAGCTCCCACATTGATCGCATTTCACATTAAGAAGACGGCCATAAAAAACCCCTGGACCTTCCGGTGCAGGGGCTTCGTTAATCAGGCCGCTTCGATCTTGCTGCGGTTCTGCTCGACCTTGATCAGGTAGCGCTGCAGGTTCTCCTGCTCGTCGGGGGTGGTGAACAGGCCGAGTTTGGTGCGGCGCCACAGGATGTCGTAGGCCTGGGTCGCCCATTCCTCGGCGCACAGGTAGTCGACTTCCCGGGTGTAGAGGCCACCGCCCAGGTGCTCCCCCATGTCTTCCAGCGATTGCACGCCTTCAAGCAGGCGCCAGGTGCGGCTGCCATAGGTCGTCGACCAGCGACGGGCGATTTCGCTGGGGATCCACTCGAACTTGCTGCGAATATCCGTGGCCAGGGCTTCTGGTGTGGTCATGTCTTCGCCGCCGGGCAGGCTGGCCTTGGCGGTCCAGCTTGGCTTGATGTGCGGGAAGTACGGGGCCAGTTGCGCCAGTGCCGATTCGGCCAATTTGCGGTAGGTGGTCAGCTTGCCGCCGAACACCGACAGGATCGGCGCTTCTTCGCCCGTGCCCGACAACGCCAGGGTGTAGTCGCGGGTAATGGCCGATGGGTTGTCGGACTCGTCGTTGCACAGCGGGCGCACGCCGGAATAGGTGTGCACGATATCGTCGCGGCTCAACTGCTGCTTGAAGTGGGCATTGACCACATTGAGCATGTAGTCCGTTTCACCTTCGGTAATCGCCACTTTTGCCGGATCGCCGGTGTACTCACGGTCGGTGGTACCGATGATGGTCAGGTGATTGAGGTACGGAATGGTGAAGACGATGCGCCCGTCTTCGTTCTGCAGGATGTGCGCGTGGGCACCTTCGTACAGTTTCGGCACGATCAGGTGGCTGCCCTGGATCAGGCGGATGCCGTAGGGCGAATCCAGCTTCAGGTCATCCTTGATGAACTTGGCTACCCACGGGCCGGCAGCGTTCACCAGGGCCTTGGCGCGGATCGAGAACAGGCTGCCATCGGCACGTTCCAGGTGCAGGTGCCACAGGCCTTTGCTGCGACGGGCGCTGACGCAACGGGTCTGGGTGTGGATATGCGCCCCTTTTTCCCGGGCGGCCATGGCATTGAGCACTACCAGGCGCGCGTCATCCACCCAGCAGTCGGAGTATTCGAAGCCTTTGGTGATTGTGCTTTTCAGCGGGCTGTCGGCGCCGAACTTCAGGCTTTTGGAGCCGGCGAGTTTTTCGCGCTTGCCGAGGTGGTCATACAGGAACAGGCCGGCGCGAATCATCCAGGCCGGGCGCAGGTGCGGGCGATGGGGCAGCACAAAGCGCATCTGCTTGACGATGTGCGGGGCCTTGGCCAGCAGTACTTCGCGCTCTGCCAGGGCTTCGCGTACCAGGCGGAATTCGTAATGTTCAAGATAGCGCAGGCCGCCGTGGATCAGCTTGCTGCTGGCGGACGAGGTGTGGCTGGCCAGGTCGTCCTTTTCGCAAAGGAAAACCGACAGGCCGCGACCGGCCGCGTCTGCCGCGATGCCCACGCCATTGATCCCACCGCCAATAACGGCGACGTCATAGACTTCGGCTAGGGGTGGAGCAGGCAAGGTAGAAAGGGGCATCGGCGGGCCTCACGATGTATTTTTAATATTTGAATTCGAACATTAATGTTCATTTGCGAAAATGGTAGCTCATAAACGCAGGCGCAGCCAGTCGACTTCGATTGAAAAAACTCATCGAAGGGCCGAAAAAGGAAAATTTGTGAACATTGAGCCGGGTGCTGGCTCAAGAGAGTTGTTGCCTTATAGGTCGCCATCGCGGGCAAGCCCGCTCCCACAGGTTGATCGCATTCCAATGTGGGAGCGGGCTTGCCCGCGATGACGGCAGTACAGGCACCGGAGATTCAGTAGGAGGCTTATACGACTTCCAGGCGAATCTTATGCTGATTGAGCAACTGCACCAGCGCCGGCACCGGCGGCTGATCGGTGACCAGGCAATCAATCAAACTGATCGGCCCCAGGCGAATCATGGCATTGCGCCCGAATTTGCTGGAGTCCGCCGCGAGGATCACCTTGCGTGCATTGGCAATGATCGCCTGGGAAACCCGCACTTCCTGGTAGTCGAAGTCCAGCAGGCTGCCGTCCTCATCAATGCCGCTGATACCCACCAGGGCAAAGTCGACCTTGAACTGGTTGATGAAGTCCACGCTGGCCTGGCCCACCACGCCGCCGTCACGGCGCACATTGCCGCCGGTCAGCAGTACGTCGAAGTCGTCCTTGGCGCTGAGCATCATGGCGACGTTGAGGTTGTTGGTGATGATTTTCAGGTGGCTGTGGTTGAGCAGCGCCCGGGCAATGGATTCGGTGGTGGTGCCAATATTGATGAACAGCGAGGCGTGATCGGGGATCTGTGCGGCAATGGCTTCGCCGATACGCTGTTTTTCATCGCGCATCTGGTCGGCACGCATGGCGTACTCGGTGTTTTCGACACTGGAGTCATAGGCCGCGCCGCCGTGGTAGCGCCGCAGCAGGTTGGCATCTGCCAGTTGGTTGATATCGCGGCGGATGGTTTGCGGTGTGACAACGAACAGCTGCGCCATTTCCTCGATGCTGACGTAGCCGCGTTCGCGGACCAGTTCGAGGATTTGCTGCTGACGGGGAGGCAGATTCATGGGGCGTCCTTTGGGCTGCCGTACAAAAAAGTGGCCCATGATGACGCAGGAATCTGCTCCCTGCCAGTTACAACCCTAAGTGGGTCCGGCGCTTGGCTTATTCGGCGCCTTCGTGGGGTTCCCAGTCGCGGGTGCGGCTGACCGCTTTTTTCCAGCCGGCGTAGAGTTTTTCTTTGGCCGGCTCGTCCAGTTGCGGTTCGAATTCACGCTCGATCACCGCCTTGCCACGTAGTTCTTCCAGGCTGCCCCAGAAACCACAGGCCAGGCCGGCCAGGTAAGCGGCGCCCAATGCAGTGGTTTCGCGCATTTGCGGGCGTTCGACCTGGGTGCCGAGGATGTCGGCCTGGAACTGCATCAGGAAGTTGTTGGCCACAGCGCCGCCGTCTACCCGCAGGGATTTGAGGCGCTCGCCGGAATCCTGCTGCATGGCGTCGAGTACGTCGCGGGTCTGGTAGGCAATCGACTCCAGGGCTGCACGAATGATGTGATCCACGCGTACGCCACGGGTCAGGCCGAACAGCGCGCCACGGGCATACGGGTCCCAGTACGGCGCGCCCAGGCCGGTGAAGGCCGGCACCAGGTACACGCCGTTGCTGTCCTTGACCTTGTTGGCGAAGTATTCGGTGTCGTGGGCGTCATTGATGATCTTCAGCTCGTCACGCAACCATTGCACGGTGGAACCGCCGTTGAAGACAGCGCCTTCGAGAGCGTAGGCCACTTCGCCACGGGGGCCGCAAGCGATGGTGGTGAGCATGCCGTGCTTGGATTTGACCGCCTTGTCGCCGGTGTTCATCAGCAGGAAGCAGCCGGTGCCGTAGGTGTTTTTCGCCTGGCCCGGCTCGACGCACATTTGGCCGAACAGCGCCGCTTGCTGGTCGCCGGCAATCCCGCCAATGGCAATCCCGCTTTTGGTGCGGCCATAGATTTCCGAGGAGGACTTGACCTCTGGCAGCATCTCGCGCGGGATGTCCAGCACCTCCAGCATCTTCGCGTCCCACTCCAGGGTGTGGATGTTGAAGAGCATGGTGCGCGAGGCGTTGGTGTAGTCGGTGACGTGGGTCTTGCCGCCGGTAAATTTCCAGATCAGCCAGCTGTCGATGGTGCCGAACAGCAGCTCGCCATTGCGCGCACGTTCGCGGCTGCCTTCGACGTTATCGAGGATCCACTTCAACTTGGTGCCGGAGAAGTACGGGTCGGTGACCAGGCCGGTGGTGTCGCTGATGTATTGCTCGTGGCCGTCGCGCTTGAGCTGCTGGCAGATCTCGGTGCTGCGGCGGCATTGCCAGACGATGGCGTTATAGATCGGGCGGCCGGTGATCTTGTCCCAGACCACCGTGGTTTCACGCTGGTTGGTGATGCCGATGGCGGCGACCTGATCGTGGTGCAGGCCGGCTTGCGCCAGGGCCTCGACCATCACGGCGCTCTGGGTGGCGAAGATTTCCATCGGGTCATGCTCGACCCAGCCGGCTTGCGGGTAGTGCTGGACGAATTCACGTTGGGCGGTGCACACCACGTTGGCGTCACGATCAAAGATGATCGCCCGTGAACTGGTGGTGCCCTGATCAAGGGCAATGATGTAGTTCTTATTCTGTGTGTCGGTCATGTCGATTGCCTTGGACGGAAAAAGGGAGTGGGTAAGTAGCCTGGGCCGCAAAGGGCAGGAGGGCTCAGGCTACCGTTATCAGGATGTTCGGGTATTACCGCTGGCGGCGGTGTCGGCTGCATCAGTTGTAGCAGGTGCGGCGTTGGGCAAGTGGCGGGCAATCAGCCCGCGATAGGCCGCAGCGCCGAGGCAGGCACCGACAATCGGTGCAAAGATCGGAATCAGGAAATACGGAATGTCGCGCCCGCCGGTGAAAGCCATTTCACCCCAACCGGCGAAAAACGTCATCAGTTTGGGGCCGAAATCCCGGGCCGGGTTCATCGCAAACCCGGTCAGCGGGCCCATGGCGCTGCCGATGACGGCGATCAGCAGGCCGATCAGCAAGGGGGCCAGAGGGCCGCGGGGCAGGCCATTATTGTCATCGGTCAGGGCCATGATCACGCCCATGAGGATGGCGGTGATGACCATTTCCACCAGAAACGCCTGGGCTGTATTCAGCAAGGCGTGAGGGTAGGTGGAGAACACCGAGGCCAACTCCAGGCTGGCTGCGGAGCCACGGACCATCTGGTGGGTTTGTTCGTAATCGAAAAACAGGTTGCTGTAGAGCGTGTAAACCAACGCGGCGGAACAAAAGGCGCCGGCGACCTGGGCGATGATATAGAAGGGCAGTTTGCGTTTGTCGAAGTCGGCAAAAATACACAGCGCGATACTGACGGCTGGATTGAGATGAGCCCCGGAAATGCCCGCGCTCAGGTAGATCGCCATGCTCACGCCGATCCCCCAGATGATGCTGATTTCCCACAAGCCAAAGCTGGCACCCGCGACCTTGAGCGCAGCGACGCAGCCGGTGCCGAAGAAGATCAGCAGCGCGGTGCCGAGGAACTCGGCCATGCATTGGCTTGAAAGTGAAGGCTGTTGAAGAGCAGTTGTCATTGAAAACCTCGGTTTTTTTTCTTGTCTGGCGCGTTGTCACAACGGACAAGGCGCGATTTTCACCATGGACAGGATCCCCATCCCGTTCATGGCTTACTGCTCGATCACTGCGGGAAGATTCGTACAGTATTCGGAAACGAAAAAATATAGACAAGAAACACTGCTGTCAAAGGTCGAAAGTGAACGGCCGGTCATTTTCTAACTATTAGTGTGATGAATGATCGCGACAGCACGGCAAATGAATGGGCGGCAAGCGGGTCCAGGCTCTGCGCGGATTCGCCGCACGGCGCCCTGCACTAGAGCGTTTTGCCTGGGTTTGTCCTAGAATCGGCGGTCTGCTTTTCCACGTTTTCCCCAAGCCTGGAGCCTCCATGACCCCCGCATTGGACTTGTTGAAAAAAGTTCGCGCCGAACATCGCATCCACAGTTATGAACATGACCCCAAGGCCGCCTCTTATGGCCTGGAGGCCGCGGAAAAGTTGAGCCTTGACCCGGCGCAGGTGTTCAAGACCTTGCTCGCCAGCAGCGAAAAAGGTGAGTTATTGGTGGCGGTGGTGCCAGTCGTCGGAAGTCTGGATTTGAAGGCCCTGGCTCACGCAGCAGGCGTCAAGAAAGTCGAGATGGCCGACCCGGCTGCGGCGCAGCGTTCTACCGGTTATTTGTTGGGCGGAATCAGCCCGTTGGGACAGAAGAAACGCTTGCGCACGTTCATCGATGTGAGTGCCCAGCCTTTTGCGACAATTTTTGTCAGCGCCGGCAGGAGAGGGCTGGAGGTAGAGTTGGGGGCAGCAGTGCTGGCAGAGCACACCCAGGGTAAATTTGCGCCGATTGGCCGGGCCTGACTTCAATTTCGAAGGTATCGGCAATCTAAATGTGGGAGCGGGCTTGCTCGCGAAAACGGTGGGTCAGTCAACCTCTATATTGGCTGATCTACCGCTATCGCGAGCAAGCCCGCTCCCACACAAGCCCGCTCTCACATTTTGGATTTGGTTGCTTCAGCTGGCAGTGCTATAGCGCCGCACACCGGACTCCACCTGCGGAATCTGCGCCGCTGTGCTCCCCGAGGCCTGGAACAGCACCAGGTGTTCGGCCGCCACGCGAATCCCGACCTGTACACCGACCTGATGATCGGCATGGCTGGGGAAGATCGACTCCAGCTGGGCGCCGGTCGGCAACTGCAGGCGGTACAAGGTCGAGGCACCCAGGAAGGTCTTGCCGACGATCTGTGCTTTCAGCGCGCTGTCCGGTGCGTAAACGATGTCATCCGGGCGCAGCAACACGTCCACTGCACAGCCGGCTGGCCAGGTGTAGGCACGATTGCCGCGTAATTCACCCAGTTCAGTGGTGACCGATTCCGGCGTAATCAACTGCCCACGGATGAAATAGCCCTGGCCAATAAAGCTCGCGACATAAGGTGTCAGCGGTTCGTGATAGAGGTTGTAGGGCGTATCCCACTGCTCCAGGCGGCCCTCCTTGAACACGCCTACATGGTCGCTCACGGCAAAGGCTTCTTCCTGGTCATGGGTTACCAGGATCGCACTGGTGCCCCGCGCCTTGAGGATGTCCCGTACTTCATGGCTGAGCTTGCGGCGCAGTTCGCCGTCGAGGTTGGAGAAGGGCTCATCGAGCAGCAGTAATTGCGGTTCCGGCGCCAATGCACGGGCCAGGGCCACGCGTTGCTGCTGCCCGCCAGACAGTTCGTGGGGGAAGCGCTTGCCCAGGTTCTTCAGGTTGACCAGCTCCAGCAGCTCGCCGACCACGCGCTCTTTGTGCGGGTGTTTGCGGATACCGAAGCCGATGTTGTCGGCCACGCTGAGATGGGGGAACAGTGCGTAGTCCTGGAACACCATGCCAATGCGACGTTTCTCCGGAGCCAGGGTAAACCCTGCACTGGAGATGACTTCGCCGGCCAGGTTGATTTCGCCTTCGTGCACCGGCTCGAACCCGGCAATCGCCCGCAGGGTGGTGGTCTTGCCACAGCCCGAGGAGCCCAGCAGGCAGCCGATATCACCTGCGTTGAGGTGCAGATTGAGGTTCTGCACCACCCGTTGGTCCTGATAGCCGCATGCCAGATTGCGCAGATTCAGCAGAAGTGGCTGGCTCATGCGTGGTGATACGCCGGTGGGACCAGGAACTCCAGCAAGGCCTTCTGGGCATGCAGGCGGTTTTCTGCCTGGTCCCAGGCGACGGAGCGCGGGTCGTCCAACAGGTCGAGGCTGATTTCTTCACCGCGATGCGCGGGCAGGCAGTGCATGAACAACACGTCTGGCGCGGCGAGGTCGAGCAACTCACGGGTGACTTGATAAGGCGCGAACAGGGCCAAGCGCTTGGCGGTTTCGTCTTCCTGGCCCATGGAGGTCCAGACGTCGGTGCTCACCAGATGCGCGCCGATCATGGCGTCTTTCGGGTCACGCACAATTTGTACGCGGGCGTCGGCCTTGGCCAGGAATTCAGCGCTGGGCTCATAGCCTTCAGGGCAGGCAATGCGCAGATGGAAGTCGAACTGGATCGCCGCTTCTATATAGCTGTTGCACATGTTGTTGCCATCGCCGATCCAGGCCACGGTCTTGCCCTGGATCGAGCCGCGATGTTCGAGGAACGTCTGCATATCGGCCAGCAACTGGCACGGGTGCAGGTCATCGGACAGCCCGTTGATCACCGGCACCCGCGAGTTGGCGGAAAATTCAGTGAGAGTGCTGTGGGCGAAGGTACGGATCATCACCGCATCGAGCATGCGCGACATGACGATGGCGCAATCGCTGATCGGCTCACCACGGCCCAGTTGGGTGTCCCGTGGCGACAGAAAGATGGCCTGGCCGCCGAGCTGGATCATGCCGGCTTCGAAGGACAGGCGGGTACGGGTGGACGACTTCTCGAAAATCATCCCGAGTACGCGGTTTTTCAAAGGCTCGAACAGTACGCCGCGATTACGCAGGTCTTTAAGCTCAATGCCTCGACGGATCACGCTGACCAGCTCTTCGGGCGTGCAATCCATCAGGGAGAGAAAGTGCCTTGCGCTCATCATTAACTACCTTTTTGCAACAGACCGCAGATACTCAAAGCCTTGTTTATTGTGACAACGGGCGAGACCTGCGGCGAAAGCCGCACGGGGCGACGAAATAGGGGAAGGCGCGATATTGACACTAAATGTCGCGTCTTACCAATAGGCTACGGTTTTTTAGAGGGGTTCAAAGGGGCGGGAATTGCACTTTTGAGGCCTGTTTACGCACAGCAGCGGGTCATTTGTACACTGGCGTCGCGACCTTTTGCAATGTGTGATGGCGGTCTGGGGCCGGGTTGTGTCGGTTTCCTGGGCCGTGCGGACGCTCTCTGAAACATTTGCTCATGCTTGGCCATCGCCTGGCCTATGCCCTTTGATTCACGGGGCGAACGTTGCTGGCGCCGCTAGTGGCCGCGGCCCATAGTTGGGCCAAAGCCCTAATAAAGAGACTGGCCATGACCAAGACTCTCCATCACCGTGCCTGCCACCTGTGCGAAGCCATCTGCGGCCTGACCCTGGAAACCACCACCTCCGAGGACGGCGGCATCGCTATCACTTCGATCAAGGGTGACGCCCAGGACACCTTCAGCCGTGGTCATATCTGCCCCAAGGCCGTGGCCCTGCAGGATATCCAGAATGATCCTGATCGCCTGCACCAGCCGATGCTGCGGGTGGGCAGCGAATGGCAACCGATCCCGTGGGACGAGGCCTTCACCCTGGTGGCCGAGCGGTTGGCCGGCATCCAGGCGCGGCATGGGCAGAATGCGGTGGCGGTGTACCAGGGCAATCCCAGCGTGCATAACTATGGCTTGATGACCCACAGCAACTACTTTCTCGGGCAGTTGAAGACGCGCAATCGTTTCTCCGCGACGTCGGTGGACCAACTGCCCCACCACCTTTCCAGCCACCTGATGTATGGCCATGGCCTGTTGCTGCCCATCCCGGATATCGACCAGACCGACTTCATGTTGATCCTGGGCGGCAACCCACTGGCCTCCAATGGCAGCATCATGACCGTGCCGGATGTGGAAAAGCGCCTGAAGGCGATTCAGGCGCGGGGCGGCAAGGTGGTGGTGGTTGACCCCCGGCGCAGTGAGACGGCGGCCATGGCCGACCAGCATCTGTTTGTGCGCCCCGGTGGGGATGCGGCGCTACTGTTCGGGCTGCTCAACACCTTGTTTGCCGAGAACCTGACCCGTGGCAGCCATCTGCCGGTGGACGGCCTGGATGAGGTGCGCCGCGCCGTCGAGGGTTTTACCGCCGAGGCCATGAGCGCCCGGTGCGCGATCCCGGCGGCACAGATTCGTCAGTTGGCGCGGGATTTTGCAGCGCCAGACAAGGCGGTCTGCTACGGCCGGATGGGGGTGTCGACCCAGGCATTCGGCACCTTGTGCCATTGGTTGGTGCAGTTGATCAACCTGGTCACCGGCAATCTGGATCGGGTAGGCGGCGCCTTGTGCACCGAGCCCGCAGTGGACCTGGTGGCGGCGACCTCCGGCGGGCATTTCAATCGCTGGCAGAGTCGGGTGTCCGGGCGCCCCGAATACAGCGGTGAACTGCCGGTGTCGGCCCTGGCCGAAGAAATGCTCACCGAAGGCGAAGGGCAAATCCGCGCACTGGTGACGGTCGCCGGCAATCCGGTGTTGTCCACACCCAACGGGCGGCAACTGGAGCAGGCGCTGGACGGCCTGGAGTTCATGGTCAGCGTGGACTTGTATATCAATGAAACCACGCGCTATGCCGACCTGATCCTGCCGTCGACCTCGGCCCTGGAAAACGATCACTACGACACCACCTTCAATATGTTTGCGGTGCGTAACGTCACGCGCTTCAACCGGGCGATCCTGCCCAAGCCTGAGGGCGCGTTGCACGACTGGGAAATTTTCGTCGGCCTGGCCCAGGCGTTTGCGGCCAGGACCGGCAACCCGCTCAAGCCCACGATGGCACCAGCGCAGATGATTGATTTTGGCCTGCGGGCGGGCGCCTATGGCGATGCCTCCAGCCATAAACTGTCGGTGGCCATGCTGGCCGAGCATCCCCATGGCCTGGACCTGGGGCCGTTGAAGGCCAACCTGGCAGGGCGCTTGAAAACCGCCAATGGTCGGGTGCAGGCGGCGCCAGCAGTGATTTTGGCGGACCTGGCGCGGTTTGCGGCCCTGCCGCTGCCCAAGGCCGATGAGTTGCTGCTGATCGGTCGCCGGCACGTGCGCAGCAATAATTCATGGATGCATAACTATCACCGGTTGGTGAAGGGCAAGCCACGGCATCAATTGCTGATGCACCCGGATGACCTCGCCAGTCGTCAGCTCAGTGATGGGCAGCAGGTGCGGGTCAGCTCGCGGATCGGCATGATCGAAGTGCAAGTGCTGTCCAGCCTGGAGATGATGCCTGGCGTCGTCAGCCTGCCCCACGGTTGGGGGCATGACCGGCCGGGCGTACACATGAACATTGCCAGCGCACAGCCTGGAGCCAGCGCCAACGACCTCACGGATGAGCGGCAGTTGGACGAGCTGTCGGGCAACGCAGCACTGAACGGCGTGCCAGTGCAGGTCGCGGCGGCGTGACGCAGTGAGTCTGTCGGGGAGCCCGAGCACCACGCTGGGATTTTGCGTTACAATGCGCCACCGTGCCGACCTGTGAGTCGCAAAGTTCCAGCCGAGGTGTTCCATGGATATCATCGAAACGATTAAAGAGCAGATTGCCAACAACACCATTCTGCTTTACATGAAGGGCGCCCCGAATGCCCCTCAGTGTGGCTTCTCCGCGAAGGCTTCCCAGGCTGTCATGCAGTGTGGTGAAAAGTTCGCTTACGTGGATATCCTGCAAAACCCGGAAATCCGCGCCAACCTGCCGAAGTACGCCAACTGGCCAACTTTCCCACAACTGTGGGTAGCCGGTGAACTGGTCGGCGGTAGCGACATCATCACCGAAATGGCGGCTGATGGTTCGTTGCAGGCACTGATCAAGGACGCTGCTGAAAAAGCTGCTGCCAAGACCGAAGCGTAATTCGCGCGCAATAAAAAGCCCCGCTTCTCATTCGAGAGCGGGGCTTTTTTGTCCCTGTAGGAGCGAGCTTGCTCGCGAAAAGCGTGAAGGCACCGCGTTCATTCAGAATGCTCGCGTTATCGTTAACGTCCTTCGCGAGCGAGCTCGCTCCTACAATAGTTAGCGATTATTCACCCATCTGCGATTGCAGGTAGTTCTCCAGGGTCACTTTGTCGACCAGGCCGACTTGGGTTTCCAGCCAGTCGATGTGCTCTTCCTGGTCTTCCAGGATATCTTCCAGCAGCTCACGGCTACCGAAGTCACCCTTGGTCTCGCAGTGGGCAATGGCGGCCTTGAGGTCGGCGTGGCTCTTGCGCTCGAAGTTCAGGTCGCTGTTGAGCATTTCCAGGGTGTGCTCGCCGATGTTCAGCTTGCCCAGGTCCTGGACGTTCGGCAGGCCTTCGAGGAACAGGATGCGCTTGATCAGCGCGTCTGCATCCTTCATGGCCTTGATCGATTCCTTGTACTCACGCTTGCCGAGCTTTTCCAGGCCCCAGTCGTCATACATGCGTGCATGCAGGAAGTACTGATTGATCGCGACCAGTTCATTGGCAAGGATTTTGTTGAGTTGCTGGATGACTGAGATGTCGCCTTTCATGATTGGGGGCCTGCCCTGTATTCGTTGTATATAGGGCAGAGTTTGAGCCGCACAATTACCAGTGTCAAACCTAAGTTATTGAATAATAAATGAAAATTAATCGGAATAAGAATGTTTGTGTTCCGCGTCTTGGCGCTAACTATTTGAATTACAGGCATAAAAAAACCGGACATTAAGTCCGGTTCTTTAAAATAGGCTGTTTCAGGCGTGTGTAAATTCTGCTGAATAGGGGATCGCGGCCTGGGCTACCTGCAGTTTTGTCAGGGTTTCCCGTACCACTTGCTTGGCGAGGCAGGCACATTTGCCGCATTGGCTGGCTACGCCGGTGGTTTCACGCACTTCTTTGTAGCTGCAGCAACCTTCATAGATCGCTTCGCGGATTTGTCCGTCGGTGACGCCAGTGCAGAGGCAGACATACATAAGGGAGAACCATCGCGGGTTTAAGGCTTAAGTGCGATGGATCTTAATGTTAACGAGAATGATTGTCAAAGTGCTTTCTCAAACCGTTGCCCCCCGTGGGGCCCTCACTGACGAACGGCTTTTTTCAGGTATGATGGTCGGTCTTTACGAAGCGTGATCGCGTCACGGGCCTGTCGTCAAATCACGGCAGACTCAAGGGCGGTCCATTTACTTCAATTACCATCAGGAGATAACCAATGAGCGTACTCGTCGGCAAACAAGCCCCGGATTTCGACGTACCAGCCGTCCTCGGCAATGGTGAAATCGTTGACAGCTTCAAGCTGTCTGAAGCCATCAAAGGCAAATACGGCCTGGTGTTCTTCTACCCGCTGGACTTCACCTTCGTCTGCCCGTCCGAGCTGATCGCCCTGGATCACCGCATGGACGACTTCAAGGCGCGTAACGTTGAAGTGGTTGCCGTTTCCATCGACTCCCATTTCACCCACAACGCCTGGCGCAACACTGCCATCAATGATGGCGGCATCGGCAAAGTCAAATACACCATGGCTGCCGACATGAAGCACGACATCGCCAAGGCCTACGACGTTGAGTCCGAAGGCGGCGTGGCATTCCGTGGCGCGTTCCTGATCGACGACAAGGGCGTTGTGCGCTCGCAGATCATCAACGACCTGCCGCTGGGCCGTAACATGGAAGAGCTGATCCGTCTGGTCGACGCTCTGCAATTCCACGAAGAGCACGGCGAAGTCTGCCCGGCCAACTGGAAAAAAGGCGACAAAGGCATGAACGCTTCGCCAGCAGGCGTTGCGGCTTACCTGACCGAGAACGCTGGCAAGCTGTAAGCCAGGTTCGCGGTAAAAAAAACCGGCCTGAGAGGGCCGGTTTTTTTATGCATGGGATTCAGGGACGCAATCAGTCGCTGAAGTCTTCCCAGCCGCCCATCTGTTTCCAGCGGTTGACGATGCCGCAGAACAGGTCGGCGGTCTTCTCGGTGTCGTAGCGAGCCGAGTGGGCTTCACGTCCGTCGAAGTCGATGCCGGCTGCCTGGCATGCCTTGGCCAATACGGTCTGGCCATAAGCCAGGCCCGCCAGGGTGGCGGTGTCAAAGCTGGAAAACGGGTGGAACGGGTTACGCTTCATGTCCAGGCGCGCCACGGCGGCGTTGAGGAAGCCCAGGTCGAAACTGCTGTTGTGGCCGACCAGGATCGCGCGTTTGCAGCCGTTGGCCTTCAACGCCTTGCGCACACCACGGAAGATGTCGGTCAGTGCAGCTTCTTCGCTGACGGCCATGCGCAACGGATGATCGAGCTTGATCCCGGTGAACTCCAGGGCAGCGGCTTCGATGTTGGCGCCTTCAAACGGCTCGACGCGGAAGAAGTGGGTGTGTTCTGGATACACAAAGCCCTGTTCATCCATGCCGATGGTCGTCGCGGCAATTTCCAGCAGCGCATCGGTGGCGCAATTGAAACCGCCGGTCTCTACGTCGATAACGACAGGCAGATAGCCGCGAAAACGCTCGGCCATCGGGTGACGCGAACCGCCGCCACCGTGTTCCTGTTCGTCGTCGTAATGGTCTTCACTCACTTGTGTTCCTCCAGCAGGCGCCAGCGCAGTGTTTCACCGGCGCGCAGCGGGATAACGGTCAGCTCGCCAAATGGCAGGCTGGTGGGGGCGGTCCAGTCTTCACGAACCAGGGTAATGCGGTCGGTATTCGCCGGCAGGCCGTAGAAACGCGGGCCATTGAGGCTGGCGAAGGCCTCTAGTTTGTCCAGGGCGTTGCGCGCCTCGAAGGCCTCGGCGTACAACTCGATCGCCGCATAAGCGGTGTAGCAGCCGGCACAGCCGCAGGCCGCTTCCTTGGCGTGCTGGGCGTGGGGCGCCGAGTCGGTGCCGAGGAAAAACTTCGCGCTGCCACTGGTGGCGGCATCGAGCAACGCTACCTGGTGAGTGTTGCGCTTGAGGATCGGCAGGCAATAGAAGTGCGGCCGGATCCCGCCCACCAGCATGTGGTTGCGGTTGTACAGCAGGTGGTGCGCGGTGATGGTTGCGCCGACGTTGGCCGAAGCCTCGGTGACGAACTGCACGGCGTCTGCGGTGGTGATGTGCTCGAACACCACCTTGAGGGTCGGGAACAGCTCGACCACGCGGCGCATGTGCTCGTCGATGAAGATCTTCTCGCGATCGAAGACATCGACATCGCCACGGGTGACTTCACCGTGGATCAGCAGCGGCATGCCCACTTCGGCCATGGCTTCGATGGCGGGCAGGATCTTGTCGATACTGGTTACGCCGGAGTCGGAGTTGGTCGTGGCGCCGGCCGGGTACAACTTGGCGGCGTGCACGAAACCGCTGGCCTTGGCCTCGCGGATTTCGGCGGGCTGGGTGCGGTCGGTAAGGTAAAGCACCATCAACGGTTCGAAGCGGCTACCGGCCGGTCGTGCAGCGAGGATGCGCTGGCGATAGGCGTCGGCTTCAGCGGCATTACGCACCGGAGGTACCAGGTTAGGCATGATGATGGCGCGGCCAAACGTGCGCGCAACATCGGCCACGGTTTGGGGCAACGCAGCACCATCGCGAAGATGAATATGCCAGTCGTCGGGACGCAGCAGGGTCAGGCGGTCGGACATTGGGGATTCCAGGCGGGTCAATCTGGTGGGAATGCTACCGGAAAAGACTCTTGCAGGCACTCGCTATCAAGTTTTGCAGGGTGCGACCGATATCCCTGGGTATGCCTTAACGATGTATGACGCCTTGATGTGTTGTAGAAACCAGTGGAGCCGCCCGTGCGCCAGCAATATCTAGCCCTGCTCAGCGTGTTCGCCAGCCTGCCCGCGATGGCCCTGACATTCCAGACGCGCCTGGAGAATATCGAGTGGAAGGTGGAGGGCGACAAGTTCGAGTGCCGCTTGAGCCAGCCGATCACCGATTTTGGTTCGGGTGAGTTCGTGCGCCGGGCTGGCGAGCAGGCGACATTCCGTCTGAAAGCCTATAACAGTGCGCTGGGTGTTGGCTCCGCAACGCTATTGGCGGCGGCTGCACCGTGGCAGCCGGGGCGCGGTGATATCAACCTTGGTGCTGTACGAGCGGGCAGCGGCGATGTGCTGTTCAACAGCTCCCAGGCCCAGGCCGGGCGCCTGTTCACGGGTTTGCTGGAGGGTCGCAGCCCCACCGTGCGCCACTATTCCCGGGACGGCGGTTATTCGGAAATCCGCCTGCTGCCGGTGCGATTCAACAAGGCCTATAGCGACTACCAGTTGTGTACCGCGAAATTGCTGCCGATGAATTTCGAACAGGTCAAGCAGGCTGAGGTGGGCTTTCCGGGTGGTGGTATCGACCTGGATCCGGCCGCCAAGGCCAAGTTGATGGTGATGCTCGAATTCATCAAGGCCGATCCTACGGTCAACCATATCGAACTGGACGGCCATTCGGACAACAGCGGCAACCGCCTGACCAATCGCGACCTGTCCCGGCGCCGGGGCCTGGCGGTGATGGACTTCCTCAAGGCCAACGGCATTGCGGAGTCGCAGATTGTCCTGCGCTTCCACGGTGAACGTTATCCGCTGGTGCCCAATACCAATCCGGCCAACCGGGCGAAGAACCGGCGAGTGAATATTCACCTTGATCGCGTGCCAGTCCCCGAGAAACCGGCGCCCCAGGCCACGGCCCCGGCGAATGCGGCGGCGACGTCCTGAGTGCGGCCATTCGTCGCGCGCCCGACATAATCTGTCGCTTTATCTTCATTTGCTGTCGCGCCCCTGTAATTTCACGGTTTTGATCGGTAGAATCGACGCCTTTCCGTAAAACCCCGTGGAGTGATGGCATGGCCGACGTAAACAAGGTCGTTCTCGCGTATTCCGGCGGCCTGGACACTTCGGTGATCCTCAAGTGGCTGCAGGATACTTATAACTGTGAGGTGGTGACCTTCACCGCTGACCTGGGTCAGGGCGAAGAGGTCGAACCTGCACGAGCCAAGGCGCAAGCCATGGGCGTCAAAGAGATCTACATTGACGACCTGCGCGAAGAATTCGTCCGCGATTTCGTTTTCCCGATGTTTCGCGCCAACACCGTCTACGAAGGCGAGTACCTGCTGGGTACTTCCATCGCACGTCCGCTGATCGCCAAGCGCCTGATCGAAATCGCCAACGAAACCGGCGCTGACGCCATTTCCCATGGCGCCACCGGCAAGGGCAACGACCAGGTGCGTTTCGAACTGGGCGCCTATGCCTTGAAGCCTGGCGTAAAAGTGATTGCCCCTTGGCGTGAATGGGACCTGTTGTCCCGTGAAAAGCTGATGGATTACGCTGAAAAGCACGCAATCCCGATCGAACGCCACGGCAAGAAGAAGTCCCCGTACTCGATGGACGCCAACCTCCTGCACATCTCCTATGAAGGCGGCGTGCTGGAAGACACCTGGACCGAGCACGAAGAAGACATGTGGAAATGGACCGTCTCCCCGGAGAACGCTCCAGACAAGGCCCAGTACCTGGAACTGACCTACCGCAACGGCGACATCGTCGCGCTGGACGGCGTCGAAATGACCCCGGCCACCGTATTGGCGACCTTGAACCGTATCGGTGGCGAGCACGGCATTGGCCGTCTGGACATCGTGGAAAACCGTTACGTGGGCATGAAGTCCCGTGGCTGCTACGAAACCCCAGGCGGCACCATCATGCTGCGCGCTCACCGCGCCATCGAGTCCATCACCCTGGACCGTGAAGTGGCTCACCTCAAGGACGAGCTGATGCCCAAGTACGCCAGCCTGATCTACACCGGCTACTGGTGGAGCCCTGAGCGCCTGATGCTGCAACAGATGATCGATGCATCCCAGGTCCATGTGAACGGTGTTGTGCGCCTGAAGCTGTACAAAGGCAACGTGATCGTGACCGGCCGCAAGTCCGATGAGTCGCTGTTCGATGCCAACATCGCGACCTTTGAAGAGGACGGCGGTGCCTACAATCAGGCCGATGCCGCTGGTTTCATCAAGCTCAACGCCCTGCGCATGCGCATTGCGGCCAACAAGGGCCGCAAGTTGTTCTGAAAAACCTGAAGCCTCATAAAGAATGGTTCCTCGAAAGAGGGACCATTTTTTTTGTCCGTGATTCAGGGGGGGCAGTTTTGTTTATTAATGTTTAATGTTCTTTTGGTGTTCGGTATTTTTGGCGTTTATTATTTTTTACATTTGGGTTTTTGTATCTGGAAGTTGGTGTTTTTCGGCGAATAGTCTTATTTGTGTTTAAAATCATTCAGTTGTTTAGTAGGAAATAGGGCGCGCTAGGTTTTGCTTGTAGAAATGTCCGTCAGATAATTCCAGTTGTTGTTAGGGAGTGTTGCACGGGGGAACTTTTTGGAAGCGGTTTTAGCGGCTCCGACGCCCACCGATGCAAATCGTGCAAGGGGTATTTCCTGAAAGTGGCGTGCGTCACGTTTACTTTTCCGCGGCGATGGAGGTTTTTTTGAGTCAATATATGTTTGCCAGCGGAAAGTTCTGAAAGGCCGAACAAGAACCGACACATCCATATAGTCGTTTTTTTGTAGGTCTATTCTCATAACTTTGTGGGCCAGGTCTCTGCTTGTCGTTACTTGGGGGGGAGTGCTATGCCAAGGAGGAAACGACTAGGCTATTGTGCTGGTTCTGAATAATTCGAACAGCGAAATTGGACTTGCCCATGAATAAAGTGCTGATCGTGGATGATCATCCCGTCATTCGCCTTGCTGTACGCATGCTAATGGAACGTCATGGTTATGAGGTCGTTGCAGAGACCGATAACGGAGTCGACGCGTTGCAACTAGCGCGGGAGCATATGCCGGATATTGTCATCCTGGATATTGGAATCCCCAAACTTGATGGTTTGGAAGTTATTTGTCGCCTGTCTTCCACAAAGCAGGCGCAACCCTTCAAGGTGCTGGTCTTGACGTCACAGGCGCCAGGCCATTTTTCCATGCGTTGCATGCAGGCTGGTGCCGCGGGCTACGTGTGCAAGCAACAGGATCTCACCGAGTTGCTGAGTGCGATCAAGGCGGTGCTGTCTGGCTACAGCTACTTCCCCAACCAGGCCCTCAACTCGGTGCGCTCCACGCAAGGCAATACCAGTGAAGCGGATATGGTCGAGCGGCTCTCAGGCCGGGAGATGATGGTGTTGCAGCAACTGGCCCAGGGCAAAACCAACAAGGAGATCGCCGACGGCATGTTCCTCAGCAACAAGACGGTGAGCACGTATAAGACACGCTTGCTGCTCAAGCTCAATGCCCGGTCCCTGGTGGACCTGATCGAGCTTGCCCAGCGTAACGGCCTGGTTTAAGAAGCAGGGAGCAACAGGCAGGAAAAGCCTCCATGGCGGAGGCTTCTGTGTGATCGTTTGGCTAGAGATCGAAATCGTAATCGGCCAACTGTTTTTGCAGGCGTCGCTCTTCCAGAAGGTTGTCGATGGTGCGGCGTTTGCTCAAATTGGTCTTGGCAACTTCTACAGGTGCCTCGGCTGCTTCGTCAGTGTCTGCAGCCACAAAGTCATCTTCTACATCCAGTTGTTCTTTGCCAGTGCTCATAAGGTTAACTCCAGGCTAAGACTGCCGTTGGCGCTCCTTATATCGACAATCGTGCACCGGGTAAAAAAGATTTTTTCAATCGACTGATCAATAAAACCAATGATTGCTCAATCGTCCGACGTCTTTTCCTTGTATTCACACAGATCCTCGATGCGACAGCTGCCACAACGCGGCTTGCGGGCCTGGCACACATAGCGCCCGTGCAGGATCAGCCAGTGGTGGGAGTCGAGCAGGTAAGGCTTGGGTACAAACTTCATCAGTTGCTTCTCCACCTCCACCACATTCTTGCCCGGAGCGATCCCGGTGCGGTTGCTGACCCGGAAAATATGGGTGTCCACCGCCATCGTCAGTTGGCGAAACGCCGTATTGAGCACCACATTGGCCGTCTTGCGCCCCACGCCGGGTAACGCTTCAAGTGCTTCGCGGGTCTGTGGCACTTCACCGTCATGCAACTCGACCAGCAACCGGCAGGTTTCAATGACGTTCTTCGCCTTGCTGTTGTACAGGCCAATGGTCTTGATGTACTGCGACAGCCCTTCCACCCCCAGGGCATGGATCGCCGCCGGGGTGTTGGCCACGGGAAACAGCTTGGCCGTGGCCTTGTTCACGCCCACATCCGTCGACTGCGCAGACAGGATCACGGCGATCAGCAATTCGAACGGCGACGAGTAGGCCAGCTCGGTCTTGGGTTCCGGATTGTCTTCGTGAAACCTTCGAAAGATCTCCAGGCGTTTTGCGGCGTTCATTGGGCGAGCGGTTCCTTCAGTGTGGTGTGCGGCGTTGAGTCCAGGCCTGCCATCCGGCAAGCAGCAACCCGAGCAGAATAAACCCTGTTGGGGCGAGCATGGCGATGCTGCTGGCGAGTAAAAAGCGTGCGAGAGTGATTGCAACCAACAGCCCGGCTGACACGGCGATCAGTTGAAGCCGTGCCCTGCGCTGGTTGGCAGCGAACAGGCCGTCTTGTTCAAGCAGTACGCATTGCATGGCGATCAGCGCCAGGTATGCCCCAAGGCCCGTAGACGGCGCCAAAGCCAGAGCCTGCGCCACCAGGTGCGCGCAACTGACCCAGGTGGTGGCCAGCAACACATTGGCCATCAGCCGCCAATGGCCACTGAGGCGATTGCGCACCCAGCCGCAGCTCCAGCCATGGAGCGTTACGATCAGCACCCACGAAACCCAGAATATTGCGGCGCCCGACGGCGTTGCGCTGACACCCAGCAGCGCAGGCAGCAGCAACAGGCTGGCGAGGGCGAACGGTTTAGTCATGGTCGATGGGCTCCAGCAGTGCCTGGCGATGCTCGTCAAAGTAGCGTAAGGCATCATGGATCGCATTGATCACCGCGCGAGACGTGATGGTGGCGCCGGCCATCTGGTCGAATTGGCCGCTGTCTCTCTTCAGCGCCCAGGCCTGTGGATTTTCCAGCGACAGCCCCTTGAATGCAGCAATCCACGCATTGCCGGGCTCGCCAATGTGCCCGCCCAGACTGGGCGTTTCCGCGTGTGCCAGGGTCTTTACCCCGAGCAGCTTGGCGTTGCGGTCGATGGCAATCAGCAATTCAATGCGCCCACCATATCCATCGACCTGCGAGCGCAGCACAACCGCACTGGGTTTACCGGCCAGGGTCGCGAGGTAACCCCCCAACAGTTGACTGTTGTCCAGCATTGACGAGGGGATGCCCAGTGGGTGCTCCAGCGGTTGATTGTCATAGCCGCCAGTGGGCAACACATCTAGCAACGCCCGGTTTTGCAGCTCGCGCTGTTGTGCGGCAATCGGTTTGGCCGTCAGCTGTTGCAGGCCCATGGTCAGGCCCACCGCGCCGACGGCGATCAGCAGCACGATCAAGGCTTGAGAGGTACGCTTCATGCCTTCACCGCCTGCGGTCGCGCCCAGCGTTCCAGCGCCGGCACCGCGAGGTTCATCATCAGTACCGCGAACGCTACGCCATCCGGGTAGCTGCCCCAGGTGCGGATCAGGTAGGTCAACACACCCACGCCCACGCCAAACAGCAAGCGCGCCCGCGCACTTTTCGCACCCGACACCGGTTCGGTGATGATGAAGAAAGCCCCAAGCATGGTGGCCCCGGTCAGCAGATGAAACAGCGGCGAGCCATGGGAGTCGGAGCCCGAACCGTTCCAGCACAGCAGGCTGA
Source organism: Pseudomonas sp. TAE6080 (assembly GCF_018732265.1). Lineage (NCBI taxonomy): Bacteria > Pseudomonadati > Pseudomonadota > Gammaproteobacteria > Pseudomonadales > Pseudomonadaceae > Pseudomonas > Pseudomonas sp. TAE6080. The sequence goes on from NZ_JAHIDY010000001.1 coordinate 445,356, forward strand.
TGACGAACAGGCTGGCGAGCATGCCCACTGGCGCGTGCCAACTGAAGACCCGTTGCTGCAGTAAAAAAAGCCCGCCGACGAGAAACGCCAGGTTCACCCACTCGCTTCCTTTGCCTGCGATCTGGCCGAAAGCCGGGTGGCGGGCGAACAGCTCATCGATGGTCAGGCTGTTGTTGATGCGCAAGGCGTCCAGCGCCGTGGCCCGGGCCCAGGCATCGGCGGTCTCGCCGTGCAGGCCGAACACCTGTTGCAGGCCGGCCAGCAGGTCCAGGCCGTGGGACGCCGGCCAATGGGTCATTGGCTGGGGAAAGGCCAGCAACATCAGGGCATAACCGACCATGGCCGGGTTGAACGGGTTCTGCTTGCCGCCATACAGGTGTTTGCCCAACAGCAATGCACTGCTGACAGCGCCCAGGCATAACCACCACGGGCAATAAGGTGGCAATGCCAGGGCCAGCAGCACCGCGCTGACCAGGCCACTCAGGTCGCGGGAGTCATGGCCGCGCACCCGACGCACCAAGGCTTCGACAGCCCATGCACAGGTGCCGGCCAGCAACAGATTGATCAGCACGCCCCAGCCATACAGCCAGAACAGCACCAGCAAGCCAGGCGTTACCGCCATTAACAGGCGCTGCATGGCCTGTTGTTGGCGCTCGACGGCTTCAGGCGCCGACATGTTCATCCACCCAACGTTGGGCGTCAGCCAGGCGCTGCCTGGCGTCCATCAGCTCGGTTGCACTGCTGGCGGGGTGGCGTTCGAGCTTGCTCAGGTCGGCGCGGGCATAAGCCAGGGCAGTCTTCAATTGGCGCAGTTGGCTGTCGATCGGCCGTTTCTCGACACGTTGCAGGTCTGGCCTGGGCTGGGCCGAGTTTTCCTCGGCAGCGTGCAACGCCTGTTCAGCAGCGGCCAGGGCTGTGCCCAGTGTGGCCAACTGTTCGGCGCCGGCCAGCGCGTCCTGGGCTTTTTTCAGCTCGGCGCGACGCATGGCCAGCTGGATTTTTGCGCGCTTGAGCTCAGGGTCTTTATTGGTTTGCGGGATCGCCACGGCGGGGGCGTTCGCTTCGAGTGCGTTTAATGCCTGTTCGGCGGATTCGAATTGCTGTTGCAGGATGATCAATTGCGACTGTTGCTCAAAGGTTGGCGGGTGGCCAAAGGCTTTGAGGGATTTGTGCAGTTGCGCTCGGCTCATTGCCAGGTTGATCTTGGCCTTTTTTACCGCAGCATCGATGTCGGCAGCTTTTTGCGCGCGGACCCGTTCGATGGCGGCCTGCATAGGGTCGCTCTCAACCTGTGGGCTGGGGGCAGGGCGTTTGCTGCGGGCCAGGCGTTCCGCCAGTTTGTGTTCTTCCTCGCGTTGCAGCCGTGCATTGCGCTGTTCGAAGCGACGCCGGGCGCGGTCGCGCTTGGTCGCTCGCGCCTGGAGCTCCGCGGCGGTGTTGGCAAAGCCTGCGACTATCGGCTGCACCGTGGCCTGGGGCAGCGCCAGCATATCGATGCAGTCCACCGGGCACGGGGCCACGCACAAGTCGCAGCCGGTGCATTCATCGACGATGACCGTATGCATCAACTTCGCTGCGCCGACAATCGCATCCACCGGGCAGGCCTGGATGCACTTGGTGCAGCCGATGCACTCGGCCTCGCGGATAAAGGCAATCTGCGCGGGGGCTTCGCCACGGGAACGGTCCAGTTCCAGCGGCGCCAGGCTCAACAGCTGCGCCAGCTCGGCGATGGTTTCGGTGCCGCCAGGCGGGCACTTGTTGATGGCCTCGCCCTGGGCGATGCCCTCGGCGTAGGGCCTGCAACCCGGGTGCCCGCATTTGCCGCATTGGGTCTGGGGCAGCAGGGCGTCGATACGTTGAATCAGGCTCATGGTGTGATCATTGCGTTTAAGCCCAGCAACGCCACGGCCATCAGCCCGGCGCTGAGCAGGTCCACGGGCAGGCCTTTGAAGGGCTGGGGGATATCGTTTTGGTCTATTCGCTGGCGCAGGTCATTGAACAGGCTGAGGGTCAGCCAGAACGCCGGGCCGATGCCCACGCAATAAATCAGTTGGCTGGTATTGCCAGGGCTCAAGAGCACCACACTGAGCACGCCGGCGTTGGCCAGCAGCGGCACCCACAACCCAGTAAAGGGCAGTGCGGGCACGCGGCGGGAAAGCACATTCAGCAACGGTTGGCTCAACAGGATCACCGCGGGCACGTAGGCAAACAGCCATAACGCGCCCAGCGCCAACGGTTGCAACAAAAAAAGGTCCAGCAGATAGCTCGAAATACCGGCCAGCGCCATCAGCAGCGTGGTCGCGAGCCCAAGGGCATGCACCCGCAGTCGTTCCAACGGTGGATCACCAGGCAGCGACCGGCGCAGCATGTACTGGCTGATCAGGGTGGCGCTGAGAAGGGCGACTAGCATTTCGGTCATGGTCGAGCCGGTTAAGCAAACAGGGCCTGATTATCCGGCAAGCAGGGAGAGGGTACTAGCGCAAACCGCCCTGTCGCGGCTAATCACCACGGCAGGGCAGGCTTGAGGTGTTACTTGATGCGCTGGCCAGGCTTGGCGCCGCTGTCCGGGCTGAGCAGGTAGATCTCTTCACCGCCGGGGCCGGCAGCCATCACCATGCCTTCGGAGATACCGAACTTCATTTTCCGTGGCTTGAGGTTGGCGATCATCATGGTCAGGCGACCATCGAGCTTGGACGGGTCCGGATACGCGCTCTTGATCCCGGAGAACACGTTGCGTTGCTCATCACCGATATCCAGGGTCAGGCGCAACAGCTTGTCGGCGCCTTCCACGGCTTCGGCCTTGATGATCAGCGCGACACGCAGGTCCACTGCGGCAAACGCGTCGAAGTCGATTTCCGGCGACAGCGGATCCTTGGTCAACTCGCCATTGCCCGCTGGGGCTGCCTGACCGGTATCGGTCTGGCTGGCGGTCAGGTCTTCCTTGGACGCGTCACTCATGGCCTGCACCTTGACCGGGTCGATACGGGTCATCAACGGCTTGAACTCGTTGAGCTGATGGTTGTTGAGCAGGCGGGTATGGTCATTCCAGGTCAGCGGCGCAACGTTGAGGAATGCCTCGGCGTCGGCGGCCAGCAACGGCAGCACTGGCTTGAGGAAGATCACCAGTTGGCGGAACAGGTTGATGCCGGTGGCGCAAATGGCCTGGACTTCATCCTGCTTGCCTTCCTGCTTGTTCAGCGACCACGGCGCCTTGTCGGCGATCCAGGCGTTGGCACGGTCGGCCAGGCCCATGATCTCACGCATGGCACGGGCAAAATCGCGGGCTTCATAGGCATCGGCGATGCTTGGCGCGGCGGCCAGGAAGGCGTCGGTCAGTTCTGGCGCGGCGTTGACCGGAACCATCACGCCAGCATTGCCCTTGTGGATAAACCCGGCGCAACGGCTGGCGATGTTGACTACCTTGCCCACCAGGTCCGAGTTGACCTTCTGCACGAAGTCTTCCAGGTTCAGGTCCAGGTCGTCGACGCCACGGCCCAGCTTGGACGCGTAGTAGTAGCGCAGGTATTCCGGCGACAGGTGGTCCAGGTAGGTGCGCGCCTTGATAAAGGTGCCACGGGACTTGGACATCTTCTGGCCGTTGACCGTCAGGTAGCCGTGCACGGCGATGCCGGTTGGCTTGCGGTAGCCCGAGCCTTCGAGCATGGCCGGCCAGAACAGGGCGTGGAAGTTGACGATGTCCTTGCCGATGAAGTGGTACAGCTCGGCGGTGGAGTCCTTGCCCCAGAACGCGTCGAAATCCAACTCTGGCGTGCGGTCGCAGAGGTTCTTGAAGCTGGCCATGTAGCCGATCGGTGCGTCCAGCCACACGTAGAAGTACTTGCCCGGCTCATCGGGGATCTCAAAACCGAAATACGGCGCATCGCGGGAGATGTCCCACTGTTGCAGGCCAGCATCCAGCCATTCGGCGATCTTGTTGGCCACGGCGTCCTGCAGGGTGCCGCTGCGGGTCCAGGCTTGCAGCATTTCCTGGAAATCCGGGAGCTTGAAGAAGAAGTGCTGGGAATCCTTGAGCACCGGGGTGGCGCCAGAGATCGCCGACTTCGGATCCTTCAGGTCGGTGGGGGCATAGGTGGCACCGCATTTTTCGCAGTTGTCGCCGTACTGGTCTTCAGTGCCGCACTTGGGGCAGGTGCCCTTGATGAAGCGGTCGGCCAGGAACATTTTCTTTTCCGGGTCGAAATACTGGGTGATCGAGCGCGTGGCAATGTGCCCGGCGTCACGCAGCTTCAGGTAGATCTGGCTCGACAGCTCACGGTTTTCTTCGGCGTGGGTCGAGTGGAAATTGTCGAAGTCCACCAGGAACTCGGCAAAGTCGGCGCTATGTTCAGCCTGGACGTTGGCGATCAGTTGTTCCGGGGTGATGCCTTCCTTTTCGGCGCGCAACATGATGGCCGAACCGTGGGCGTCGTCCGCGCAGACATAGATGCATTGATTGCCGCGATGCTTCTGGAAGCGCACCCACATATCGGTCTGGATGTACTCAAGCATATGGCCAAGGTGGATGGAACCATTGGCATAGGGCAGGGCGCTGGTGACGAGGATCTTGCGTGGCTCGGACATGGGGCTCGGCTACTTGATGAAACGGAGGTCGGCCACTATAAAGCGCCGGCGAATTTATTTCACCCCGTGAGGCTGTTTCAGGGTTTTCCAATGTCGCGAAAGCATGCCCCTCGGGCGCGGGAACGGTTAGGATAGCCGCCTGTTTTAGTCTGTCTTTTCCGGGAGTAGCCCATGAGCGCCGTCAATCGCGCAGCGGTGGAAGCCGTTCTTCGCCAGTACACCGACCCCTATCTGAACCAGGACCCGGTCAGCGCCGGCTGTGTCCGGGCCATTGATGTGCAGGGCGATCAGGTCACGGTCCAGCTTGAACTGGGCTACGCCGCCGGTTTGTTCAAGAGTGGCTGGGCGCAGATACTGCAAATGGCCATTGAAGGCCTGGACGGTGTGCGTTCGGCCAAGGTCGACATCCAGTGCGTGATCGCCGCGCACAAGGCCCAGGCACAGATCCCGGGCCTGGCCAACGTCAAGAACGTGGTGGCCGTGGCGTCGGGCAAGGGCGGCGTGGGCAAATCGACCACGGCGGCCAACCTGGCCCTGGCCCTGGCCCGTGAAGGCGCGCGGGTGGGGATTCTCGACGCGGATATCTATGGCCCCAGCCAAGGCGTGATGTTTGGCATTGCCGAAGGTTCGCGGCCCAAGATCAAGGATCAGAAGTGGTTCGTGCCGATCCAGGCCCATGGCGTGGAAGTCATGTCGATGGCGTTCCTCACCGATGACAACACGCCGATGGTCTGGCGTGGGCCGATGGTGTCCGGGGCCTTGATGCAACTGGTGATGCAGACCGACTGGGGCAACCTGGACTACCTGGTGATCGATATGCCGCCAGGCACCGGTGATATCCAGCTGACCCTGGCGCAAAAGGTGCCGGTGGCTGGTTCAGTGATCGTGACCACCCCACAAGACCTGGCGCTGCTTGACGCGCGCAAAGGCGTTGAGATGTTCCGCAAGGTCAACATCCCGGTGCTGGGCGTGGTGGAAAACATGGCGGTGCACATCTGCTCCAACTGCGGTCATGCCGAGCATCTGTTCGGTGAAGGCGGCGGTGAAAAGCTCGCCACCCAATATGGCGTTGAGTTGCTGGCTTCATTGCCGCTGTCGATGGGCATTCGCGAGCAGGCCGATGGCGGCAAGCCGACGGTGGTCGCCGAGCCCGACGGGCAGATCGCCATGGTCTACCAGGAACTGGCCCGCCATGTGGGCGCGCGGATTGTCTTGCAGGAAGCCGGTTCCCAGGCAATGCCGACCATCACTGTCAGCGACGACTGATCAGCCTGAAGGCAGAAAAGCCTCGACCCTGTCGGGGCTTTTTCTTGTCTGGCGTAAACCTTTTGGGCGGTCGAGTGCGCATTTCCATAATGGGCCGTGTAAGCATTCGCTTACTTTTTCGTAAGTGTTTGGTTTTTTAACCGCGCCGGGACGTCTCGAATCACCTGGACATATTTCTATGTTGTTGAAAAACAACATTTATTTATTCTACTTCGAAGGCGGCGGCAGGTTGTGCTTGCGAATGGATCCCGTTGAAGTTGTTCGGGAAGTCTCTACTATCAGCCCTGTGTCCACGGATTGACACGGTCATCAAGGATCGATGACTCAGGGAACCTCGCAGGATGCGATTCATCAGGACGATGAAAAGGAACACAGGGACTAGGGAAAAAATGTGGGCGGGTCAAACCGCCCCTTTTTTTGCCTGCAGAAAAGTAAAAGACCGGCGTGCAGAAACGCAAAAAGGCCCGCAAGGGGCCTTTTGAAGGGGCGCGACGCTGTTAGCGTTCGAGGTCTTTGATCTTGCCTTTTACGCCATCCCACTCGGCTGCATCTGGCAGCGAGTCTTTCTTCTCAGTGATGTTTGGCCAGATTTCCGCCAGCTCGACGTTCAACTGAATAAATTCCTGCATCTCTGCCGGGACTTCATCCTCGGAGAAAATCGCAACGGCCGGGCATTCTGGTTCACACAGGGCGCAGTCAATGCACTCATCCGGGTGGATCACCAGGAAATTCGGGCCTTCGTAAAAGCAGTCCACCGGACACACTTCTACGCAGTCGGTGTACTTGCACTTGATGCAGTTGTCGGTGACGACGAAGGTCATTTCTAATTTTCTCCTCAGGCGGCGGCAGCGAAACCCCTTGTGGCAGGGCTCGCGAGGTTCGGGAGCGATAGTCTGCGGGCCAGGCTAAAAGCCCGCAGCATCCCAAACCGCGCGAGAGTCTACCAGCTTGCAAGCGTCTGCGTTATATCCGAGTCTTCAGTGCATATAACATTTCGAGCGCTTTACGCGGTGTCAAGTCATCCAGGTCAAGCTTTGCTAACTCATCCAGTACTGGATGGGGCAGGCTGGCGAACATATCGCTCTGGTGCGGTGCCGCAGGTTTGCTGGTGGCCTTGGCGGGGCTGGCGACCACATTCTCATGGGGCAGGGCCGTGGTTTCCAGGCGGCTGAGGTGTTCGCGGGCGCGCAGAATCACATCGTTCGGTACACCGGCCAGTTGCGCTACGGCCAGGCCGTAACTCTGGCTGGCCGGGCCTGGCAGCACATGGTGCAGGAACACGATGCGTTCGTTGTGCTCGGTGGCATTGAGATGCACGTTGGCCACCAGCGGCTCGCTTTCCGGCAATACGGTCAGCTCGAAGTAGTGGGTGGCAAACAGCGTATAGGCCCGCAGATGCGCCAGGCGCTCGGCTGCCGCCCAGGCCAGGGACAAGCCGTCGAAGGTACTGGTGCCGCGTCCCACTTCGTCCATCAGCACCAGGCTGCGGTCGCTGGCGTTGTGCAGGATATTGGCGGTTTCGCTCATTTCCACCATAAAGGTCGAACGACCACCGGCCAGGTCATCGCTGGAGCCGATCCGGGTAAAGATGCGGTCTACCAGTGACAACTCGCAACTGGCCGCCGGTACGAAGCTGCCTATATGCGCCAACAGCACAATCAATGCGGTCTGGCGCATGTAGGTGGATTTACCACCCATGTTCGGACCGGTGATCACCAGCATGCGCGTATCGTCGTCCAGCGACAGGTCGTTGGCCACGAACGGCGTGGTCAGTACTTGCTCCACCACCGGATGGCGGCCTTGCACGATGCGCATGCACGGCTCGCTGACAAAACGCGGACAGTTCAGGTCAAGGTTGAGGGCGCGCTCGGCCAGGTTGCTCAGCACATCCAGCTCGGCCAGGGCCGCGGCGGTGTCCTGCAGTGGAGCGAGCTTGCCGATCAGGTCTTCGAGCAGGGCCTCGTAGAGCATCTTTTCCCGGGCCAGGGCGCGGCTCTTGGCCGACAGCGCCTTGTCTTCGAATGCTTTGAGCTCGGGGGTGATGAAGCGTTCGGCGCCTTTGAGGGTCTGGCGGCGCTGGTAATCGATAGGTGCCTGTTCGGCTTGTTTGCTCGGCAGCTCAATAAAGTAGCCGTGCACGCGGTTGTAGCCGACCTTGAGGTTGGCCAGGCCGGTGCGGGCTTTTTCGCGGGCTTCCAGGTCAATCAGGAACTGCCCGGCGTTCTCGCTCAGGGCTTGCAGTTCGTCCAGCTCGCTGTCGTAACCGGTCTTGAGCACACCACCGTCGCGGATGATCGCGGGTGGGTTGTCGATGATGGCTTTTGCCAGCAGCGCCGCCAGTTCCGGGTAGGTACCGGCCGTGACGGCAAGTTGTTGCAGGTGCGGCGCTTCCAGTTCGGTCATCGCCTGTTGCAACTCGGGCAATACGCCCAGCGCGTCTCGCAAACGTGCCAGGTCGCGAGGGCGAGCGTTACGCAAGCCGATTCGCGCGAGGATCCGCTCGATATCACCGATCTCCTTGAGCTGCGGCTGCAGCTTTTCAAAACGGTAGACGTCCAGCAGGCAGGTAATAGATGACTGACGCGCTTGCAGCACCGTCAAGTCGCGCAGCGGGCGGTTCAGCCAGCGGGTCAGCAAACGGCTGCCCATGGCGGTCTGGCAACGGTCGACCACTGACTGCAGGGTATTGTCACGCCCGCCAGCCAGGTTGGTGTCCAACTCCAGATTGCGTCGGCTGGCGCCATCGAGCACCACGGTGTCGTCCAGGCGCTCATGGCGCAGGCTGCGCAAATGCGGCAGGGCGGTGCGCTGGGTTTCCTTCGCATAGTTGAGCAGGCAACCGGCAGCGCCGATGGCCAGGGTCAGGGTCTCGCAGCCAAAGCCCTTGAGATCCTGCACGGAGAATTGCTGGCACAGACTTTTCAGCGCCGAATCACGCTCAAAATCCCACGGCGCACGACGCTTGGTCCCACGACGTTTTTCCGCCGGCAGGTCCTTGGGCCAGTCATCCGGGATCATCAACTCCACCGGATTGATCCGCTCCAACTCTGCCAGCAGGTTTTCCCAGCCCTTGATCTCCAGGACTGTGAAGTTGCCACTGGTGATATCCAGCACCGCCAGGCCGAACAGCCGCTCATCCCCCAGCACCGCCGCGATCAGGTTGTCGCGGCGCTCATCCAGCAGCGCCTCATCACTCACCGTCCCCGGCGTAATGATGCGCACCACCTGACGCTCCACCGGCCCCTTGCTGGTGGCCGGGTCGCCGATCTGCTCGCAGATCACCACCGACTCGCCGAGCTTGACCAGCTTGACCAGGTAACCTTCCAGCGAGTGATAAGGAATCCCACACATCGGAATCGCCTGCCCAGCCGACTGCCCGCGCGCGGTCAGGGTGATGTCCAGCAACTTGGCGGCCTTCTTCGCATCTTCATAGAAGATCTCGTAGAAATCGCCCATGCGATAGAACATCAACTGATCAGGGTGCTGGTTTTTCAGGCGCCAGTACTGTTGCATCATTGGAGTGTGGGAGGACAGATCGGAAATTGTTTTATTCATCAGTGATTTGAGAGCTACTTGCTTAAAGTCTGGGGCGAATTTGGGGCACTTATCATTTGGTACGTGTGTTCAACTGCTTGAGTCGAGATACGCGACCATCAAGGAAGGGTATCACGCACAAAGGACGCTTGTTGAACGACGGGCGGTCATGTTGGATTGCTAGAAAAATTTGACCATCCCCTTGACTGCTGGCTTAATGCCGTCCTATCTCCCTTTCCCGTTATTTAGCTTCGCCCCCGACAGGCCATAGGGCCTGTCGGGGGCGAAGCTGCATAAATTGATTGTTTTGTGTTTTAGTTTACGCTTCACTCAGTAGTGAAGGTTTGCCTCGCTGATCAGGATGATCAGCTTCTGGAGGAATGATGGCGGTTCAGCTCACGACAACGTCGACAGTTACAGATCAGATCAATCAGCTCGCAAAGACTGCGCGACCTACTGATTTTGAAGTTCGTCGTGTTAAGCGAGAAATTGAACGACTCAAAGCAGCGGATATTGCGCAGCACTACATGCTGTTAGGCATGTTGTATTCTGTTCTCGGAGATGAGAAAGAATGTCGTGAAAATCATGAGCGGTCTCTAAAGCTCTCCTCTGAAATAATATTTCTTGAGAATTACGCTTTTTCGTTAAAGCGATTAGGGGCGAGTGCAGATGCGTTGCGTCTGCTACTGAGAGCATTTGATATGGCGCCCGTTGAGGAAGTGTTTGAAGAGGCTGCTCAAGCTATGATTTTTGCTGGCGATTTAACTCAGTACGAGCAAATACTAGACCGTTTTGCCAAAGCGAATCCAGAACGCAGCTTGGATAAGGTTCATGCTGCTAGATATATAAGAAATGTTAAAAGCTATCTAGATCGAGCAGATGTTTCATCGGATGACTTTCGAGCGGCTATGCAACTTATTGAGTCGGTAATGCTGGCTATGAAGTGTCGGGGCTCCGTAGAAGCCATTAATTTTCATGGGGGGACTTTTGATGGCGTCCCTCATGTTAATGTAGATATTCTTATTAATGCTGATTCAGGTTTAGGACTGAACTTCGTTAATGATGCTATTGCCGATGCTATGGCCAGTGCGGACGATATAGAAGCTTGGAATAGGCTTGTATTCACAGTTTCCGAATGGACTGTTGATAAAGAAGAAGTTGCATAAGGATTATTCGGGAAATGGGAATTCACTACAAGCGGTTTTTTGAGTACGCTGCTGAAGGGATAAAGGTTGAAGATTGTGAGTTTAGCTGGAGAAACTCGATGTCTCGGTCTTATTATGCTGTATATCATGCAGCCTTAACCTATGCCGATACCGTAAGTGTGCCTCCAGTCAGCGATTTTGCAGGTCCTACGCATCGAAAGCTTTCCTTGTACTTCGAGGGCAGTATGCATTCGGATATGTCCTCGCGACGGAACCTTAGAAGGTTGGGATATTGTTTGAAACAGCTGCATGCTGGTAGGGTTGAAGCTGATTACGAGCTTGAAACAGGCATTAGTCTTAGCAAGGCGCAAGATCATGTCTCGCGTTGTGGTATGCGACTGAAAGAGTTTGACGAGTTGCTTTCAGCTGAGGCAGCCTAGCCCTTTGGCTGCTTTAGCTTATGCCATATTCTTTCAATCTCGTTCTGTGATTCTTCATCCGTCCGTTTGGCATAGACTTTAACTAACATAGTAAAGTCTTTGTTTTCCATTTGATTGGCGATAAATGCAAAGTTTCCTCTGGCGCCAAGGTGCCCGCACGTATATGGTTTGATAAGGTCGTCGTGGGCGTATACCTCAGGGGCTCTGTATCGCTGGGGTGACTTTTTCTTGTCGACTCTTGTGCCTGTTCTGGAACCCTTCGATCGCTCGCTAAGGGTATTCAGCAACTAAAGACATTAAAGTCCTGCATGCATCGACCGCTGGCGGCGTTAATAGTATGGTGCGCGGTTTCCCTGTTTTGGGTACCTTGAACGTACCATTGGCGGTAATGGCTCGGGTGATGTTGATTTGCATACCATCTAGGTCAACGTCCTCAACTTCCAGTGTGCATAGCTCACCTGGTCGAATCCCCTTGTAAACCGCTAACGTTATCGCTGCCGAGTCTAGTTGGTATAGGCAACCTTTAGCTACCAGCAGTGCGAATTCGTCACGCGTAAGCGGGTTCGGTGCCTTGCCTTGCCTTGCATGAAGAGCATATTGCAGACTTCAGATAGCCCCTTGCGGCAGTACACTTTGGTGTGGCAACAATCCAGAAATCCTCCGAGTGGCTTTTCAGGTCAGAAATTTATCAAATCGTCAGATGGTTATCTGTTTAGCCATTTATTGAGGTAGGATGATGAGAATCGTAATGGCGTACTGGTATTGTCCGTACTACGTGCCCGAGTGAAGTTGAAGGAGTAATTCATGAAGACGTTATTTCCTAGTCATTTTGCGAGTTGCCCGGAAAGGATTGAAAAGCTATGGGGAGAGTGCATATTTGTAGTTGATACGAATGTTTTGACTGGCATATATAAATACTCTGATGAGACAAGGGATGCTCTTTATAGGGTTATAGGGTCGCTTGGTGAAAGGTTGTGGGTTCCATATCAAGTAATGTTTGAGTACTTGGATAATCGTGCAAAAATCGTATTTGATCAGTCGAAATTATATGCGTCTGCTATTTCTAAGTTGGAGGAGTTGAAGTCCGACATTGATGTGCCGACTCGGCCACCTTTCGTATCTGCAGAGATATATGAAGATTTTTGTCGTTCTGCTGAGCGGGTTCTCGAAGACTTGAAAAGTAGACGTGATCTTCACGAGGCAAGAATAACAAATGATGATGTAAAAGAGCATCTGGCTGTGCTTCTAGATGGAAAGATCGGTCCGGGATATTCCAGTGCTATTTTAGAGGCTTTGGCGGTAGAAGGGGATCGTCGGTATTCTCAGAAAATACCACCAGGGTTCGAGGATAAAGACAAGCATAAAGGCTCTGTGCTTACAAAGGAAATCAATAAAAGGTACGGGGATTTGATTTTTTGGAAGCAAATTCTTGATAAGGCTAAAGAGTCAGGAACTTCGGTAATTTTGGTGACAGGAGAGCGTAAAGAGGACTGGTGGTCTCAGTGTGGTGGAAAAACCATTGGGCCGCTACCAGAGCTTATGGAGGAGTTTGCGACGGTGACAGGAAAAGAGTTCTATATTTATTCTACACACAGCTTCCTCCATCTTGCGAACGATTATCTTCATCAAGATACTTCCCCGGCAGCTGTTGAAGAGGTCAGGGATGCCTTTGTTAGTGAGATGCCGTGGCTTGCAAGGATGGGCAATACGGAAATAACTTTGCTTGAAGATTTGGACGATGATAATGAGGATGTATCGTTGTCAGGTCGGTATAGTGCTGATTATTATCGGCAGTTAGGGGCTAAGGCTGAATCTGCGGTAGAGCAGCTAGAAGAAGTTATTATAAATTTGAAGCAGAAGTTGCGAGAGGCTGAGGCTATTTCATCACCCGCAGTCGTAAAAATTTATGAGGAGCGATTGGCTCATGTATTAGGTCGGAGGAAGTCACTACGTATGAAGCAAAGATATTACGCTAGAAAGCTTTCGCAGATGCTCAGAGATAATTCGATCTAAAACTATAGGGTGCCGCGACACCCTATAGTTAAATGGTTCACGGCGGTTTTAATTTCTCCCATATGTTTTTCAACTCAGTTGGTGACTCATCATCCATCCACTTAGCATAAACCTCCACCAACATGGTGAAGTCTTTATGTCCCATTTGCTTCGCGATAAAAGCAAGGTTCCCACGAGCAGTCAGGCACCAGCAGGCATAGGTGTGGCGAGTCTGGTAAGGTCGGCGCGGACGGATACCTGAGCGCTTCTGGACTGCTGCCCATTTGGTGTTCCATGCGGTGGGGACATACCAGAGGTTGATGATCTTCTTGCGCGCCTGGGTGATAGGTGAGAGCAGTGGGGTGACCTTTTCCTGCCGGCTCTCGTGCCTGTTGTGGAACACCTCGATGGAGCGGGTGGGATGATCGACAACCAGCGACATCAGAACCCGACAGGCCTCTAATGCTGGAGGCATTAGTAGTACTGAGCGTGGCTTCCCTGTTTTGGGGACCTTGAACGTACCGTTGGCGGTAATGGCCCGGGTGATGTTGATTTGTCCGCCTTCCAGGTCAATGTCCTCAACGGAAAGTGCGCAGAGCTCACCTGGTCGAAGCCCGGTATACACCGCCAATGTGATTGCCGCCGAGTCTTGGGGGTGAAGGCACCCTTTATCGATCAGTAGCTGAAACTCATCGCGAGTCAGCGGATCTGGTTCCTGACCTTGCATGGCGAACCTATTGCAGGCTTCCGACAGCCCCTTACGGCAGTATCCGTTGGTCTCGCACCAGCCGAGGAACCCGGAAAATGTCGCCAGGTAGTGGTTGGCAGTGGACGGTGCTCGATCTGCGATCAGCAAAGTCCTCAGCAACTGGATGTCTTCGGGCAACAAAACTCCGGCGAGACGATCAATTCCAACCAAGGCAGTGCAGATGTCCAAGGCATAGCCGTACTTTTCCTCGGTCATCGGGGTGATGTCGACAGCCTTCAACGGCTTGTACCGCTTCAGCAATGCCCCAAGCCTTTCGTCCTTGGCACTGCTGTAGTTGGTCGCGTGCTTTGAGTTAGGAAAGTGCCGCCCATACTCAAAGTGACCGGTTTTGATCTCGTGAAGAATTGCCGCCCTTAAGAGGGCGGCGTGTTTGATGTTGGCTTTGGTGATTGGAAGCCCTAGGGATTCGCGGCAGCGTATCCGCCGCCACATGAACACGACACGCAGGTTGCCGCCGTGTATCTCAATTCCTTTGTGCTTAGCCAGCTCGGTTTCTAGGCCGCTTCCTGAGGTGCGCTCTCGGCCCACTTGTCATACTCCGTCATGTTGATAGCAATACGGCCGTCCGGCGTCTTGCGCCAGATACGGCCTTGGGCCCAGGTGCCGTTTTTCACTTTGTGGCGGATGGCGTCTTCGCTGTAGCCCGTCAGTTCAGAGGCGCGGCTGATCATTACCCATCTAGGAAGACTCATTGAGTGGCGTCCTGTGTGGTGTTTAGACTTGGGCTTTGGTTACTGAGCCCCTGAATGCGTACCTCATCAATCTCTTTTTCTAGTGCATCTTCTCGGGCTAACGATTTGGAATGTCTGACTTTGAGAAGATCAAGCTCATCTCTCAGCGCAATTTCACGACGATGTGCGGCATCACGCTGCTCGATTGAATTCCCATATGACGTTGTGACGAAGTAGTCCTTGTCTCGAATTACGTCTAGAAATGCATCTGGAGGGGCATAGAGAACTATGGTTACTTCGCTCATGAACTCACCTTCGTCCACGGTCCAGGTACGCGAGGTGGTTTTTGTTTCTTTTGGAAGGCATCCAGTTCTTTCGTTCGCAGCTTTCGGGCGTTGTTCAAAAGTACGAGAAGACGGTCACGTTCCGCGCTTTTTATGGCTTTAAAATCAACACTCGCGGCTAGATATCCGACGAAAAAACGCTCAGCGCTTAACAGTTCAGCCGTCGTTTCAGCCGTCCTGATGCTCGACGCCATGTAACGCAGGTACCAATAGTCAACTCCAACATGTCTGGTCATAGGGGACTCCCGGTAATCTGGTGGGAGGGCGTATACCCCACGGCAGGCTGCGCGAGCGTGCGTTCCTGAGCGTTTAGCGTTGCATCAGCGGGCGCTGCCCCGCGCAGCTTTTCGTGGGGTATAAGTGCCTCGGCAGTGGCGCTGGAAGGGGCAATAACGCCTGCTGCTGCGCAGCAGAGACTGTTTGTTTCTTGGGTGTCGACGCCACCTGCAGTGCGGAGCAAAGCGGGCAGGGCTTTGGCGTTGTCCTGGTGGTTCTTCATGCCGCTTTCCTCCGATGTTCAATAGCGAGTTGGTCCATCAGGCGTTGGTGATAGGTGATGCGGGCTTCTGCGGCAGGCCATGGGCGGATGATTTCAACCATGGGTTCGATGCCGACTAAGCAATCCCAGATAGCCGGATCGGTTGGCATGAGGTCGCGGCGCTCGGTCGCAAGTGCAATCAGGTCGGCACGGTGCACGCTAGCCGGGAGTTCGAGGGCTAGGTTGAAGCGCTCACAAACGCGCATCCAGATCACGTCCTCGAAGCCCCGGTAGTCGGGCATCCACTGTTTGAGTGGACGGGTCATGTCACCCAGATATGCCTCGGTGGCGTCGTGAAGCAAGGCCGCGAGCTTGTGTTCTTCCGGCACCAGCTCGGCGACGATGCAGCTGTGTTGGGCTACGCTGTAGAACTCACGGGTATGGCCGTTGAAGCGGCACAGGTGGGCCAGCGCGTGCGAGATGTCCCGTGGGTCGATCATGTCGGTGTCGGGCTCGAACAGATCAAAGCGTTTGCCGGTGGAGGTCAGGATCCAGTTCATGCGGCCTCCTTCACGAGATCGGCCAACAGCAGGGCGTTGTCGGTCGCCTTGTGCAATTGGCGCACGGCGTCATACCCAATCAGGGCTTTCAGCTGTCGGTCGAACTCCTTGTTGTAGCGGTTTAGGGCGCGCAATTCTTTAGCGGCCTTGGCGTGCTGCTGTTGCAGTGTTCCGGCGGCTTGTGGTGACAAGCGCAGCATGTGGATGGCGCGGCTCATACTTCACCGCCGACTGTTTTTTTGTTTCGGGCGTAAGTTTCCGCTTCGGTTCGAAAGAACTCCGCTGCTTTGCGGGCTTCTGCAGGGCACATTGCTTCTATCGGCCCGCGCTCTATCACCCACTGACCTTGGGGCTCAGTGATTGAGCTGCTCGCTGGGGCCGCTTCCAACTTTGGTGCCGCAGGATCTAGTAACGCTGCCATGGCAAGAGCTTGGTCGCGGAGGGAAAGTGACTCGCGCTCTAGCTTTTTACCGGTACGGAATGCGCTGAATGTTTCTGCCGCAATTCGCAGCTTTTCGGCGATCTCCAAGAGGGTTTGACGCGCTGGTTCCCCCAGTTTCGACGCCGCCAGTGCCTGCTTATAGTGGGAATACAGTTGCTTATGGTGGTCCTGGGCCTGATCAAGCAAAAGCTTCAGGTCTTGAATCTCCCCTGAATTATCGGATTGCTGAATGGCTTTACCTTCGTCGATACCTTCGATGCGGCCATCAATCAGGCCTCCCCGATAGCCGACCCAATAGAGGATCGCGAGTGCGATAACGATGGTAATCAGCGCGCAGGTTTCAATTGCAGTCATGTGGTGTGCTCCTGGTGGTTTTTTTGCTGGTGGTGACAGCTATTTCTGGATTAGTTGTTCTGCCCAACTGAACAGGTTTGCTTTTTCGCTTGCTCTTCATCAGCTAGATAGGCGCGGATATCGATCCACGCCGCTAGGTGGCGGACGTGGACGTACTTAGGGGACTTACGACTATCCTTCAGCGTGGTCACGGGTAGTGGTAGGCGTCCGCTATCTAGATCGGATGCAAAGGTTTGCTCATTGAGATTTCGAAAGTACTTCACGCGCACTGCCTCCAAAGGGATCAGTACGTCACCGAAGGTTCGGTACACCAGCTCGACGGTGGCGCTCTCTGGTGCGGGTAACAGTCGTAGCGGTGTTTGGCTGGAGTTACTCATGAGCACCGGCCTCCTTGCGTTTGAGTCGTGAAGGGTGGTTCCAGGCATTCAAACAGTGGCGTTTGGTCAGCTCCCGCAAATGCTCCGGCACTTCGAGAAGCGCAGCGTTGCGCTCCTCGCGTGTGCGCATGGCGACGATCTGGCGGGCATACTCCCTAGGCCACGTCACGGTTGTCTGCCGGGATGGCTGGCAATTCGAGTCCGAGTTGCTCGGCCAACCAGCGCATGCCAGCCTGCCGGACCTTGGTCGACTGGCTGTACTGCATGCCGGCGGTCTCGTGATACCAGTTGCTGTTTTTAACCCGTAGGTACTCGCGATCACGGACGGGGAAGGCCGGTAGGTTGCGGTCGTTGAGCAAGCCCTTTTCGCGCATTAGGGCGATCAGCTTGGGGCGGGTTAGGTCGAAGTACTTGGCGGTTTTTTCCAGACTACGTTCCATCTCGGCCTCCTAGGCTGCATGCGCGGCAGGTGTCGCTGCTGCGGCCAGGTGGTTGATGGATTCGGCGACCATGCCGTACAGCTCGATATCAGTCCCATAGACGGTGAAGCACTTGGTGCGCGGCGACTTCACGCCGATGCTCATGATGGTGGTGATACCGGTCCGTGTTTTGTTGCGGTGAATCGCCAGATTGATGGGCTGCTCAAAGCCCAGGTCGAGTCTGATCGCGCCTCCGGTACGCACCAACTCGAACACCTGCTGTTTGTGTTCCACCTCAAAGGTGCCATAGCGGCGGCTTGCGTGAGGTGCGGTCGGCGACTCAGGTGGATTGCTGGAATCGACGGGGCCATTGGCAATTTCTTCAATGAGGTCGGCCAATTTGAGATGCATTTTTTTGCTGTTGGTAAGGGTCAGCGTGTGGCGTTCGCTTCCCAGCTCAACGGTGAAGTGCGTGTCGGCTTTGTTGCGCTCGACTTTCAGGCGAAAGGCGAGTGACTCGCGACGTGGAGCGGAACGCAAGGTGTGATTAAAGGTTTCGCTCAGGTTGACCTGGGCGTGCAGTAGGGCAAGGGTGCGATTGTCGATTTTGAACGTGCTCATGCAGCATGCCCTCCGCCATTTGGATCAAATGGGGCAGGTACGTTGTGTTGCTTGAGCTTGGGTTTGGATGCAATGAAAGTGCAGCCGCAGTCTTGTGCTAGGCGGCGGATTTCGAAGACGCGGGAAGGGTTAGCAGCGGCCGGGTGGACGTGCAGGGTAGCTGTGGTGTGCATGGTGTTGCCTCGCTCTGTGGTGGAAGAGTGAGGCAAATATCACGCATTGTGCTGTTTATTGTCAATACATACCGTGATTAAAAATCTGCGGAGCTGTGCAGAAAGCGTGATGATTTCAGGATTCCGCCTACTAGGTGGATTTCCAATACATCTTGTTCCGCTATGTGAATGGGGTCGTGTTCAGCGTTCACGCTGTCTAGCCTGTACATCCCATCGCGAAGGTAGATAAATTCCTTAATCATTGTCCGTCCTGAAGACGTTCGCACCATGACTTCATCGCCACTGCAGAAGCTTTTATTAGGTTCTATCAGCACAAACTCCCCGTTTTTGATACGGGGCAGCATGCTGTCTCCCGTTACCTTCAAACCGTACGCATCAGGGTCGTCGCTATGGATGTTCAAGTACCCGTCACCATGACCTGGGGGGAAATCGAGAGCTTCAAAAAAACCTTCATTCCCTAGTTGAGCATTACCTAGCACCGGCACTTTTCCGTCCTTGGCCCATCCGATACTGCTGCTAACCGGCTTTCCTTTATCTCTTGAGCGCCCGTAATCCATGACGAGGCGATCTTCTGAGCGCACTCGACCCTGGATAGCATCTGGAAATGACTCGATTTCAGAGCGATCACGGCCCGCCACCAAATCAGGAAACGAAACACCCAGGGCTCCAGCGAGTTTCTCTAGATCCTGAAGGTTGGGTTGGCGCGTTCCTTTTTCATAATTGCCAATTCGAGATTGGGATTCCCAGCCACAAGCAAAAGCTAGAGCCTGCTGGCTCATGCCTTTTGCCTTCCGATACTGCTTGATGCGATTGCCTAATGTGTTCATGTGCTTTTTTTACCACGCTATGAAATCTTTTTTTCGCACTTTGCGTGTTGAAAAGTTCACGAATCGTGCTTAGTATGGCGGCGAGTTACTGGAGATCACTACATGAATCGCATTGCTGAGTATCGAGAGATCGCGGGTGTAAAGCAGAGGGAACTAGTCACTGCTTTGGGATGGACCCAGACTCGTGTTAGCAATTACGAGGCTGGCCGTCGTACTCCCGGACTTGCTGAGTGCCGAGCCATCATCGTTGCGCTCAACAAGCTCGGAGCCACTTGTTCGCTTGATGAGGTTTTCCCTCCACTACAGATAGTTGCGCAAGCGGCTCAGAAAAAAGGCGACCCAAGGGCCGCCCAGTTCCTCCCGGCACACACCACCACAGTGCTGTCGGGTCGCGACAAAGGTAGGAGGGCACACCACATGCAAACCACCTCCCCTTATCGCGCTGCCAAGACACGGATGTCTTGGGTTGCTGCCTTTTCCACCACAGATTAGGCAGCTGTTGCGCCAGAGGTGAGAGACGGATCACTCACCTCGGCACGGTGCCGGTTTCGATCTTGAGGATCTTGCCGGCGTTTGGGCCCTTTCAAGCCACGCGGCAAATGTAACACCACTGCACGTCGCGCGGCACTGGCAACTTATAAGGATTAATGCCATGAGCCGAATTGCTCTGAGTTGCGTTGATCGAGCACAACGGGAAGTCCTGACGCTCGAATTAGCGCTGTACCACGCCGCACGGGACTACCCAGGCGGCGCTGCTGCAATCGCCGCCACCACCGGCCGAAATCGAACCACCTTGCAGCACAAACTATCCCCGACCAATACCAATCCTAACCATGTCATCAACGTCCGAGAGTTCGGCGAGATCCTGGAGTTGACCAAGGACCGTCGCATTCTCGATGCGGTGCACGCGCTGGTCGGCGACACGACCTGGCAGGAGCTTGCCGAGGCGTACACCAACGACATGCCGGAGACATTGACCACCGGCATTGCGGTCTACTTCCGCCAGGTGGCTGATCTGGCTGACACCTGGGCCAAAAGCATTGGCGACGGTGTCGTGAATGACCAGGAGTTGGCCGAGATTCGCCTGCAAGTGTTTCGCGGAATCCAGGGGCTGTTGGGCATGCTCAACCGTGCTCAGTACGTCAACCAGACAACCCGGGGGGCGGGCCGTGGCTGATATAGCTGACTTTGCCAATGAGCTGGTGCAGGACGGTCTGGATCATATCCTGGCCAAACGTGCTGCACTCAAGGCCGCTAATGCGGCGCCTTCGCTTGAAATCTGTGCTGAGTGTCTAGAGCCGATCCCGGAAGGCCGGCGTTTAGCTCAGCCCGGATGCACCTTCTGCGTCGAATGCCAGTCTGTGGAAGATCTGAGGGCTGCACGTTATGCTCGATGAAGTCCTCAATCAATTCGCGGATTACGGCTTGGAACCCGAACAGCCTTTAGTGTTCGGTAAGCTGACCCGCTGTAAAACCACTCAGGACAAAGGCAAGGAAAAAAACGGCTGGTACGTGGTCCATGAACACCGGACCCAAAAAAACGAGACGCTGATCTTCGGCAGCTTCGGTGACTGGCGCTCTGGCGACACCCAAAAGATCAGGGTCAAGGCCGGGCGTATGAGCCCCGAAGAGCGCGAAGTCATGCGTGCTCGACAGGAAGATGCCAAGCGGAAAGCTGCCGAGGTTGCGGCCAACGCGTCACGCCGAGCTGCCAACCGTGCGGCCGGTCTGTTCAAACGCATGCCTGAAAAGGGCAAGAGCGCCTATCTGGATCGAAAGCAGATAGTAGGGTTCAAGGTTCGCTATGCGCCCCGTACCGGCGCATTTTTAGTGCCTATGTGCAACGTGCGCGACCAGATCGTCGGCCTGCAGGTGATTTTCCCCGTTAAGCAAGAGGACACCGGGCGCGACAAGGCGTACTGGCCGTACGGCATGTCGAAGGAAGGCGCCTTCCACCTCATCGGCCCTCACCCTGAACCAGGCGAGCCGGTACTGGTATGTGAGGGCTACGCCACGGGCGCAAGCCTGCACATGGCGACTTCGCTCACTGTCGCCATCGCCTTTGACGCGGGTAACCTTCTGCCGGTCTCCAAGGCCATGCGCGAGCGTTTCCCCGGTTGTCCGCTGATCATCTGCCGCGACGATGACTGGAAAACCAAGCGCCCAAACGGTGATCCGTGGAACCCAGGTGAGGAGAAAGCCACCAACGCCGCGCTGATTGTCGGTGGTCAGGTAGTCGCCCCTGTGTTCTCTGTCGAGCGCGAGGTCAAGTGGACGGACTTCAACGACCTGCATGTTGCTGAGGGATTGGAGGCTGTCCGCCGCCAGGTGTTGGCGGTGGTCAAGCCTCCTGCAGCTGGTGGTTGGAAAGACCAATTGGCCCGAACTGAAAAAGGCTCCCTGATATCGCACATGCAGAACGTCGAATTAATTCTCGGCAACGATGAGCGCTGGGCCGGCGTGATTGGCTTTAGTGCTTTCAGCTCCAAAATCGTCAAGTTACGGGCGGCACCATACGGAGGCGGTGTCGGCGACTGGGCAGATATCGACGACATGCTTGTAATGAAGTGGCTCGCGCAACAGTACAACCTTCGGGTCAAGTCCAGCAGCGTGATCGAAGCAGTTAGTGTGGTTGCCCATGATCATGCCTTCCATCCTGTACGCAATTACCTCCATGGTCTGGAATGGGACCGTGTTCCACGGTTGGCTACCTGGTTGACTGACATCATGGGCGTTGAAGCAACTGACTACAGTTCAAAAGTTGGTAAGCGCTGGATGGTGTCAGCGGTCGGGCGCGTGATGCAGCCAGGTTGTAAGGCTGACTCGGTGATGATCCTCGAAGGGGCGCAGGGCGCTGGTAAATCAACAGCAATGTCTGTGCTAGGCGGTGCCTGGTTTATGGATACACCTTTCGCCCTGGGCGATAAAGATGGCTTCCAGGCGATCCGTGGTAAGTGGATCATTGAGCTGGGGGAGCTGGACAGTTTCAACAAAGCTGAGTCGACAAAGGCTAAGCAGTTCTTCTCTGCTTCGACTGACACCTATCGCGAGAGCTATGGCCGAAGAACGATGGACGTGCCACGCCAGTGTGTTTTTGTGGGTACAACGAACCAAGACGAATATCTCAAAGACGCCACGGGTAACCGGCGTTATTGGCCTGTCGCATGTACCAAGGTCGATTTGGAACAGTTACGCGAAGTCCGCGACCAGCTCTGGGCCGAAGCGATGTTCAGTTATCAGTCCGGTGACATTTGGTGGGTCAATCGGGATGAGGCGCCACTATTCGCCGAGGCGCAGGAATCGCGCTTTGTCGTGGATGAGTGGGAGGGGCCGGTCGTCAAGTGGCTGGAAGAATCTCAGATCGGCGCGACAGCAAGCGGAGAGGATATTTTAGCTGGCGCGCTGAAACTCGATTACGGCCATTGGGGTAAGCCCGAGCAAATGCGTGTGGGGGCAATCATGCATCGCCTCGGATGGCGAAAGGTGCGACTGCCGCCGTTGCCTAAAAGTGGTATTCGGCCATATGCCTACAAGAAGCCAGATGATTGGGGCAATGCATCAGCTCTGCAGGTTGATAGCGCACGGGACGAGGAGCCTTGCTTTGATTAAGCGAATCGATGAAATGCTCAAGCTCTGGGCGCAGGATCTGCATTCGCCAGTGCCGGAAGACTCTGGTGGGCCAAGTGGCGGCAACATGATCGCCATGCTGATGGAGTGTAAGGGCGAGCTGATACGCGGTACTCGCGGTAGTCGGATCTTGTTGGACGAGTCGGCCGATATCGAGTTGATCGTCAACAAACACTTGCCTGCGCAGCTATCGGTGGTCGTTTGGGAGCATTACTGCAACCACGAAAGTTTCCTGTCTCAGAAGTACACGCACTGTGGGTGCAGCCGGGATACCTACTATCAACGTCTGCATGAAGCTCACCTTCACATTGCCGGCATGCTGATGGGAAAAGCTGCGTGATCACTCCTATATCAAAGCCTGCACCAGACCTACTGTCCGGCCTTGCCCTACCTCCATTTTTCAAGGTAGGACAGCTACAGGCCGCGCAGTTCGTGGCCTGTCCTACTACCCTACCTGTTATCGCACTCCGCGCATGTGAGCGTAGCGCGATGCATCACGCGCCATGGGCGCGCATGCGTGCTTTTAGTTTTTCTCTCTTTACACGAGGAAAAGTTAAAAAAGGTAGGGCAGTAGGGCAAAGCCCCGAATTCAGGGGCCTGTAGCTGTCCTACCTTTATTCAGGATGGTAGGGCAGGTAAGACAGCGCCGCAGGCGCTGGAAGCCGGAATAAAGATATTCACCGACATTGCCAGGGCGTAGCCCAGACATTGGCCGAGTGGCATTAAAACGGTCTTGCTGCCACCGGAATCCACCTGTAAAAAGTAGTCATCTTCGATAGGTGCGGCCGCAGAGAGCGGCACTCACCACCACACTAAACCCGGCCATTGCGCCGGGTTTTTGCGTTTATGGGGTAGGGCGATGACGAACGAGCAGCAAGCGCTTATTGATATGCCGATCTGGATGGTGATCGTACTGTCCCTGGTCGGCGGCATCTCGGGCGAAGCATGGCGGGCCGACAAGGCAGGGGTGAGCGGCTGGTCATTGGTTCGCCGCTTGCTGCTTCGATCCGGAGCCTGCGTAGTCTGCGGGCTTTCCACAATGATGTTGCTGCATGCATCGGGCATGTCGGTCCTGGCAGCGGGTAGCATTGGGTGCCTCACCGCGATGGCCGGCGCCGACGTCGCGATTGGCCTGTACGAACGCTGGGCCGCCAAGCGGTTGGGCGTGTGTGATGTGCCACCCTCCGGCGGTGGTCAGGTGTAATGCGCTGGAGGTCACGGAATACGTGGCCTGTAGCGAGTCGCACTAAAATAAAGCGCCGAAAAATCGCCGGGGACCCTGGCGGCATCCGAGGGACACGGGGCATGAAACCCGCGGGAAAGCGTTAGCGGCAGGGCTGCCAGCTTACTGAAATTCAATCCATTGAAATTGAAAGGTTTCCATTGAAAAGCCGTTGAAAAGGAGGGCTTATGACGGATCCACTGTTCCTGTCAAAAAGCGCTTTCGCGGCTCGCATCGGCAGGACGCCGAGTTACATCACCTGGCTCAAAGGCAACAACCGCCTGGTGCTGTCGCCGGATGGCAAACAGGTGGACGTGCTGGCAACCGAAGCACTGATCCTCGAAACCGCCGACCCCAGCAAGGCCGCCGTCGCGGCTCGACACCAACAGGACCGGATCCAGCGTGACGTTTACAGTCAACTGTCCCCCCAGGTCGAGCCGACTAACACGGCTGCGCCGCAGCAGCCCATCACAGCCAAGGGCCACGACTTCCAGAAGGCTCGCGCCATGCGCGAACACAACCTGGCGCAACTGGCCGAGATCGAGTTGCACAAGGCACAGGGCTCGCTGGTTGCCAGGGATGCTGTCGAGCTGGGCGCCTACAACGCGGGGCGCCATCTGCGCGACCAACTGTTCGGCCTGCTGCCCCAGCTGTCCCACAAGCTGGCAGCCATGACCGACCCTTGGGACATCGAGAAACACCTGGCGGCGACACTCCGTAAATCACTGGAAGAGGCTGAGCGCATGTCCTCCTCCGACCTTGAACGAGCGATGACGACGAGCTGACCTATGACCACGGAAATTCCTGACGGTGACCGTGCGTACCGTGAGGCGTATTTCCGTGGGCTGCGTCCTGATCCAGACCTCTGGATCGACGAGTGGGCCGATGAGTACATGCGCATCCCGCGAGACACTGGCGCGCCGGAACCGGGCCAGTACCGCACCGAGCGGACGCCATATGCCCGCGAGCCGATGCGCTGCCTGTCACCGGCTCACCCGTGTCGGCGCGTAGTCACCATGGTGGCTTCGCAGCTGATGAAAACGCAGATCGCCTTGAACTGGATGGGCGGCCTGATCCACATGGCGCCGTCTAACATCCTGGCGCTGTTGCCCAGTCTGAGCCTGTCCAAGCGGGTTTCCGGGCGGATCAGCAAGACCATCAAGGCCACCCCGGAACTGGCGAAGCGTGTAGCGGCCAGCCGCTCGCGGGATGCCCGCAACACCATGGATACCAAGGAGTTCGAGGGCGGCGCCCTGTACGTCACCACGGCGGGCTCTGCGGCGAACCTGTCCGAACTCTCGGCACGCTACATCTACGGCGACGAGGTCGACCGCTGGGAAAACGATGTCGGCCAGGAAGGTGACCCCATCGTTCTGGCGGAAACGCGGGCGACCAACTTTGGCCGCAACGCGAAGATCTACTTTTCTAGTTCGCCCACGATCAAGGGCGCCTCGCGAATCTCGGATCTGTTCGAGTCCAGCGACCAGCGTTACTACTACGTGCCATGCCCAACCTGCGGGCATATGCAGGTGCTGGAGTGGGAGCGGCTGCTCTACAGCAAGGACTACAGCACGGTTCACTACCAGTGCGCCGCGCCTGAATGTGACGTGCTGATCGAGGAACACCACAAGACTGACATGCTCGCCCGTGGCGAGTGGCGCGCCCATGGAAACGGCGACGGCAAGACGGTGGGCTTTCACCTCAACGCGCTGTACTCGCCGATTGGCTGGAAGGACTGGCCGTCACTGGCCGAGGAGTTTGAAGACGCCAAGAAGGCTCAAGCCAAGGGCGACATGGGCCTGATGCAGGTGTTCTACAACACCCGTCTCGCCAAGGTCTGGGACAGCGCGCAAGAGCAAACCAAGGCCGAGGTGCTGGTCGCTCGGGCGCGGCTGGAGACCTACACCCTCGGCAGCATGCCGGTGGGCGTACTGATGCTGACCGGCGCCGTCGACGTCCAGGCCAACCGCCTGGAACTGATGGTGATGGGCTTCGGCGTGGGCATGGAGCGTTGGGTGGTCGACCACCAGGTGATCTGGGGCGACCCTGCGGATGAGCGCACCTGGGCGGTATTGGACGAAAAACTCAAGGTTCGATACCGGCACCCTTGCGGTGTTGCGTTGGCGATCCTGGCGACGGGCGTCGACTCCGGCGGTCACCACACCGACGAGGTGTACCAGTTCTGCCGTGTGCGGCGCTGGCGCAACATTTTCGCCATCAAGGGCGCGAGCAAGCCCGGCAAGCCCGTGATTGCTCAGCGGCCGTCCATGGTCGACGTGACCTGGAAGGGCCAGACCGAACGCGGCGGCGCCGAGCTGTGGTTTGTCGGCACCGACACCGCGAAGGACTGGATTTACAACCGCTACGCCTTCGAGGACGGCCCTGGTTCGCTGCACTTTGCCAACGACCTGCCGGACGAGTTCTTCGCCCAGTGCGTGGCCGAGCGCAAGGTGGCTCGGTACGTTAAAGGCTACAAGCGTATCGAGTGGGTCAAGGGCAAGGCCGAACGCAACGAAGCGCTCGACCTGATGGTGTACTGCCTGGCGATGGCACATTACCTCGGTATCAACCGCTACCAAGAACACGACTGGGAGCGGGTACGGCAGGCGCTGGCGCAGTCCGGCCTGTTTGACGAACCGTTGGGCATCAAGCCCGTTCAGGGTGAGCGCCTCGCCGACAACGAAACGCCTGGACCCGTCGCGGCGCGCCAGTCGCAACCGGCGCCGCTACCCGTTGCCCAGGTCGCCCAACCGCAACCCGCTGCACCCCAACAACGCCGCAGCTCCACCAGCGGCTACCTGAAGAGACGCTGATATGTCGTTTACCCCGAAGCACCTCGAAGCCATCGAGCGCGCCATCGCACGCGGTGAAAAGACCGTGCGCTACAGCGACCGCACGGTGGAATACCGTTCCATTGACGAACTACTCAAGGCCCGCGACCAGATCCGCACGTCGCTGACCGATTCCGCCGGGCCCCGCTCTCGCGTGATCCGGCTCACTCATGGAGGCAAGGGGATCTAATGGCCCGAAATTTTCCGACGCTCTCGCGCAGTGGATTCTTGTTGCCGTCGAACATCAAGGCCAGTTACGAAGGCGCCGGGGAGGGCCGCCGTTCGGCCAGTTGGGAAGCCAGCGACAACGGAATCAACAGCATCAACACCCCGGCTCTTCGCAACTTGCGGGCGCGCTCAAGGGCGGCGGTGCGCAACGATCCCTATGCGTTCAACGTCATCGACAAGCGCGTCAGCAACCTGATCGGCACGGGCATTACGCCCAGGCCGACCACCAACGATGCCGCGCTACGCAAGGTGAAACAGCAACTGTGGGATGACTGGGTAGACGAGGCAGACGCCGACGAGCTGACCGACTTCTATGGCATGCAAGCCCTGGTGGCTCGCACCGTGGAAACGGCCGGTGAATGTTTTGTCCGGTTGCGGCCACGCAGCATGGACGAAGGGCTGGCGGTGCCGTTGCAACTTCAAGCCTTGGCCCCGGAGTTCGTTCCGCACGACAAATTCGAGACCACCAAAAACGGCAACATCATCCGCGCCGGGATCGAGTTCACCCCAGCAGGCAAGCGCGTGGCGTACTGGATGTACCGCTCTCATCCTCGCGATTCGTCGTCGTTGAACAGCGGTTACAACCAGTTGGTGCGCGTTCCGGCCACCCAGGTGCTGCACATCTTCGAGCCGGTGGAGCCGGGCCAGTTGCGTGGCGTGCCTCGCTTGGCGCCGGTCCTGAAACGCCTGCGCAGCCTGGATAACTACGATGACGCGGTGTTGTTCCGGCAGGAAGTTGCCAACCTATTTGCGGGTTTTATCAGCAGGCCTGCGCCGGAAGCCACGCAACAGCCACGAGATCCCACCACCGGCAAACCGCTGGATCTGGACCGCGACGGCTTCACGCCGATGGTCGCTCTGGAGCCCGGCACCATGCAGGAGCTAGGGCCAGGTGAAGAGGTGGAGTTTTCCAAACCACCAGACGCCGGCAACAACTACCCGGACTTTATGCGTCAGCAGCTGATGGCTGCGGCGGCGGGTTCGGGCACGCCCTACGAGATCCTCACGGGCGACATGCGCGAGGTCAACGACCGGGCGCTGCGGGTGGTGCTCAACGAGTTCCGGCGGCGCCTGGAGCAACTGCAATTCGGCGTGTATGTGCATCAGTTATGCCGTCCGGTGCGAGCTGCCTGGATGGACATGGCGGTCCTGTCTGGTGCTCTGGTGCTGGAGGATTACGCGCAGCGTCGGCGCGAATACCTGCGCACCCGTTGGGTACCGCAAGGCTGGGCCTATATCCAGCCGGTGCAGGACGTGCAGGCGCGGCGGATGGAAGTGCAGGCGGGCTTCGGTTCGCGCAGTGAGATGTGTCTACGCAACGGTTACGACGCCGAAACCATCGACGCGGAAAACGCCGCTGACCTCGCCAGGGCCAATGATCTTGGCCTCAACTACACCACGCTTGATGCCATCGAGCCGATTGATGACAAGGAACAACCATGAGCAAAAAAGCGATCCCGCGCATTTATGACAAGGCTGGCAAGCCGGTAAAGGTCGCGGACAAGAGTTGGTACACCCTCCAGGCCAGCGGCGAAGCCGAGCAACGCAGCATTGAGATCTTCGTATACGGCGAGATCGGCGCGTGGGGTGTTACGGCCAATAAGTTCGTGCAGGATCTGCGTGCCATGGATGACGGCACATCGCCGATCATCGTGGCGTTCAACAGCATCGGCGGCGATCTGTTCGACGGCCTGGCGATCCACAACGCGCTGTCACGCTTGGGCGAGCGCTGCACCGGCCGTATTGATGCCCTGGCGGCCAGCGCGGCCAGTGTCGCGGTCTGCGGCGCGCACCGGGTGGTGATCGCGGCCAACGCCATGTTGATGATCCACAACCCCTACACCTTCAGCGGTGGTGATGCTGAAGACTTCCGCCGGGTCGCCGATGTGCTGGACCAGACCCTGGAAGCGATCATCGCGGCTTACAAGTCCAAGGCGCCGGACATCGACGAGGTGGAGCTGCGGCGCATGGTCCACGCGGAAACCTGGCTCACCGCCAACGAGGCAGTGGAGCTGGGGCTGGCCGATGAGGTAGGCGACGGGCTCAAGGTTCAAGCCTGTCTCGGCCAGGGCAGTGTGCTGCAGCGTTTCCAGAACGCCCCCGCCGAGCTGCTCGCCCAGCTCGAAGACGAGCCGGAGCCAAAACCAGAACCAGAACCGCCGGAACCAGGCGACCCGCCGGCCCCTGTGCTGGACGCGGCCAAGCTGGCGCTGATGGTGACGCAGGGTTGTGCAGCAGCGGGCATCAGCAACCTGGTGGAGCCGTTGCTCGCTACGACCAAGCTTGAAAGCGAGGCCGTGATCCAGGCAGCACTGATCAAAGCGAAGGCGCTGCATAGCCTTTGTGTTGCCGCACGTCTGCCAGAGCTGACCGGCGAGTTCATCAGCGCCGGCCTGGACGAGGCCGCTGTCCGGGCGCGTCTGTTCGACAAGCTGGTTGGCAAAGGTGGCGGTTTTGAAATCGACAACAGCCTGCCGCTGGGGGATGACCCAGCACCGACAATCAAGGCCAAACAGGCCGACCCCCAAGCGATCTGGGCATCCCGTCAGGCAGCGCAGAACGGAACCTCGAAAGGAGCAAGAGCATGAAAACTGAATCGATGCACGCAGGTGAGTTCCTGCTGTCCGAAGGCGCCGGCAATATTTCCCGTGAAGCGATCAACGTCGCAGCAGGGCCAGCGCTGCAACCCGGCCAGATCCTTGGATTGGTAACACTCTCGGGCGAGTTCGCGCCGTATACACCAACCGCAGAAGACGGCACCGAAAACGCTGTCGCGATCCTCTGGGGGCCGCTGGGCGAGTCGGATGTCCCTCGTCGCGGTCGTGCCGTGGTGCGGTTGGCCGAGGTCAGCGAAGCCCACTTAACTGGCCTCGATCCCGCAGGTGAAAAGGCCTTGGCCGCCAATTTCGTGATCGTCCGCTAAGGCGATCCCCCCGTTTATTCATCCCGCCGAGTGCGGGATTTTTCATTTCTGGAGAGTACCCCATGGCCGAGATTGCCATTTTTGAAGACGATGCGTTCAGCGTTTCCTCGTTGACCGCTGCAATCAATGATCAGGAATACCTGCCTGGTCGCATTAGCGGCCTCAATCTGTTCCGCGAAGAGGGCATCAGCACCCTGACCGTGCAGATCGAGAAGGACGGCGAGACCCTGGCTCTGGTGCCAGCCGGTGAGCGTGGCACGTCTGGCCTGGTGGTCGCGGGGTCCCGACGTCAACTGATCCCGTTCAACACCGTGCATTTGCCTGAGCGCTTCACCATCAAGGCGGATGAGATCCAGGGTATCCGTGCCTTCGGTACACGCAGTGAGTTGCAGGCGGTGCAGGACGTAGTCAACAAGCGCCTGGCAAAGGCCCGGCGACAGTTGGACGCCACCCATGAGTTTCAGCGCATGGGCGCGTTGAACGGCCAGGTGCTGGATGCCGATGGCAAGACGGTCTTGTTGGACATCTATAAGACCTTCGGTGTGCAACGCCAGAAGATGCCGATGGGCCTGAACAGTCCTGACACTGAGTTGCGGGTCAAATGTGGCGAAGCCTTGGATATGCAAGAGGACGCCTTGGGCAGCATCACCAGCACTGGCTCCCGCGCTTTTTGCGGCAAGAACTTTTGGAACAAACTGATCGTCCACCGTTCGGTCAAAGAGACTTACTTTAATAGCCAACAGGCCGCCGCCTTGCGCGGTGATGCCCGCGAAAGCTTCGAGTTCGGCGGGATTGTCTGGGAGCGCTATCGCGGCAAGATTGCCGGCGTGTCGTTTGTCCACGACGACAAGGCGCTGCTGATCCCCGAGGGCGTGCCTGAGCTTTACATTTCGTCCTTTGCGCCGGCCGACTACATGGAAACGGTCAACACCCAGGGCATCCCGTACTACAGCAAGATCGAGCCGCTGCCTTTCAACAAGGGCGTGGCCGGTGAGGCGCAGTCCAACCCACTGCACCTCTGCACGCGGCCTCGGGCGCAGATCCTGCTGGAACTCTGACCGTGGCCTTCCGCGAGTTGATCGACGACATCGACGACGTGATCTTCGACACCCTGGGCGATACCGCCTTGATCGAAGGTCGCGCCGAGCCGGTGCTGGGCATGTTCAGCGCACCCTGGAAGGCCCCGCAGTTCGGCAAGGTCCAGACCGCTATCCGCGAGCCACGTTTTGAGATCCGCGTGAAGGATTCGGACGGGCTCAGCAAAGGCCTGCGGGTCACTGTCGATCTGCCTGTGCTGGACGGCGGCGGCGACTACGACCTGCTGCAGCTGGAGCCCGGCGGTGATGGACTGGTGGCTCTGATTTTGAGGAGGCGCCCATGAGTGTTGGCAGCTACGTACAGCAGAAACGCGACAGCGGGATGATCAACATTCAGCCGTCCGCCGTGCATTCCCAAGCGTTGCGCGAGTTCGGGCAGTTGGTGCCGAAAGCGGCAGCGGCGGCCCAGCGGCGGGCCATCAACAAGACGTTGGGCTGGTTGCGCACGCACATCGCCAGGGCCGTGGGCAAGCAGGAACGGATCGCCATCGGCGCCGTCCGGCAGCGCTTACGGGCCTACCCGGTGAGTAGCGGCACCATGCGCGGCAAGTTGTGGTTCGGGGTCAACGCCATCGAGGCCAGCCGCATCGGCCGGGCTCGACAAACTCGCGCCGGGGTTTCGGTGGCGGGGCGGCGGTATCAGGGCGCGTTCTTCAAGCAGGTCTACGGTAACAGTCCTGATATCTGGATCCGCACCTCCAGCAAGCACTTCAACAGCACGGACTATCCCGACAGTTCACAGGGCCGGCGGCGCTCGGGTTTTGTTGAGGAAAGCGACAACCGCTTCCCCTTGGCAAAAGCCAAGGTCTCGCTGGATCAGGTGCGTCCGCACTTCGACAGCTGGGTGAAACGCGCCGATGAGCGCTTGCTGGAGATCCTCAAGCAGGAACTCAACTTTGAACTGCAGAAGTATCTGAAGGGGACCGCCCGTGTCTGATCAGCCATTCAGCCTCGATCAGTTGTATGAGGCCATCGAGCAACACCTGCAGGAGCACTTGCCGGGAATCCAGGGCGCCACATTCTGGCCGGACCTGTCGGCAGACACCACCATCCCCACGCCCGTGGTGCTGCTGGAGCTGGCCGAGATGGAACCCGGCCAGGATATCGGCTCCGGGGAAACGTCGCTGGTTTGCAAGTTCGAGGCGCGCATCGTCGTCGACTCGATCAGCCTCGACCCGCAACGCCAGGCGGTGCAACTGGCCTCTCAGTTGGCCGTGTTGCTGCGGGGCCAGTGCTGGGGGCTGGATGTAGATTGCGCCGAGTTTGTGCGATCTACCCAGGACTGGACCAAGCCTGAACTGGACGGCTATTTCGTCTGGTTGGTGGAGTGGGACCAGACCATCTGCCTGGGCGCAGAGGAATGGCCGTGGCCGGATGAGCCGCCAGGTAGCTTGCGGATTGGTTTCAATGAAGATACTGGCGTCGGCAATGAAGGGAAGTACGTCGCCCCGGAGGATCTGCGATGAGCTATCCCGTCGCCCAGCATGATCGCATGATCGCCTCCATGCTCATGCCCTGCGTGGTGGAAGCGGTCGACCTTTCCACCGGCATGGTGCGGGTGCGCTCGGGCGATTGGGTCAGTGCCTGGGTACGCTGGCACTCTCAAGCTGCAGGCAAGGCGCGCCATTGGCGGGCGCCGAGCTTGAAAGAGCAGGGCGTGCTGTTGAGCCCCAGTGGCGAGCCAGCGATGGGCACCTTCATCCCAGGCCTGTACGGCAATGCCGGTGCCCAGCCAGACAACCGCGACCATGTGGAGGTCTGGCGCTTCGAGGATGGCGGCTCGCTGGTCTACGACTGGCAGGCCAACAGCTACACCATCGACCTGCCGGCCGGCGCCGTCACCATCAAGGTCGGCGGCTCGGTGCTGGAGATGACGCCGGACAGTGCGCGATTGGTGTCCGGTCAAATCAACCTGGTGGGCTCGGTGAGTATCGACGGCACATTAGACGCGACCGGCGACATCAGCACGGCCGGAAAAGTGATTGATGCGGGCGGCAATACGGCCAACCACAAACATTGATAGACCCATTATCCCTTACCCGCCGCGTGCGGGTTTCTGCGTTTTTGGAGTTTCCATTTATGAGCAAGACCAAACGCGAACTCGAACCAACCTCCTTGATTGAAGCTTTGCCGGTATCGGGTTTGAATCCGTTGCCGCAAGGTTTTCCTGGTAATGCACAGGGGGCCGACAAAACTAACCAAGAGCCAACTTATATAGGCCCGGCTTGTTTTTTTCGTGACACGGTCTACACCTCGCGAATCGTGGTTACGCCAGGAGGGCAAACCATTCCAGTTTCAGGAGGCTGCGCTGCAACGTTTGATGACGAGCAGTTCGAGTGTCTCAGTGCTCATCCTGACTTTATCCCTATAACGGAGTAGCCCCGATGATCGGAATGGATCGCCGCACCGGCAAACCGCTGTCCGGGCTCGACCATCTCCGGCAGTCCATTGGGGACATTCTCGCCACGCCTGTGGGCAGTCGGCGGATGCGGCCTGAGTACGGCAGCCTCCTGCGGCGCTTTGTTGACCTACCGGTGAACGAAGGCTGGAAAAGCGCGGTACAGGCCGAGGTCGCCCGTTCGCTGCAGCGGTGGGAGCCGCGGCTAAAACTGGAACAGGTGCAGGTCGTCGCCGTCGTTGGCGGCCGTATCGACTTCAAGCTGACCGGCGAATACCTGGGCGAGCGGCAACTGCTGGAGGTGTCGGCATGAGTACGGTGGATTTATCGGCACTGCCGGCCCCGCAGGTGCTGGAGTCGCTGGATTATGAGGCGCTGTATGACGAAGCGCTCGCGGCGTTTCGCGAGTACATGGGCGACAACTGGTCGGCGGCGCTGGAGAGCGATCCGGTGGTCAAGCTGCTGGAGCTGTTCGCCTACGGCAAGATGCAAAACCGGGCACGGGTCAATGATGCGGCCAAGGCGTTGTTGCTGGCCTATGCCGAAAAGGAGGATCTCGATCAGCTGGCGGCCAACGTCAAGTTGCAGCGGCTGGTGATTCAGCCAGCCAACCTACTGGCCGTGCCGCCCGTTGAGGAAGTCAGGGAATCTGACGATGCCCTGCGCGAGCGTATCCAGTTGGTCTATGAGGGACTGACCACTGCCGGCCCACGTAACAGCTACATCTTCCACGCTCGCAACGCCTCGGCGCTGGTGGCCGACGCCACGGCAGAAAGCCCGGCCCCTGCGGATGTGGTCGTGACGGTGCTGAGTCTGACCGGCAGCGGACGAGCTGATCAGGCGCTGCTTGATCAGGTGCACAGGAAACTCAGCGACGATGACATCCGCCCGGTGGGCGACCGCCTCACGGTGCGAAGCGCTGAGATCCTGGAGTACCGGATCGATGCGGTGCTGCACATGATCGGTGCCGGCCCGGAAAACGAAGCGATCCGGGCTGAAGCTGAGAAGCGCCTAGCCGCCTGGGTCAACCCCCGTAAACGGCTGGCCCTGGAAGTCGCCCGTTCTGGTGTCGATGCCCAGGTGCATATCAGCGGTGTTGGCCGGGTCGAGCTGAAAAACTGGGTTGACCTGAAACCGAGCAAGTCCCAGGCCGCATATTGCACCGGGTTCACTGTGGTGCTTGGAGGCTGACATGAGCAGTTTGTTACCCCTGAGCAGCACCCAGTTGGAGCGCGCCATCGAGGCCGCGATGGCTGAGAAAACCGAGATCCCGTTGCGCACCTTGTACAACCCGGACACTTGCCCGGCGCACTTGCTGCCCTGGTTGGCCTGGACCTGGTCCGTCGACCGCTGGGATACCCGCTGGACCGAAGCGGTCAAGCGCTCGGCCATTCGTTCGGCGTTCTACGTGCATGCCCACAAGGGCACCATCGGCGCACTGCGGCGGGTGGTGGAGCCGCTGGGTTACCTGATCGAGGTGCTGGAGTGGTGGGAGACGAAGCCCGAGGGCGTCCCCGGCACCTTTGCCTTGAAGGTCGGCGTGTTGGATACCGGAATCACCGAAGAGGCCTATCTGGAGCTGGAGCGGCTTATTGATGATGCCAAACCGGTCAGCCGTCACATGACGGGCCTAGCGATCAGTTTGGAAACCCAAGGCGCCATAAATATAGGTGTTGCCGTTTACGAAGGCGACGTAATCGACGTCTATCCCCCTGTACAGCGTGACATTGAAGTCACCGGCTACATCAGTGTGGCTGGACGCGAACACAGTATTGACACCCTGGACGTGTACCCATGATTGATCAGAACTCGCAATTCATGGCGATCCTCACCAATGTGGGAGCCGCCAAACTGGCAAACGCCAATGCCCTGGGGCTTCCTTGGAAGCTCACGGCTTTGGGTGTAGGAGATGCTAACGGTACCGATCCGGTGCCCAGTGCTACGCAAACCAAGCTGATCAATGAACGCCGCAGGGCGCCGTTGAATCAACTCACCATCGATCCTGTAAACCCTGCCGTCATCATCGCCGAACAAGTCATCCCGGCAGATGTAGGGGGTTGGTGGATTCGGGAGATTGGGCTGTATGACGAAGAGGGTGATCTTGTAGCGGTCTCCAACTGCGCGCCCAGCTTCAAGCCGGTGCTCTCACAGGGCTCGGGTCGCACGCAGATCGTGCGGATGAACTTCGTCGTTTCCAGCATTACCAATGTGGTGTTGAAGATCGATCCGGCGATTGTGCTGGCGACACGGGATTATGTGGATCGCTCGATTGGTGAAGTACTGCCGGCGGATAAAGCGCCTGGTACTTATCATCGGGTTACGATCAATGCTCGGGGCATTGTGGTGTCGGGCAGCAACCCCACGACTCTCGCAGGCTATGGCATCACCAACGGTCTCACCTCTACGCCACAATCGGGCGTTGTTGGAGCCATCGCCGACATACCAGTAACCACTTTGGGAACCTATATCCCCGCAACTACCGACAAGCCGTCGGTCTCCAGCAATGGGTTATTTCTGCGGATGAAATGGCCGGGTGGAAATATTGCATTCGATATTTTTGGTCACATAGGTGGCGGTTCCGATGTTTTAGCTTTCCGCCGAGTTCTTGGAGATGGTTCGTATGCGATGAGGTACGTGTGGCACGACGGGAATTTTGACCCTGCGTCAAAAGCCAACCTGGCGAGCCCTAACTTTACCGGTGTACCAACCGCGCCAACCGCGCCCCCTGGTAGCAATTTCGGCGAGCTGGCAAATTGTGCGTTCGTCTGGGCGGCGGTCAATACCTACGCGACCACCGTAACCGCCTCGTTAGCGGCCAAGGCCAACTTGAACAGCCCGGCGCTGACGGGCATTCCTACGGTGCCTACTGCTGCGCCAGGAACAAACTCGCTCCAAGCGGCCAACACCGCTTTCGTTGCTGCCGCCGTCGCCAGGCTGGTCGATTCATCGCCGGGCGCATTGGACACGTTGAACGAGCTGGCGAAGGCACTGGGTAACGATCCGAACTTTGCCACCACCATAATGGGATTGTTAGCCGGCAAGGCTTCCAATGCCACGACATTGGCTGGTTACGGTATTACGGATGCGTACCGTGTCGTCGATGTTGATTACAGGCTGAATGCCAAGGCTAACAAGGGAAACTCTCTGGCCTCTTATGGGATTACGGATGCAATTCGCAATCACAACCCGCTGCCAGGCGAAAGCATTGATGTTCATGGCGGAACCTATGCGTTCCTCTCATCCCCGTTAGAGTCGACTGTGGCTCAGAACTGCTATTGGGACGGGGCGGACTGGGTGCGTCATGATGGGACAAAAAACGCGGTATGTATCAGTGCAAATAATGGTGTGGCGCATATTCGAACGGCGCTACCTGGAGCTGGCCCGATTCGTTGGGCTACAAGCGATCCGTTATGGACGTCTTCAAACGCGACCGTTTCGAGTTCATCTGGTACCGGAACTCTGAAACTCCCGAACGGCTGGATACAGCAGGTGTTTGATGTGACAGAAAGCACGGGGCCGAATGATCTTCGCTACTTCCCCGTTTCCTTCCCAAATGAATGCTTCGGCGTATTTCCTGTTCTGCTCAGCGCTACATCAGGGGGATATGGAAATAACCTCGGCTTTGTTGTCGGCGACGTCACCAAAGATCGTTTCGTAATCAGCGCCGGCGGGAACTTCTCCCCCGAGGGTCGTTTTCGCGCAATCGCTTTCGGGAGGTAATGCATGAAATTTTACTTCAGCCCTTCTACCACAACCTTTTTCCGATCAGACATCCATGGCGAACCTGGCAGCGATGACTGCTCGATGCCAGATGAAGTGCGGGAGGTGTCCGTAGAAGTGTTCGAGCGGATGTTGCGGGTCCGGGAGCAAGGTGGCCGGGTTGTTCCGGACGAAGACGGGCTACCGATTGCAGCGCCGCCCCTGCTTCCAACCAGCGAGGAGCTGGCCGACAAGGAGCGGCGCTGGCGAGACCGGGTGATATCCACTACCGAGTGGATAGTGACCCGTCACCGTGATGAGGTAGATATGGGCCAGGAAACCATGATCACGCCTGAGCAGTTTTCCGAGGTACTGAGATACAGGCAGGCATTAAGGGATTGGCCGACAGTAGAGGGTTTTCCTAATGTTGATCTACGCCCGAATCCACCGGGCTGGCTCGCGGATCAAGCCGAGTAAGAGCGGCACGTACTTACGTTAACCAGCAATTTTTTGTTTAACCCCAGAAGCCTCGCATATGCGGGGCTTTGTCGTTTCTGGAGACCGCACAATGAGTGCAGCAGGATTTTTCCACGGCGTCACCGTCACCAACGTCGACACCGGCTCGCGATCTATTGCGGTGCCGTCGTCGTCCATCATCGGCCTTTGCGACACCTTTACCCCTGGCCCTGATGCCATTGCCTTGCCCAATCAGCTGATGCTGATCACCCGCGAAAGCGAAGCCATCGCCGCCTGGGGCGCCGACTCGGCAATCACCAAAGCGGTGCAGGCCATCTTCGTTCGCTCTAAGGCCGTGATCGTCGCCTGCGGTGTAGCAAAGCTGGCAGACGCTGCCGCGCAAACCTCGGCCATCATCGGCGGTGTCCTCGCGAACGGTACCCGTACCGGCATGCAGGCGCTGCTCGATGGCAAGAGCCGCTTCAACGCCCAGCCCCGCTTGCTGGCCGCACCCAAACACACCGCAACCTTGCCCGTTGCCACGGCGCTGGTGGCATTGAGCGACAAGCTGCGAGCCATGGCGATTATCGACGGCCCGAACACCACCGATGAAGCGGCGATGGAATACCGCGAAAATTTCGGTAGCAAGCGTGTGTTTCTGGTCGACCCTGGCGTGCAGTACTGGGACACCGCGCTCAGTGCCGGCGTCGATGCACCTAGTTCTGCCTGGGTCGCCGGGCTGTTTGCCTGGACCGATTCCGAATACGGCTTCTGGGCTTCGCCGTCGAACAAAGAGTTTGTTGGTGTCACTGGTACCAGTCGGCCT
The DNA here is from genome assembly GCF_018732265.1 of Pseudomonas sp. TAE6080. Lineage (NCBI taxonomy): Bacteria > Pseudomonadati > Pseudomonadota > Gammaproteobacteria > Pseudomonadales > Pseudomonadaceae > Pseudomonas > Pseudomonas sp. TAE6080. The sequence goes on from NZ_JAHIDY010000001.1 coordinate 483,656, forward strand.
ATCGAATTCCTGGACGGCGACGAAACCTGCCGAGCCAACCTGCTCAATAACGCGCAGATCACCACCATCATCCGCGATGACGGCTTTCGTTTGTGGGGCAACCGCACCTGCTCCAGTGATCCGAAATGGGCATTTGTCACCCGCGTTCGCACCATGGATATCGTCATGGACGCGATCCTGTACGGCCACAAATGGGCAGTCGACCGCTCGATCACCAAGACCTACGTCGGCGACGTCACCGCCGGGCTGCAGAACTTCATGCGTGACCTGAAGAACCAGGGAGCGATTATCAACTTCGAGGTGTTCGCCGATCCAGAGCTGAACACGGCCAGCCAACTGGAGCAGGGCAAGGTGTACTGGAACATTCGTTTCACTGATGTGCCGCCTGCAGAAAACCCCAACTTCCGGGTCGAGGTCACCAACCAGTGGCTGACCGAAGTTCTCGACACCAACGGCTAAGGAGATCCCGCAATGGCTATGGTTCCGCAAACGCTGTACCTGATGAACATGTTTGTCGATGGCGTCAACTTCTCCGGCGACGTGCCCACGCTGTCTCTGCCCAAGCTCAAGATCAAGACCGATGAATATCGCGGTGGCGGTATGGATGTCGGCATCGATATGGATCAGGGGATGGAAAAAATGGAGGCATCCTTCAGCACCAAGGGAGTGCGACGTGAGGCCATGAAGTTTTTTGGCCTTGCCGATCAGACTGCGTTCAACGCGGTTTTCCGGGGCTCGTTCAAAGTGCAGAGGGGCGCCACGACATCGGTGGTTGCAACCTTGCGCGGCATGCTTACTGAGCTGGATCCGGGTGAGTGGAAACCGGGCGACTCGTCCGAGTTCAAGTACGCCTTGAGCGTCAGCTACTACAAGCTCGAAGTAGGCGGCCGCTTGATGTACGAGATCGACCCGCTGGGTTGTGTCCGCGTCATCAACGGTGTCGATCAACTCGCCAGTGTCCGTCGCGACCTGGGCATGTAAAGGAAAACTTTCAAATGACAGACCTCAAAAAGCTGCCGGCCTGGCTCGTTGTCACCGCCGATAGCGCGACAGTCACCCTGTCCCGTCCCTGTGAGATCAACAGCGTAGTGGTCGACCGACTGACGTTGCGATCACCGACCGTGCGTGAGGTACGGGCGGCCAACGCTACCGCAGGCGGCGATGACGAAGCGCGCGAAATGCATCTGTTTGCCTCGCTGTCCGAGTCCGGCATCAAGGACCTGGAGGGGCTCAAGCTGACGGACTACCAGCGGCTGCAAGCCGCCTACTTTCGCCTGGTGCAGGACGACGGGATTTAACCCGGCCCTGCAAAAGCAGGTCGCGAAACGCTTGGCGACGCAGTATTCGTTTGCCGCCAATGAAATCGAGACCATGCCCTTTTCCACGATGATCTGGTGGCTCATGGACTGAGCCCTACATCCCAGCCTGGAGTGCTCTCATGGCAAACAACCTGGCGCTCGGCCTGGTCATCGGCGGCGCCGTCAGCTCCACGGTCGGCGCTGCCTTCAAGGATGTCGAAGGCCGCATCAAGAAACTCAGCGAGCAAGGCACCAAGGCCCGCGTCCTGCAGAGCACCATCGGCGATACGGTGCGCCTGCGGGACGAATGGAAAAAAGCCCATGACACCGGCTCGGCCTCGGCCGCTGGCCTGCTGCAAAAGCTCGAATCCAACCTCAAAACGCTGAAGGAGCAGGGCATCGAGGTCGGCAAACTGCGCAAGGAATATCAAGCCCTCGGGCAGATAGCGCGGGGCGCTGAACTCAAGGCGCTGGGCCACACGCAGATCCAGCAGGGCAAGGAGGGCATGAAAAGCTCCCTCGGCCAGGCGGCGGCACTGACCGCTACGTTGGCGATCCCGACCAAGGTCTCTGGCGACTACCAGGCGCAGATCCGCCAGATGTCGTTGTGGGCACACACCGCCGGTACCGGCGACGAGGCCGAACTGGCGGCCAGCATCAGTAAGGTCGCGGCAGACAAGGGCATGAGCCAGCAGTTGCTCGCGCGGTCGGTCGGGGCGCTGATTGAAAAGGGCGTGGAGTGGGATGTCGCCATCAGCTACGCCGGGCAGATCGCCGACCTGATCGACGGCCAGGGCATGGAGCCCGAAACCATTGCCACCCTGATCAACTCCTTCAAGGAGGCCGGTGTTAAACAGGCCGACATGGGCGCCATGCTGGGCCAGGTGGCGGCGGCCGGTGACATTGGTGCATTCGGTCCCAAGGACATGGCCAAGTACCTGCCGGCCATGCTCGGCAACATCAAACGTCTCGGCATGGAAGGCCCGGAGGCGGTGCGCTTCCTTGGTGCCAGCCTGCAGTCGCAGTTCTCGCAAACGCAGGATTCGGCGGCGGCGGCCACCAACATGAACAACCTGCTCAACGCGGTGATCAGCAGCACCAGCCAGGAACGGTTCGCCAAGGAAGGCTACGACCTGACCGGTTCGATCCTTGCCGCGACCAAAAGCGGCAAGGCGGCCAACCCGGTCGATGCCTTTATCATGCTCAGTGAGCAATTGATCAAGAAACAGGACCCGGCCAAGGCCAAGAAAATCGAAGCGCTCAAGGCCAAGATCAAGGCCTCGGCGGATGGTAGTGCCGAGGAAGAGCAAGCCATGATCGCGCTGACTGAGGCGGCGGGGCTGGCGAACATTGTCAGCGATCAGAGCGCCAGTGCCGGCTTGCTCGCGCAGATCAAATACGGCGACAAGATCAAGGCTGATATGGCGACCATCAAGGAGACCGATGGCAAGGCCAAGATCGAGGCGGACGCGGCCAAGGCGCGGGAGACGTCGAATCGCAAGTGGTCGGCGGCGACGGCAGGTATTGAGTCGTCGATGACCCGGATCGGGGACGCGGTGCGGCCGTTGACGGACCTGGCGGCTGACGGGCTGGCGAAGGTGGCTTATGGGTTGGGTGAACTGGCCGGGAAGTTTCCGACAGTGATCAGCGGGGCGACGGTGTTGGCTGCAGGTGTTATCGGCCTGGGCGCTGCGATCAACGCGATCAAGATCGGTAAGGGCTTGCTCAACGTTGGGCGTGGCTCGTTGATGGGCAACCCCAACGTGATCCAGCGGGTGTTTGTCACCAACCCGTCAGGCGCAGGCGGTGGGGGAATTGACGGACGTGAAGGCAAGCGCGGTCGAGGGAAGGGTAAGCGTGGCCGGGGTGGCCGCATTCCCAGTGCAGGTCCGGCGTCAGCCATCGGAGCGGCAGCGAGTCGCCTTGACCCCAAGGTCATGATGGGCAAAGGGCTGGGATTCGCCAAAGGTGCAGCGCCCTTTGCGTTGATCGAGGCAGGGCTGATTGCCGCTGATACTTACCAGAACGCTGAAACCCGCGACGAAAAGGCCGAAGGCTACGGCAATGCCGCAGGCACCTTGGCCGGCACGCTTGCCGGTGCAGCAGCGGGTGCCGCTATTGGTTCGGTGGTGCCGGTGATCGGCACCGTGGTAGGTGGTCTGATTGGCGGTTTTCTGGGGAGTTGGGGTGGTGGTGAGTTGGGTAGTGCTGTGGGTAAAGCGGCGTTCGGCGGCCCGGATGAACCTTTGGTTCTGCCGGCGCAACCGTCACCGTTGCGCCTGCCGCCGCCCAGTGCAGTGCCCATGCCACGTCTGGGTCAGATGGCGCCCTCGTTGTCGTCTGGCCCGTTGATGCTCAAGGTACCCGCTGCACCTGGCCCTGCGCTGGGTGATGTCTCGCGCTCGTTGTCTGTCGCACCGGCAGCTGTCGCCGCACCTGCGGTACTCAGTGCGGCGGCGGTCGCGAAAGCAGACCCGCCGCGCATCGATCAGCAATGGACGTTTTCCCCATCCACACAGGTGACCGTCCAGGGTGATGTCAAGGATCCGCGCCAACTGGCCCAGGAAATGATGCCGCACATGCGGCAGATGTTTGATGACTTCAGTCGGGAGCAAACCCGGCGAAACCTGTTCGATGCCCCTCACGTTTAAGGAGCCGCCATGGCCTACATGGAACAATTGCAGTCAGGCTTCAAATCCCTGGTCCAAGCCGGGGAGGCGGGCCGGCGCAGCATCGACGACATGATCGGCCCGGTGAACGGTGCGATCAGCGAAATCACTGGCGCCGCTGAAGAGCTTGCCAGTCTTCCCGGTGTGCCGCCGGGTGTCGGTGAAAAGCTGCAGCGTGTCATGCGCGGGATCGGCGCCGCGCAGTCGAAGGTCGGCACCGTCCTCGCCACCTATAACAAGGGCACGCGAACGATGTCGGGACTGGATGAGCGCATGGAAACCCTCAAGGAGCAGGCATACCGTGCCGGGACGGCAATCAACCAGATCGCCGGCAAGGTTGATCCCCGTCTGGCGAACATCCTGCCCACCAGCGCCCTGGCGCCCAATGCCACACCCATGGCGGAAGCGGTCAAGCCGTTTCCGCATTTGCTGATCCTGCAGCCGCTGCAAACCAATGCCCAGCCGTTCTACTTCAACCTGGACACGGCGGCCTTCGACGAACTTCGCCGGCAGACAGAGTTTCGCTGGGCCTCGCAAGAGCGCCTAAGTCGCCGGCCGGCGCAGCAGGGAGTGGGTATGGGGGAGGAAAAATTGAGCCTCAAGGGTGCGATCTTTCCCACCTTCAAGGGCGGGCTGAAGCAACTGGATACCCTGCGCTCCATCGGGGCCAAGCTGCTACCGCTCAACCTTACCACCGGCTATGGTTTCGTGCTCGGCACCTGGTGCTTGCGCAGCCTGGAGGAAGAGCAGGGCGCCTTGCTGGCTGGCGGGATCCCGCGTAAGCAAACTTTCAGTTTGGAGTTCACGCGCTATGGCGACGATATGCAGAACGTCTGATGGTGACCTGCTGGATACCTTGTGTTTTCAGCAGTACGGGCATCTGAACGGCACGGTCGAGGCGGTGCTGGCGGCGAATCGGCTGTTGGCGGATGAGCGTCAGCCGTTTCGGGCGGGCCTGTTAATCAGCTTTCCCGATGTTGCAGAACCGATGGTCGAGCAGGTGCAGTTGTGGGATTGAACAACGAGGTACAAGCATGAAACCCACCTTTCGGATTGTTGCTGATGGTTCCGATATCACCGCATTGATCAATGACCGTCTGCTGTTGCTGCGTACCTTGGACAAACCCGGCATGGAGTCGGATGAGTTCGAGCTGCGTATCGACGACCGTGACGGCGCCGTCACATTGCCCAAGCGCGGCGCCGGTATCGAGATCTACCTCGGATATGGTAGCAACGCACTGGCCCGCTTGGGCCGATACACCGTTGATGACATCGAGGTCTCTGGCCCGCCCGACACCCTGGTCATACGTGGCAAGGCCAGCGACATGCGAGGAACGGGCAAAACCACCCGTAGTGGCAGTTGGGAAAACGTCCCGTTGTCGCGGATTGTCAGCGACATCGCTGCTCGCAACGGTTGGGCACCCGAGTGTTCAGTGGCAACCGTAGTGCCTCGGGCTGATCAGTTGAATGAATCAGACTTCAATTTCATCACTCGGCTCGCCAAGGATCACGATTGCACTGCGAAAGTGGCCGACAGTAAGTTGCTGGTGTTGCCTCGCCAAAGCGGCCAAACAGCCAGCGGTAAATCCTTGTCGGCGGTCATCATCCGTCGTGGCGACGTCAGTCGCTGGCAGTTCCGGTTCACTGACCGCACCACGCAGAAGGCCGTTAAGGCCAAGTATCAGGACAAGAAAACCGGCGAGCTGGTCAACCTGACTCTGGACAACGACGACGCGCCGGCAGGATTGCCACCCGTGCATACCGATCGGCACATCCATCCGAACAAGTCCGCCGCCGAGCAGGCAGCCAAGGCACGCCTTGCAGCGTTCAACCGCTCAACCGCCGAGGTCCGGCTGGAGATGGTCGGGCGTACGGACCTGTTCGCGGAACGGCAGATTAACGCGCAAGGCTTCAAGGAAGGCCTCGACGGAGTGTTTCTGGTGGACTCGGTGGAACAGGTATTCACCCAGTCCGGCTGGAGCACCTCAGTCGAATGCAATGCAGGGAAGAAGGGGAAAGCCAAGGCAGTCGGCAAGAAAGCGAAAAAGTCCAAGGAGGTCAAAGTTCTGGAGCTGTGACCTGGCCTTTCTGTTTCATCACCCGCCGCCTTCGAGCGGTCTTTTTTTGTCTGGGAAAACGCGATGTCCATCACCGAGCAGCAACTCCAACGCATCATGCCCAACGCCCGCCGCCAAGCGGGCGTTTTTGTATCTGCCCTAAACGCAGCTATGGCAAATCGACAGATCGATACGCCGAAGCGCCAGGCGGCTTTCCTTGCTCAGGTCGGGCATGAGTCCGGCCAGTTGCAATACGTGCGCGAATTGGGGGGCGATCAGTACCTCAGTAAATACGACACCGGCACTCTTGCTACCCGATTGGGCAATACCCCGGAGGCCGATGGCGATGGTCAGCGATATCGTGGTCGCGGACTGATCCAGGTCACCGGGCACAACAACTACTTGCGTTGCAGCCTGGCGCTATTTGGTGACGAGCGCTTGCTACGCACACCGGAACTGTTGGAGCTGCCGCAGTGGGCCGCAGAGTCGGCAGCGTGGTTCTGGTGGGTGAACGGGCTGAACCTGCTGGCCGACAAGGAGCAGTTCAACACCATCACCCGCAGGATCAATGGCGGCCTCAACGGCTTGGAGGATCGGCTGCAGCTCTGGGGTAGGGCGAGGGCGGTGTTATGCGTCTCTTCGACCTGATCCCCGCTCAATTCCGAATCGCCGCCGTAGGCCTGCTGTTGGTGATGCTGGCCGGCGGATCTGCTGCACTGGCCTGGACCGTCCAAGGCTGGCGGTACGGTCAGCAGTTGGAGCGCCAAGCGCGCCTCCAGGCTGACACCCTCAACGAGCTGGCCCAGGCATCTGCCAGCCTACAACGCACTGAGCAGGACAAGCGCCTGGCGCTGGAGCGACGCCTGCAGAGCAAAGATGAGACCCACCACAAGGAATTGATCGATGAGCAAACGAAGCAGGCTCGCCTGCGTGATCGCCTGGCTACTACTGATCTGCGGTTGTCAGTCGTACTCGCCGCCACCGAAACCAACAGCGGCTGTTCAGTGCCAGCCACCGCCGCCACCGGCAGCATGGTTCATGGCCCCACGAGAGCCGAACTTGACCCAGCGCATGCTCAACGAATTATCGCCATCACCGATGCCGGCGACCAAGGATTGATCGCCCTGCGTGCCTGTCAGGCCTACGCAAAAGAAGTTTCTACGCCGAAGTAAAAGGAGCGGCCGGGCAGGATGCGTCAACATCCAGCCCGGCCGCCTTCCCCGCAGATCGTCCCTGCAAGTCCAGCCAAGGCTCCTGCTTCGTGCACAAAGCGGAGCGAGCCTAGCACTGTTTATTCATACAGCAAAGGTCTTGCTTTTATATGTCCACACCCATCATCCCTTGGATGGGCGGCAAACGCCGCCTGGCCGACCGCCTTATCCCTCTCTTCCCACCGCACGAATGCTACGTCGAAGTGTTTGCCGGCGGCGCCGCGCTTTACTTCATGCGCCCCCAGGCCGCGCCAGTTGAAGTCCTCAATGACATCAACGGCGACCTGGTGACGTTGTACCGCGTCGTGCAGAACCACTTGGAAGAGTTCGTGCGCCAGTTCAAATGGGCGCTCAGCTCTCGGCAGGTGTTCGAGTGGCAGAAGATGACCCGCCCTGAAACCCTTACCGACATCCAGCGCGCCGCTCGGTTCTTCTACCTGCAGCACCATGCCTTCGCCGGCAAGGTGACGGGGCAGACGTTCGGTACCGCGACGACTGGTCCGGCAATCAACCTGCTTCGGATCGAGGAAAACCTTTCTGCAGCGTGGCAGCGTATGTCCGGCACCTATGTTGAAAATCTGGGCTGGCTTGAGTGTGCTGAGCGCTATGACCGCTCCCATACCTTCCACTACATGGATCCGCCCTACTGGCAGACGGCCGGCTACGGGGTGGACTTTCCCTTTGAGAATTACGAGCGAATGGCTGACTTTATGAGGCGTTGCAAGGGGAAGGTCATGGTCAGCATCAACGATCACCAGGATATTCGCCGAGTGTTTGAAGGCTTCCATTTTGAAACAGTCGACATCCGTTACAGCACCACAAACCAACGGCAGGGAAAGGCCGATGTCAGTGGAGAATTGGTGATCATGAACTGGGAGCCTTCAGCGCTTGGGGGGCTGTTTTAATGGTCTCAATCGTCGATCTGATTGGCTTGCTATGTGTTTACGGTAGAGCGTTACTGTGGTCACGCAAACGAAGGATGACCCCCATGGAAACCGCTGACCACTATTTGAATGTCCTGCCCTCTGAGCTTCTCGCGGCGGCCTCGCGAGGTGAGATTGACCTTAATGACTTGGCTGCTGTTGTGTTGGCTGGCCGTGGGCTTGACCACAACGCGACCTGGGTAGGCTTCCCGGCGGCCGCTCGACTGCTCGAGCAGCGCCGGCAGGACTAATCATCTTTCGTGGATAAGGGGAGCAATAATTCGGCTCCCTGATTTTTCACGTTCCCCACCTCTTTGCCAACCGCATACCACTCAAAATCCTCGGTTGGTTGGCAGCACTCTTTGGCTATTTCTTCGGCCCGCTCTGGGGCAAGACCCGGATCCAGCCACTCCCTGGCATGCTCAGGTGTCAGTACCAAGGGCTTGCGGTCATGGATGTCCACCATCCCCTGGTCACTGGCAGCGGTGATGATCACGAAACCGTCGCCTTCTTGGGGCTCCAGGCCAAGACTCACTTGGGCGAGTGCTCCGAAAAACATGGGTTTCTGGCTTTTCAGGCGAATGAAGTAGGGCTGTTTTTTCTTCGGATCATCGGGGTCTTTGACCCACTCATACCACCCTTCACTCGGCACCACGGCTCGGCCATTCGGCCACAGTTGCTTGAAGAACTTGCCCGTGGTGACCGTCTCCACGCGAGCGTTGATCGGGTCCGGGCGTTTCCCCTTGGCCCAGAATGGCGCCCATCCCCATTTGGCTGCATCGATATGCATGCGATCCTTTACAGTGTGCAGCAGTTGCACCCGTGTCGAAGGAGCGACGTTGTAGCGATTGATCGGCGCGGCGTCATATCCACTGAATAGCTCTATCTGTGGGTTCAGCTCTTCGATAAAGATCGCCATCCCCTCGTACTGCACGAATCTCCCGCACATACGCACCTCTCCGCCTGTCGAAATATCCCACAGAAAAATTGACCGCAAGCGTCCTACAAAGTTAACTGTACATTCGTACAGTATTTGTAGAAAGGCGCGCCATGAGCTTTACCATTCTAGGTCCCATCGCCGAAGCCGGCGTAAAACTGCCTCTGTGTTCCTTTCAGGTTCCGGCCGGCTTTCCATCGCCGGCAGCGGATCACATCGAGCAGCACATCTCATTGGATGAGGTCCTGAACATCCGTGCGCCTCATGTGTACCTGGTAGTGATTACTGGCGAGAGCATGCAAGGGGTGGGGATATTTGAGGGCGATTTGGCCGTGGTGGATCGAGCCATCGAGCCGGCCCACGGGCATGTGGTCGTAGCCCTGCTGAACAATGAGCCCATCTGCAAGCGCCTGTGCAAGCGTGGTAAAGAGGTGATCCTCCTTTCGGAAAACCCCAAGTACCCGGCGCGGTACATCCTTGAGGGGGACGAGCTTTCAATCTGGGGCGTGATCACCAGCACAGTGCGCAGCCATGTCTAAGCAAGAGCCGACCTTCGCCCTAATCGACTGCAACAGCTTCTACGCCAGTTGTGAGCGAGTGTTCCGGCCAGACCTGGCGAAGGTACCCATCGTGGTACTGAGCAACAATGACGGCTGTGTCATTGCCCGCAGCTACGATGCCAAGCCATTTATTAAAATGGGGGAGCCGTATTTCCAGATCAAGCACAAGCTCAAGCAGCACGGCATTGTCCCGTTCTCGTCAAACTATGCTCTGTACGGCGACATGAGCGAACGGGTGATGAGCCTGATCGAGGCGATGGTGCCGGCGGTCGAGGTGTACAGCATCGATGAGGCGTTCGCCGATCTGACGGGCATAGGTGGATTGGATACTTTGGGTCGAGAGATTCGGGACCAGGTGCTGCGTGGTACTGGTATCCCGGTTGGCGTAGGCATCGCCACTACAAAGACCTTGGCCAAGCTGGCCAACCACACTGCGAAGCGGCTGCAAGCCCAGACCGGTGGCGTGGTGAACATCATTGACCCGGCCAAGCGCGACTGGGTGCTACGCAATACCGACGTTGCCGAGGTGTGGGGTGTCGGCCGAAAAATGAAACTCCATCTTGACGCACTTGGCATCAAGACCGCCATGGACCTTGCCAAGGCTGACCCGTGGACGCTGCGCAAGAAGTTCAGCATCGTGATTGAGAAGACTGCAAGAGAGCTGGCCGGTACGTCGTGCCTGGAGCTGGACGAGCCCGACCAGCTGAAGCAGGAGATCTGCTGCAGCCGGATGTTCGGTAAGCGCCTGACCGAGTTACCGCCGATCAAGGAGGCGCTAGCCACCTATATGATGCGTGCTTCTGAAAAGCTCCGGGCCCAGGGCTCACTGTGCAAGAAGGTCCGAGTCTGCATCCGTACCGGGATGTTCAATCCTGAAGAGGCCAAGTATGCGAACGGGGTGGTGGTTGACCTGCCTTATCCAACCGACGACGTGCGCCTGCTGACAAAGGCTGCGGTTGATGCTGTCGACCATATCTACCGGCCAGGCTTTAAATACAGCAAGGCCGAGGTGATGTTGCTCAACCTTTGCCAGCCAGGCGAGTACACCGACGATCTATTCGCTGTGTCGCAGCCTGCGGAGGCTACCAGGGTGATGACGGTGCTGGATCAGATCAATGGACGGTGGGGAAGGGGAACGCTGCGGTCGGCTAGCGTGCCGACCAACCCAGATTGGGGGATGAGGCGGGAGATGATGAGTCAGAGCTACACAACGAAACTTGATCAGCTATGGAAGGTTGCGTGTGTGTAATTGGGAAAAGTTCTGCATCTCGTAGATGTCGCGGCTACTGGCAAAATCCTATCATTCATGGAATCATACTTATATCTGCTGCTCCCAGTAGCTCGAATGTTCATATTTTTGGAAACCGCCCATAAATTAAAGTTTGAAATAGCAACTTCAGCTTCTACATGAACTGTTCAAAAGGTAGTTGGTAGTTGGTAACGTTTGTATTCGTGAGCGTATTGCTTATTTTTAATGAGCCCTTGTTATAAAGGGTGTATGTCTTGAGAAGTTGAAAAACATGGACGCTAAAAGTAGTAACTTTCGGGGTGATATAAATGGGCTGCGTGCCTGGGCGGTGGTTTCTGTAGTTTTGTATCACTTTGGTATTTTCGGGTTTTCTGGTGGCTTCATTGGTGTAGATGTTTTTTTTGTGATTTCTGGTTATCTAATGACTGGCATAATCGCGAAAGGTCTTTCCGAGTCTCTGACTTCCAATAAGAGGTTTTCGGTACTAGACTTTTATGTGTCTAGAGCTAAGCGTATTCTTCCGGCGCTAATTGTTTTGTGTGGCTTCGTTCTGATTCTCGGATGGGCTATTTTATTACCAGATGAGTACAAGACGCTTGGGGCGTACACGCTGAGTGCATTAGGTTTTTTCTCGAATATAAAGTTTAGGCGCGAATCGGGTTATTTTGATCCTGCCTCTCATGAGAATTTATTGCTGCATACCTGGTCACTTTCGCTTGAGTGGCAATTTTATATGATTCTTCCACTGGTGATGTTGATTGCGTGGAAGATCCGTCCAAAAATATCTACACTAAAAATAGTCGTGCTTCTTTGGTTTGTGTTGTCGGTTTATTGGTCCATAACAATAACTCCTCATAAGCCGACTGCAGCGTTCTATCTTCTTAAGAGTCGGGCTTGGGAGTTGCTCGCAGGTGGGGTTGTCTACTTGTGGGCTAACAACGTTGCGATGGTTAAGGGGGTTAGGAGAACGATTGAGGGGCTTGGCTTTTTACTAATAATTTTATCAATTTTTATATTTGATCAAAATAGTCAGTGGCCGGGCTGGCGTGCAGTAGTGCCAGTGTTGGGGGCGGCATTAGTGTTAGTTGCAGCACGGAAAGATTCGTGGTGGAGCGGCTCAAGGCTAGCTCAATGGTTAGGAGACTGTTCTTATTCGCTGTATCTTTGGCACTGGCCGATTGTAGTGGTTCTGGTGTTTTTAAACCTGAAGGGTAATTCATTGGCGGTGCTGGTAGGATTAGTTTTGGCTCTGTTTTGTGGCTGGATCTCCTATCGTTACGTTGAAACACCCGTACGCATAAGATTGTCGAAAAGAGCGATGGTCCCCTCTGTTGTTTTTTTGTTGGCTGGTGCTTTGACAATTAGCGCATTTAGTACTCTCGTTCGGAAACAAGATGGTTTTCCAAGCCGGCTTTCCGCACAGGCCAACGCAATTTTTAACGAGGCATTGAACAAGAACCCACGCTTGGAAGAATGCGCGGCCGCGTCATTTGGTATCGGCTCGAAAGACAGTCCGGTACCTAACTGTAAATATGGGAGCGATGGCAGCGTCAAAGCGGTAATGATTGGAGATAGTCACTCTTCATCTTTGGTCACATCACTAAAAGCAGCAATTGGAAAAGGTGATGTTTTGCAGTGGGCCGCCAATGCATGTCCTTTGGCTGGTGGTATATATAGTAAAAATGAAGAGCACAAGTGTACTAATTATTTGAGTTGGGTTGTCGCGGAAGCTAAGAAGTTACCAAGCAGTGTGCCCGTTGTTTTGGTGAATCGCTTTTCACTTTATGTGCATGGTCCAAACGAAATTGATCCGCCGTTAGCGAAGTTGATATCACAATTTACTTCTGATAATGGAGATATACACAGCGATGGGTTTGCTGCTGATATGAGAGAGGGCATCCTCGAAACCGTATGCGAGCTTTCTAAAGATAGAGAAGTGTACATTGTGCGGCCAGTGCCAGAGATGGGGTTTAATGTCCCGTCCAGTATGGGTCGATCAATGATTTTTGATGTGTCCACCAGAGTGTCAGTAACGATTGAACAATATAATGAAAGAAACTTGTCCTCTTTAAAAACTCTCGATTTGGCTGCGGAAAAGTGCGGTGCAAAAATCTTGGACCCGGTTCCATATCTATGCGGTAAGGATAGATGCTGGGGAGATGTTGGTGGGCTTCCAATTTATTTTGATGACGATCATTTAAATGAAAGAGGAAGCCAAATTCTGGTTCCTATGTTTAAAGCAATAGGCCAGCCGAACTCATAGAGCCAGCATGGCAATTAAGTCGGTGATCGGAAGCAGGTGAGCGGCAACGTGCGGCACGCTCACTAGGGCATCATCTGTGCGTCTAGCCCTCTTGCGTGGGCCCGTTTTCGTGGTCTATAGCGGACTACAGGTAGATTGGGAGGGGTTCGAATCCCTATCGTTGAATTGGTTTCCCTACGACCACATTCGACCCTAAGCAGTCATTCGGTTTATGGACTTTTGAACAAAATGCGCCAAAGTTGATCCGGCCCGCCACAACTACTCCCACTGTCTATTTCACCGTGAGCCCATTCTCCGGATTTCCTCCATGCGACTGAATTCCATCTAGGGTACCTACCGCTAAACCTTGCGCATACTTGGGCGAAACACCAAACATCTCTACGATTAAGGGGCTGGCTTTAGCCGGTCCCGAATGAGCAAAGCGAGTGACTTGAACTAGTTGTTAGCCCTCACCTACGGCGGTCAATACGTGGCCGTGAGGTACATCAACGGCGTACCAAGCAGAGCAATCTACAGGCTCTGGGTAAGAATTGGATGCCACTATGAAGTGCAACGACGTTATCCGGCACGCAGGAACCAGTGGCAACAAAATCTCAAAACCATCGTTGCAGTAGTTAACCGGGTAAGGCGCGCTTAAGAGGCCATGCTCTGTTAAACGAATGCTAAGACTATCGAGGTCCTCTGTGCCAATGAGAACAAGTTTTTCACCAAGCACCCAAGATTGTGCATCCAAGCATTCTCCAGATGGTCGATCATCCCAAGGACCTGGAATCTTAACCCACTTGCAAGAAATCGTAACGGTGTTGATTGGTACTTGGGGTTTAAGTACGACTAGTACTGCTTCAAGTAAATCGACGCTCATCCCTGGAGGAAGACGAGGTTCTAGTTGCGTATGTTTAAAGATAGCTTCGTCGGTAGCCAGCGCCCGGCCTTTCGCGTAAGCAGAGAAGAACAGTGCGCCGATAGTTGTTTGGATAACCATTATTCTGCCGTGAGTGCTAACGTTTAGGTTAAGGGGCTGCGGCGCGCAGTTCCAGAGAGCGAGGCGAAGAGGAAAAGCGACATGACTTGGGCACACATTACTGGCGTATGAGCAGTGTGTCCATGGTCTGCTTTTGGCCGAAAGCAGCCCATCAAAAATCATATTGCCCATCATCAGGCTTGCCTGACGCGACCGTGAACCCTGGGTGTTGAGGCATGGCTGTAAGATGAGATTGCTTCGGTCATTGTGCTGCTTGGGCAGGCGGGAGTCCTAGACCCTCGCATGGGGCAAAAATGGGGCAAACCGTACGCCAATCTATGCCATCCAATGCCCATTATGCGTTTACGCAACCTGCCTTGGGCGAGCGTCACAACCCGCAATCACGGGCCTACCCCCCCAAATTCCCCACATACTCCTACACAATCGGCGTGTGGGAGGACAGATCGGACGTGTTTTTACTCATTGGATAGTAGGCAGATTCGTTGAAAGTGATGGGGCAAAGGGGGCGCTTGGCCCAGCATTTTTTGCGATGGCGGCAAGGTTAACATGTGAGGTCAGTGCTTCGCAGTTCACAAACGGTCAGGTAAAACGCAGACGGAGTACACCTAACGCCGATCTTGGCTGTAGGAGCGAGCTTGCTCGCGAAGAACGTCAACGATAATGCGCGCTTGCTGGGTAAACGCGGTGCTCTGAGGTTTTTCGTCGGAACGCCGCCCGGAGACAAGCTCGCTCCTACAGAAAATCGGCATTAGGTGTGGATGTGCATACGCCATGCACAAAATATGCAAATTAGCATTTGCCAACCCCAAAAACTCCCGTCACTATCCCCGTTATGCAAAAACGCAACGTTTCAATCGTCTTAAGAGAGCTGCTCGACCACGACGGGATCTCCCCCACGGAGCTTCACCGGCGTACCGGCGTGCCTCAATCCACTCTGTCCCGGATCCTCAGCGGCAAGATTGTTGATCCGTCGGACAAACACATCTCGCGTATCGCTGATTATTTCCGTATCAGCACTGACCAGTTGCGCGGGCGTGCAGCGCCGGTGCGGCTGGATGAGCGTGACCCGATGCATTCGGAGCTCAAGGATATAAGCCTGTGGGACGACGATACCCCCGTCAATGACGACGAGGTGTCGATCCCCTTTTTGCGTGAGGTTGAATTGGCTGCTGGATCAGGAAGATTCGTCATCGAGGAAAGCGAGAAGGCCAGCCTGCGGTTTGGCAAGCGCAGCCTGCGGCATAACGGTGTGCAATTCGATCAGGCCAAGTGTGTGACGGTGCGCGGTAACAGCATGCTGCCGGTATTGCGCGATGGGGCGACGGTGGGGGTCAATGCTGGCAAGAGCGGGATTGGCGATATCGTCGATGGCGATTTGTATGCCATCAACCACAACGGCCAATTGCGGGTCAAACAACTCTATCGCCTGCCTTCGGGGATTCGCCTGCGCAGTTTCAATCGTGATGAGCATCCGGATGAGGACTACAGCTTCCAGGATATCCAGGAAGAACAGATCAGCATCCTCGGTCACGTTTTCTGGTGGGGCATGTACGCCCGCTAAACCTCCTTTGTAAGAAACAGCCCGCTCATCAGCGGGCTTTTTTTCGCCTGCGGAAAACCGCCAAGTGGCTGTCTTTCAAGATGTTTATGCTGATATGCATTGCTTGAGTGGAAATAAATGCATTTATGCATTGACTGTATATCCATACATGCATATTCTTCATCTCAAGCCAGCCAACAAGGTCTGGTGGAGGCGGCAAGGATGCTGCCAGGGAAGACAAGGAAGGCACGCAACACTGGCAAGGACGCCACCGAGTGATGGCAAGGACGCCAGGCAGCACCGGCAAGGATGCCGACGCTCTTTAGTTTCACGGTTTCACCACAGGCAGCGATGAACCGGCCTTAACGGTTCAGAGGGTTGGCAACTGACCCGGGTGTGCAGCGTAAAGCACCAGAAGCAGTTATCCGGCAGACAGGGATCGTGGTCGGAAAAACATCGAGGAAAGATCCGTACCGCGCCAGTAGCGCCGAAAGATCGCAAGGACCGCATTACTGAAAAGCCTGGGCAACCGGGCTTTTTGGAATGCCTACCGACACATCAAACCACTTATTGATCAAAGCACCGGCCACCTGCCGGTTTTACGCATTCCAGGAGGCGTGACATGACAAACGAGCAGCAAGCGTTGGCAGAAATGCCTATCTGGCTGGTGATTATTCTGGCCCTGATCGGCGGGGTATCCGGGGAAATGTGGCGCGCCGACAAGGAGGGCGCCCGTGGTTGGTCGCTGGTCCGTCGCCTGGCCCTGCGTTCCGGGGCGTGCATGGTGTGCGGGGTATCGGCACTGATGCTGCTGTATGCCGCCGGCATGTCGATCTGGACGGCGGGCGCCCTCGGGTGCCTGACCGCCATGGCCGGTGCCGACGTGGCCATCGGCCTGTATGAGCGCTGGGCCGCCAAGCGCATCGGGGTCAACCAACCCCCGGATTCAAAGTGATTGTTGCAAGGAAGCCACACCATGACCCTCATTGAAAAACCTTCACAGCTGCCGATTGCTGTCGGCGAGGCGCTGCGTGCAGCGTTCCCCGATCTGCGGGTGGGCAGCCCGCCGGGCTTTCTGGCGACGGATGAAACCGGCGTGGCGATCACGGTCGAGCGCAATGGCCCCGGCGTGCGCTCCCTTGAAGGGCGCAAGGCCCATGTTCTGTCGATCTCGCTCACAGTCATGGCCGCCCAGGGCGCGCAACCCTTTGACGCTTGTGACCTGGCGAGCCGGCTGATGGACCTGGTACTGGATAACCGTTGGCAGTTGCCGCCGGCCCAGTGCGATGTGCCGGTGAATATCGTCGCGCTGCCGTCGAGCCTGGCGGGGGCCGAAACCAACTATGACAGTTGGACCGTGTCCTTCAGCCAGACCCTTTACCTCGGCCCGCCACTGCTCGACGACCCCATCGGCAAGCCGCTGTTTGCCCGCACCTGGGAAGTGTCGAACATCGACGACCCCGATCAATACCGGCCATTGCAGGAGTAGCCCATGTTCGATGCACTGTTACGCCTGCAATTGGCGCCCATCGTCGAGCGCTTGGCGCAGATGGAAACTCAGCTTGAAGACCTCTATCGGCGTGCCGAGAGCTTTTGCCGGATCGGCGTGTGCCAGGAGGTCGATGCGGCCAGCAATACCTGCAAGGTCAGTCATGGTGAGTTGCTGACCCCGGCGATTCGCTTTTTCAACCCCAGTGCCGGCGCGCAGACGGAAACGCGGATCCCCACGGTGGGTGAGCAATGCCTGCTGCTCAACTATGGCGGTGGCGAGGGTGGGGGGCAGTCGGTGGCGTTGTTTGGCCTCAACAGTGATCGTTTTCCACCGCTGTCCAGTGTTGCGACGCTGACCCGTCGGCAGCATGCGGACGGTACACAAAGCGCCTACGACGCCGCCGCCCATGTGCTCAATTGGAGCAACGGGCCCACCGCATTCAGCGGTTCGCGCGAGCAGGTCGAACTGCGCCTGGGGGCTGCCCGTCTGGCCATGACTGCCGAGACGCTTACCCTGAATGTAGGTGCCGTCGGCATCCTGCTGGATGCCTCCGGCGTGCACTTGAGTGGCCCGGTGGTCGATCACCAGGGCCGAGTTATCAGCACGGCATAAGGATTTGCCATGATCGGAATTGAGAGAAACACCGGGGCCGTGGTGGACGACTGGCTGCAATTCGTCCAGCGCGCCACCCGGGCCCTGACCACACCTTTGGGCACGCGGCAGAAACGCCCGCTTTACGGTTCGATGATCCCGCAGCTGCTGGGGCAGAACCTGGGCGATGATCTGCTGATCCTCGCCCAAAGCCACGCCGCCCAGGCCTTTTACAACCCGCAGAACGGCATCGCCGATTTTGCCCCGCAAGTCATCGTCGCCAATCGCCAGGGCGCAGGCCTGCTGTTGCGGTTTGCCGGCACCTGGAAAAACCGCAAGCAATCCTTCGAGGTGGTGACATGAGCATGTTGATCCCCGGGCAGAACCAACTGGCGCCGCCCGACCTCATCGCCGTCGACGAATTCGAACCGCTGCTGGCGCAGTTCAAGGCGTTTGTCGTCGATTACGTGGCCACCCGCGCCCCGCAAAGCGCAGCCAAACTCAAGGTCAGCCTGGACAACGAAAGCGAGTTGCTGACCCTGGCCCTGGAAGCCTTTTGCGTGCGCCTGCAAACCCATGAGCGCAAATACAATGCGCGGATCCAGCAGATGCTGGCGTGGTGGGCCACTGGCAGCAACCTGGATGCGCGCCTGGCCGACATGGGCCTGGAGCGCCAGGTGCTCGACCCAGGCGACCCGGCGGCGTTCCCGCCCGTGCCGCCGACCCTCGAAAGTGACGATGATGCGCGGCTGCGCTACTACCTGGCGCCCCACGCGCCGGCTGCGGGTTCACGCATGCAGTATCGTCGCGAGGTGTTCACCCTTGGCGAGCGGCCGGTGGTGAAAGTGCAGAGTGCCGCTGCTGGCGTGGTGACAGTCAGTTATACCTTCGACCCGGATGGTTATGCCGCCCAGGTCAAGGATGGCAACGCCCGGCGTACGGCACCTGGCGAGGTCATGGTCACAGTGCTCTCGCGCTCGGGTAATGGCACGCCATCGACGGACTTGCTTGACGGTGTGCGCCGCCATTTCGCCCGGCCTGATGTGCGCCCGGAAACCGATTGGGTGACGGTGCAGGGCGCGCAGATCGTGCCTTACAAGATCCGCGTGGTCGCCAGGATCAACGCCGGCCCGGACTCGGGGCTGACGCAAGTGGCGGCCCAGCAATTGCTGCAACGTTATGCCGAATCTTGCCACC
The DNA here is from genome assembly GCF_018732265.1 of Pseudomonas sp. TAE6080. Taxonomy (NCBI): domain Bacteria; kingdom Pseudomonadati; phylum Pseudomonadota; class Gammaproteobacteria; order Pseudomonadales; family Pseudomonadaceae; genus Pseudomonas; species Pseudomonas sp. TAE6080. The sequence goes on from NZ_JAHIDY010000001.1 coordinate 502,625, forward strand.
GCCTTGAAGGGCGCGTGGACCCGAGTTGGATCGACTACACCATCCACACCGCCGGGGCTACACAACTGGAGATTCTCGAACCGCTGGCGCCGATCATCACCACGGCCTTCCAGGCTCCGTATTGCACGGGTGTCGAGGTGCAGGTGCTGACGCTATGAGTGAGCACACATCCAGTTTATTGCCGGCCAACAGTTCACCGCTGGAGAAGGCGCTGGACCTGGGTTTCGGCAAGTTGCTCGAACGGGTCGAGCCGCCGTTCCCGGCGCTGATGAATCCGCTGCACACGCCGCAGGCGTTCCTGCCTTACCTGGCCGCCGACCGCGGCGTCAGTGAGTGGAACGCCGCTGCCGACGAAACCGAAAAGCGCCTCACGGTCGCCCTGTCCTGGCAGATCCAGCGCCAGGCCGGTACGCCCAAGGCGTTGAGCCACGCGGTCGAATCCCTGGGGTTCACCCCCAACATTCTGGCCTGGTACCAACAGCGCCCGCTGGCCCAGCCCTACACCTTCGACGTGCAGGCGATCATCGGCCGCAGTTGGTCCAGTGGTGACCACAACCGCTTGATCCGCCGCATCAACGCGGCCAAGAGCGAGCGCGACCTGGCCACCATCACCCTGGTGCATGAGGTGGTGGGCAGGCTGCCCATCACCAGCGTCGCCCATGCGGCGCTGAGCGACAGCGAGCTGTCGCTGCGGGGCGCCTTGCCGCAACTCATGTTGAGTTCAGGGCTTAACAGTGCGGGCGTGGCCCAGCACTACACCATTAACGACTACGACCTCAGGGCGCAGCCATGACCGATGACATTACGCGCCTGGTGCGCTTCACCTCCAAGGGTTTGGATGAAGTGTTGCAGGCAAAGAACCAAGGCTTGAAAGGCGAAATCACCCACATCGCCGCCGGCACCGGCCGCTACAACCCCACCGGCAACGAAACCGCCCTGCGCGATGAGCGCCAGCGCGTGGCGATTGTGGATTACGAAGACCTGGGCCAGCGCCAACTGCGCATGGCCGCGCTGTTTGATGGCGATGGTGAATATGAGATTGGCGAATTCGGGTTTTACCTCGCCAGTGGAACGCTGTTGGCGGTGTACTCGGTGGCGGGGAAGTTGCTGACGTACAAGGCGGCGGCGGCGCGGGTATTGCAGAAGTTTACGTTGGATATTTCGCCGTTGCCGGCGGATAGCGTCACCGTGATCGTGGGGTCGGAAAACCTCAACATCCTGGTGGTGGATGAGTTGGCGTCACTCTCGACGGCCAGTATCGACAACATGGCACGAGGCATCGGAGCTTTATTTCGATTGATGGCGCTTGAAGCGAAGGCTTAACACAAGATCAATGCACTACAAGGAGTTTAAACATTGAGTACTGAACAGCAATTGGCCGCGGTTGTCAGCGCGGCAAATAATCTGACGGGTGTTGTGACGGGTAAGATCGGCGAGATTGATAAAGCCCTTGAAGTAGCGCAACGAACTTACCGTGAACAGATTGCAAGTTTGGATCAGCGCTTGCCCAGGCTGGCGCTTACACAAAATTTTAGTATGGCGCCGGATGCCACGGGCAATCTGATTGAGGGATGGGATATCCATCAGCAGGTAACTACAAAGAAGTTGCGGGCAATCACTACTCTTTCTCAACAAGCTGGGCGCCCCCAAGCAGATATCGATTTTATGCGACAAGTCCAAGCGGATGTTCGGGAACAGTTTCCTGATTTTGATATTAGGGCCTCTGAATATTGGAGAAATGTCATTCACGTCTGGCAAATGAAATGGTCGAGTAATACGGGAGGTTCTGCTTGGCTCGCTTATCCAAGGTCTGTCGATGACGGAAAGGTAAGTGGTGGCCGCCCGTTGATTCTGAACTCTAGCCTGACGATAGGTGCTTTTGTTCGGATTGTTAGTGGTGAAGTTAATAACGCGTGGTGTACAGGGGCTGAAAAGGGCAAGTGGCGTTGGTGTTCAGTGGTTATGCAACCGACTCGAATGTTTGGCCATTACTGGTTTATCCACCCGATGTGTATCTCTGCAGATGGGGAAGTTGAGGTGATGCTTGCAGGCGCCTGTACGGGTGTTGTTACTCATCCAGCTGATTGGTCATACATGTTGGCTTTGGATTAAGGAGAGCGTTAATGAAACCTGTATTTGCACTTGCTGAACTACATCCTTTGATCAAGTGGAAGGAAATCCGCGCATCCCGCGACGCCGATCTCGCCGCCAGCGATTACGCCGCGATGCCCGATTACCCCATGACGGAAAAGGACCGCCCGGTCTTCGTCGCCTACCGCAAGGCCCTGCGCGATATCCCCGATCAGGGCGCCGATCCGGACGCCGTGATCTGGCCCGAAAAACCGGCCTTCCTGAAGTAATCCCCCCCACCGCGAAAGCGGTTTTTTTTCGCCCGCCCAAAGTCCCTCCCGCAGGGGCTTTGCGCTTTTTGCACCCGGAGAATTCCCACCATGGCCAACCGCCAAACCTACACCGTCCTCATCCCATTCCCCACCCAAGGTGGCCACTGGTCCACCGTCGGCCAGGAACTGGACTTGCTGGACGTCGAAGCAACCGCCCTGCGCACCGCCGGCCGCCTGGAACTGACCAGCGTGCTGGCTGCCGCCCAAGACACCCCACCGGCCAAGAAGGCCGTCACCAAGAAGGCTGAATAATCATGGCTGAGGTTTTGAACTTCGAGCATAACGGCATCACCGTCAATGCCAGCGAATCCCCCGAGGCCATGGGTGGCCTGGGTGACAACGTGATCGGTCTGGTCGGCACTGCGCCTAATGCGCATCTGTCGATCCCGAAAAACGCCCCGTTCCGCATCAACAGTTTCACCGCCCAGGCTCTGCTGGACCCCACCGGCACTGAGTCGGGCACGCTGTTTCATGCGGTGTACCAGATCCTCAAAGTGGTCAAGGTGCCGGTCTATGTGGTGATCGTCGAAGAGGGTGCGACCCCCGCCGATACCCTCAACAACGTGATCGGCGGCAACGAGCCGGTGACCGGTCGCAAGCTGGGCCTCGCAGCACTTGGCAGTGTCCCGGAAGACCTGACCATCATTGGTGCTCCAGGCTTCACCGGCACCAAGGCTGTGGCCGGTGAATTTGCCGCTTTCGGCAAGCGCATCAAGGCCCGTGTGGTGCTGGACGGCAAAGACGCCAGCGTCGCCGATCAAGTGACCTACAGTGGTGAGCTGGGCGGTGCCGACCTGGGTTTCGACCGTTGCCTGCTGGTACACAACATGCCGTCGGTGTACTCCAAGGCGGCGAAGAAAAACGTGTTCCTCGCGCCGTCGTCCCTGGCCATCGCCGCGCTGGCCAAGGTCAAGCAGTGGGAGAGCCCGGGCAACCAGGTGACCTTCGCCGAAGACGTGTCGCGGGTGGTCGAGTACAACATCCTCGACACCTCCACCGAAGGCGACCTGCTCAACCGCTACGGCGTGAGCTACTACGCCCGCACCATCCTCGGCGGTTTCTCGCTGCTGGGTAACCGTTCCATCACCGGCATGTTCATCAGCTATGTCGGCCTGGAAGACGCCATCAGCCGCAAGCTGGTCAAGGCCGGGCAGAAAGCCATGGCGCACAACCTGACCAAGTCGTTCATGGACCAGGAGGTCAAGCGCATCAACGACTGGCTGCAAACCCTGGTGGCCGACGAAACCATCCCGGGCGGCAGTGTGTACCTGCACCCGGAACTCAACAGTGTCGAGAAGTACAAGAACGGCACCTGGTTCATCGTGATCGACTACGGCCGCTACGCGCCGAACGAACACATGGTTTATCAACTCAATGCCCGCGATGAAATCATCGAGCAGTTCCTGGAGGACGTTCTCTAATGTTTACCAACCGAGTCAGACAGGCCATTGCGGCCACTCTCCAGGGCCTGCCGCTGTCGGCGACCGTCGAGGAATTCACCCCGCCGAAGATCGAGTTCGACATGGAGCCCATGTCCGGCGGGCGCTTTATCGCCGAGGAAATGGCCAAGAGCGCCAAGGTGCTGAGCGCCAAGCTGGTGCTGCAAGGCGCCGGTCCCGAAATCATGCTGGCCCTGGGCGTGCGCTTGGGCGAAGACATCCTGCTCAACGTGCGTGAGGCGGGCCAGGACCAGGACGGCAAGACCTACTTCACCTACCACACCGTCGGCGGCAAGCTCAAATCCCTGGAAGAAGCCAAGCTGAAGATGGGCGACAAGGCCACCACCACCCTGGATCTGTCCTGCCGCACCTACCATCGCCTGGACAACGGCGTGCCGGTGATCGACATCGACGTGCGCACCCAGAAGTTCGTGCTCAACGGCGTCGACATCCTCGGTGATGCCCGGCGTGCGGTGTTGATGCCGTAAGCCTTTTTACGGATCTGAAATAGGCACGGTCAGTGTGGGAGCTGGCTTGCCAGCGATTGCATCACCTCAGTTCAACTGAAAGACCGCGCTGCCTGTATCGCAGGCAAGCCAGCTCCCACATTGTGGACTGCCCCCAAGAAGTTGGACACCAATCCAATTTCTTGGGGTGTTCACATGAGCAAGTATTCAGATCAATTCAAACTCA